>JBKQHN010000014.1:0-16009 GCA_052148755.1 Beijerinckiaceae bacterium | reverse complement strand
TGAGCCTGTCTGCGCCGCCCGCTCGAGGCCGCCGTTTGAGGAAGCTCATGACCCAAAGCGCGACAAAACCAGCGATCTTCATTGCGACCCCGTGTTTTGGCGGGCTCGTTTCGCAACATTACATGCTCTCGGTTCTCGGTCTCATCCAGTATGGGAGCCAAGCGAATATTGACACCATTGTTGCGCTTCTCGGTCATGATTCGCTCATCACCCGCAGCCGAAATACGCTCGTCACTCAGTTTCTCAATACACCGGCTGCAACGCATTTGATGTTCATCGATGCGGACATCAGCTTCGAGCCGCAACATGTGCACCGCATGCTGGCCTTCGACAAGGATGTCGTCTCAGGCATCTATCCGCTGAAAGTGATCGACTGGGACAATGCGGCCTTGAAGCGGATCACCATGGGAGAAACTTTTCAGACGGCGCCGCTGCTCTATGTCGGCACATTGTGTGCCGGTGAAGAGCTCGAACGCGACGGCAGCTTCGCGACCGGCCTGTATTGCGGCGGCGGCTTTTTGCTGATCAAACGCCAGGCGATCGAGCGGATGGTCGCGGCCTATCCGGAGAGCCGCTACAAGCGCGTCCATGCCTATAGCAATGCGAAAGGCGAAGATAATTATTCCCTGTTCGAATGCATGATCGATCCTGAAACCAAGACCTACATCAGCGAGGATTTCGGCTTTTGCCAGAAGTGGCGCGATATAGGCGGCAAGATTTGGCTCGACACAGAGGGCAAGCTTACCCATATCGGGGTCTATAACTTTGCCGGGAATCCGCTGCCGCGCTACCAGCCTGCGGATCGGGTCGTTTCGCTCATCCGCACGGCCGAAGGCTGAGCCGAGCGCCCGCGCCGTTCGGTCAATGGCGCGGATCCGGACAGGACCAGGTTTCCTGCTTGCAGGCCGCGGCGACGCGTAATAGAACCCGGCATCCGGTCGAGGCTCCCTTCGTCTAGCGGTCTAGGACGTCGCCCTCTCACGGCGAAAACAGGGGTTCGAGTCCCCTAGGGAGCGCCAATTATTTCAATAGCTTAATGATATAGTGGCCGTCTAAAAGGGTGTCGTGTCCAACATTTGCCCGATAAACGTTCCCGAACGTCCACGAACTTAGCGGCCATGGCACTGTAATTTCTGGCCTTTCACGTTCTAGCCTCGACGCCGGATATTGCTACCAGGGCGGACCTCAATCGGCTGCGATCCGCTCCTTGCATCGTTGGCGAATGCGAAGTTCGAACCCGTGGCGCAGCCCCCACCGTCACTTCAATCCGCAATCCACCGGGTCATCATCTCGCCAGCCGGCGTACCTGGTCGGCCGCGCTCGCCTTCCGCGGGCTCTCCGCGTCCGCACCTGTGCAGCGCTCAGTCGGGCAACGCCTGCGCCACAAATGCCGCTTGTGCAGCGCCCGTACCTCGCGCCGGGCCTTCTCCGCGCCCATGCACGTTCACCACACCACGTGGGCCTGCTTTCGCGCCAACAAGTGCATGGTCGGCCTCCGGCTGGTCCTCGTTCGGCGACACCGCCCGTTGCGCCGAACCGATCCCCGCTCGGTCGGGCCGCGCCTGTTCAGCGCACGCGCCCCGCACGCCTGCCTTCCGCACTTGGCCGGCCCGCGCCCGCGGCCGGATGGTTTCGACGAAGAATTCTTTCGTCCAGGCGGAGGGCTTTGGGGGGAATCATGAATCGCACGGGCGCGGCTCTATGGAGCGCCACATAAACGTATTTGCCAGAATCACCCAAGATCTTCCCCAAAACATTTTAGGGAACGCATGTAGCGACCGACAAAGCATATCCGCTGCAAGACCGGCCTAAATAGGATCGCTACGCCACAGCTCTCGGCGGTCTCGAAGCGCTCCTCTCAATGAACTTCAGTAAAGAGCTTTGAATAGACCTGATCTCAAAATGCAACAAACGGCCAGATACCGGCAAGGTTGCGGTGTTCTAATTCAGAGTTTCCATTTCCTAGTTCGACGGCCCGCTGGTGCGAACCTGAAATGGCAAGAAGCTCGGAAGCGCGCTGATGGAACTTCAACCCAATCACTTTCGTCCCAATTTGACTATTGACGAAGCCGAAGAGCTTTTTAAAAACGCCGTGGAGACAATCGAAATTTCGATATCAAGCTATTGCAATCGACGCTGCCCTTACTGTCCGAATTCGCTTGTGGACAGAATTTCAGCCAAGAACTTCATGTCTGACGGGCTGTTTCTGAACGTCATGCGGCAGTTATGCAAAATTGAATATGCGGGTGGGATTCATATCAACCGCTATAATGAGCCTTTGGCCGATAAAGACTATGCCCTCAAGCGCATCAGCGAAATCAGGGCATTTTTGCCCAAAAGCTCGATCGCCGTGTTCACGAACGGAGATTATCTTGATGCCGCATATGTCACCGACTTGGGCGAGGCCGGTGTTTTCCAAATCTATATGACGATCCACGAAGCCGCCGGTGGAACGAGTTTTCCCGATCTTCTGCTCGATCAGGATCGCCGGTTGAGCAAGCTCGGGCTTCCCTTCTCCTATGCAATGAATCCGGCGCAAAACAGGCGGGTCGCAAACGTCGACACCGGCTCAGCCATGCTGTTCTATTGTTTAGCGCAGGATTTCCATGCCCGCGACGGGAATGGTGTGCTCTGGATGCAAGATCGCGGGCAAAGCCTGGCCGTGGAAAAAGGCATGATCCGATCGGCCCCCTGTTTTATGCCCTTTGCGCAGATGCAAATCGAATGGGACGGCGAATTGCTGCCCTGCTGCCAGATCCAGCCCGATGCCTTTGCCAAAAACCAGTATTCGCTCGGCAGGCTCACCGAAAATAGCAATATTTTCCTGGAATGGACCAACGTCCAGTATGTGCAATGGCGCAAGGACCTGTTCAGTTATGAAATCAAGAAATCGCCCTGCTCTACATGCAGTTACGGCGGAAAGGCCGACCCCCCGCCCGATTTCGAGGCTTTCGTCAACGATTACCGAAAAAGATTGCAACTTGCGGGCTATTTGTAACCTCAAACATCTAGCGCCGCGCCCGCCGCGACGCTGAAGAGGTGCAACTTTGTATTGTCACGCAGACGCTTGATCGATTGCTTGACGCCGGTGAAGAACCTGCGCGCGCAGCAGTCAAAAAAGAGAGCGTTACTCGAACCAGCTTCACTGGCGAAAATGAATGGTACACCCCTGCGGACTATATCGTGTCAATGCCGATTTTCGGTCCAGACGCCGTCATTCGCCGCGGATCGACGCCCCCTGGCTTCTGGATAGCCCGAAAGGAATAGCCGCAGCACGAGCAGCAAATCCGCTGCTTCATCCTGTGCCCCCAAGTCGATGAAATCCCGCAGATCGGCGCAGATCATATTGCGCACAACGACGCCGCCCCTCCAAAGGTTGAGCAAATAGCTCGCAAGCAACGAATAATGTTTGGCGGCGGGGGCCGCAGCTATCTGCAACTCGCTTGGGTCAAGGTCGGCGTAGTCGGCACATTGCGACACGGAAATCATCGCGCCTGTTCCTCCCAAGAACTGCGCGTTGATGGTGCGCAGCACCGACACGTCGTCATGGCCGGCCATCCGCTTATCGGACAACACCACGTCGAAGGGCTTCTGTTCCATTGTTTGCAGCGCCTCCTCGCCATCACCGCGGCCTCGACATTGCACATGCTCTTTCGTCGTCATCGACGATGAGAATTCTGCTTTTGTCGCTCGTCTTGGCCACCTTGCTTGCAGTCATGGGCCTTGCTTATTGTTAAGCAAGCGCCGCGCCACAGCCTCACCCTCCTAATTTTTCTCCGCAATTACAATCTGTTGGGCAAGATAGCAGGTCGCGCCGGCGGGTTTGCCGGCCAACCAAAGTACATTTTTTTTATGCGGCCGCCGGCGTAGCGCGACGAAAAGATGCGGTTTTTCAAGCCAATACGCCGCTCGGGCGCCGCATAATTTTTTTATCTGGGCCATGCGTAAGTCCGCCGGCTTTACCCCCCTCAGGGGACGATCACGGCGGCGGATTTCACGCGCACCGCATCGGCGTCGGCGATACCCCGCGCTGTGGCCACGTCATTCGCCTTGTGCGCAATGGCGGAGGCCTTGTCGTAACCGATCACCGGGCTCAGCGCCGTTACCACAGATACGGCCGCAGTAGCCTAAGATTAAAGGGCGGAACACTCTATTTAGCGGATAGAAAATGGGTAACGCAACCACGCCAACCACTGTAACCATCGTGGAAGCCGTCGTCGCCATGGACGATTTCATCGCACGACGGCATCGGCCCGCTGCGTGATTGCACGCCTTCAGCTTCCCGCCAACCCATGGCCGACCATTTTTTTCGGGTCGACGATTTCGTCGAAGAGTTTCTCGTCGATGTCACCCGACTCGAGCGCGGCCTCCTTCAATGTGAGGTCCGCGTCATTCGCCTTGTGCGCAATGGCGGAGGCCTTGTCATAGCCGATCACCGGGCTGAGCGCCGTCACCAGCATCAGCGAGCGGCCGAGCATCTCGTCGATGTGTTTACGGTTGAGCTGCGTTCCCTCGACCTGATAGCGGCGCAGCTTGTCGCAGGCATCGCCGAGCACGCGGGCGGAATGAAGGAAATTGTGGATGATGATGGGACGCATCGCGTTGAGCTCGAAATTGCCTTGGCTGCCGGCGAAGGCGACCGCAACGTCTTCGCCGATCACCTGAATGCAGACCATCACCATCGCCTCGCACTGGGTCGGGTTGACCTTGCCCGGCATGATCGATGAACCCGGCTCGTTCTCCGGCAAGAGGAGCTCGCCGAGGCCGCAGCGCGGGCCTGAGGCGAGCCAGCGCATATCGTTGGCGATCTTCATCAACGCGACCGCCAGCCCGCGCACCGCGGCCATCGCCGCGACCATCGCATCGAGCGAACCTTGCGCGGCGAATTTGTTGGGTGCGGTGACGAACGGGCGGCCCGTCAGTTCCGCGATCTTGCCGGCGATCTCATTGCTGAAGTTGGGCGGAGCGTTCAGACCCGTGCCGACAGCGGTGCCTCCGGCGGCAAGTTCGTGCAGCGCGCCTTCGGCACGGCGGATACCTGCGATCGCATCGCGCATCTGCTGCGCGTAACCGGACCATTCCTGTCCGACGGTGAGCGGCACCGCATCTTGCAGGTGGGTTCGCCCGATTTTGACCACGTCCATCCATTGGTTCGCCTTGCCTTCGATCGCGGTGGCGAGCGACTCCGCATGCGGCAGCAGATGCTCTTCGAGCTCCAGCACAGCCGCAATGTGCATCGCGGTGGGAAACGTGTCGTTCGAAGACTGCCCCATGTTGACGTCATCGTTCGGGTGCACCGGCGATTTGCAGCCGATCTTCCCGCCGAGCAACTGGATCGCGCGGTTCGACAACACCTCGTTGACGTTCATATTCGTTTGCGTGCCGGAACCGGTCTGCCAGACATAGAGTGGGAAATGTTCGTCGAGCTTGCCGGCAATCGCCTCGTCGGCGGCGCGTACGAGTGCGTCGGCCTTCCATTGCGCCAGCCTCCCGGCCGCGGCATTGACCAACACCGCCGCCTTCTTGACGTAGCCGTAGGCGTGATAGATGCGCTTCGACATTTGATCGTCGCCGATTGAAAAGTGGATCAGACTCCGCTGGGTCTGCGCTCCCCAGTAGCGGTCGGCCGGCACATCGATACCGCCCATCGAATCGGTCTCGTGACGCTGGCCGGTCGCATCGATGCCGATAGGAATGTCGTGCAGGGTGGAATGCGATTGATCGGCCATCACGTGGTCTCCTTCCATAAGTCAAAAAGGGCGGCGGCAGATAAAATGATCCGGATGGACGCAAGGATCAGTAGCGAGGTTTGTAGAGTTGCGCCTCGATCCAGCTGCGGATGTCCAAAAGACGCTCGACTTGCGCTCTGGCTTTGGGCGAGGCCTACCTCAATGCTGCAGCAATGTTTCCGCCATCGACCGTCGTCACGTCGGCCGTCGTGCGCTCTGCAAGTGCGTGATGCAGGAAGGCCTGCGCCACATGTTCGGCGGCAACTTCGAAGCCGAGGAGATTGCCCGCCATATAGTCGGCTTGCGAAACGCCGCGTGCTCTTGACCGATTGGCGATCATTTCGTCGGTCAGAATTCCCGAGCGTATGCGATCGGCGTTGACGGCGTTGGAGCGAATGCCGAAGGCGCCGTATTCGAGCGCATATTGGCGCGAAAGAAACAGCGTCGCCGCCTTGGGCAGGCCGTAGGCACCAAACTTCGGGCCGGGATTGACCGCCTGCTTCGACGCGTTGAAGAGAAGCACGCCGCCCGTGCCCTGCTGCTTGAAGATTCGCACCGCGGTCTGTGCGACCGACTGATGAGCAAAGAAGTTGAGTTCGAAGCTCTTGCGCAACATCGCATCGTCGATCTCGCCGATTCCGCCTTCGAAGGCAGCACCTGCGTTGGAGACGACAATGTCGACGCCGCCATAGGTTTCGACTGCACGCTCGAAGGCTGCGTAAATTTCCGCCGGTTTTGTCACGTCGGCGCCGACGCCGATCGACGCGTTACCGACCGCCTTTGCGACGTCCCTTGCCTTCGCCTCGTCAATGTCGACAACGACGACATGCGCGCCTTGGTCGGCGAAGAGCTTTGCGGTTGCAGCGCCGATTGCGCCGGCACCGCCGGTGACAAGCAAAATCTGCCCGGTCAGCGGTTTGGGTTTGCGGGAGGCGAGCTTCGCCTGCTCGAGCGACCAGTATTCGAGCTCGAACAGATCGGCTTTGGTGAGCGGACGGAAACTGCCGATCGCCTCGGCACTCTTCACGGTCTCTATCCACATCTCGCCAATATCGGATGCGATCCTGGCATCTTGCAATGTGCGACCATGGCCGAACATGCCGAGACCCGGAACAAGGGTCAGCCTCGGCATCGGATCGAGCATGGTGCGCTTGATGCCGTCTCGCGCGCTGTTGGTCTCGAAATAGGTGCGGTACGCCTCGGCAAAATCGGCGACCTGCTTTGCGACACGAACCCGGTAGCCGTCCAGTTCATCGCGGTCGGGAGCCGGCAGCACCATGGGGCCGGTCTTGATCCGGATCGACAAATCGGGCGTCGAAACGCCGCGCTCGGCATAGTCGGCAACGCGCTCGGAATTTACGAATTCGAGAATCGCGGCCGAGCTGCGGAAGTCGTTCACCATGCGGTCGAAGCGCCCTTCACCCAGCGGCACGGCTATAGTGCCGCGCAGCATGGGCGCGATCTGGCTCGCTGTTGCAAGTCCTGGCGGAAGTTTCGTGGGCTTCAACGCGCTGCGCCCGTGTCGCGCCACATGTTCCTCGGCCAACGTGACATGGTGGATCATGCGGCTATAGGCTTCCTTCGCCGTTTCGCCGAAGCTGAAAATGCCATGTTTGTCGAGGATCAGACCTTCGACCGATGTATCCTGTTCGTAGATTTCTGCGGCCGCTTTGGCGAGATCGAAGCCGGGTTTGATATAGGGAACGAAGCCCATTGCCGAGCCGAACACTGCATGGCTCAGCGCCTCGCTGTCAGCACCTTGGTCCACGATCGCCAAGACAGCAGTCGAATGCGTGTGGTCGATGAATTTATGCGGCAGGAAAGCATGCAGCAAAGTTTCAACCGATGGATTGGGCGCTGAGGGATCGATGAGGTTGGAACGCTGCAGGGCAACCATGTCTTCGTCCGACAAACTAGCGAGAGACCGGGCCTTCAGAAGGGCGCCGAGCTTTACTGCCGGCAGGCCTTGCGGCTCGATCACCGCCATGTCCCAACCGCTGCCTTTGACGCAGAGAACGTCCCATTCGTCGCCGACGAGATCACGGACTCGCAGCTTCACCGAGGTATTGCCACCACCGTGCAGCACGAGGTGGGGGTCGCCACCCAGCAGCCGCGTCGTGTAGACGCGAAGCGCAAGATCACGTTGGACACCTTTGCCGGCATAGGCGCCCACAAGCGCCTTTGCATCTTCGTCGTTCCAAAGGTTGTTCATCGCGTGCACATCTCTCCGGTTCTTCGCGTGGCATTGCTATACCGCGTTTCCGAAGGAAGCGGAGCATAGAGGGCGACAGCATCGCTGCAAGGCGTTCGATGCGTTGCGCCCGTCGCGGCGCCGCCGCATTATGCCTTTGATTGACCCGACACGTGTGGCGAGCCGGCCGGCTCGGAACGGCGGCTCCGCCCAGCCGCATATTTTCTCCAAGGTGCCGACTGAGGTCAAGGCGCCATGTCCGTCGAGGGCTAGACCATTTGATTCGCTCGAGGAATTCGGCGGGGTAGCTTTGGATGCGAAGAAACTGCGGCTTGCATGATCTGGAAGACGGGCGATCGACAAATCTATCTGCGGTGACGACCCAATAGGTTCAATGTGCCATTCTCGCGGAGAGAACATCCGTGCGCTTGGCTTAGCCAAACCGCTGGCCTGCGCCGCAGATCGCATCACGAGCAGGCTTGCGGCATTAAGGCGGTTACGCAGAATAGCCGAAATAGCTCAAGGCCAGGCCGATGACGAGGTCAATCGCGCTGGCGCCAACGAAAATTTCCCTATGCTCGAGAAGCTTTGACCCGGCAGACACGATTAGTTGCGGTTGGAAAATGGTGACCACGGACCGAACAAGAGTCAGCCAACCAATCAGCGTGACGATAAGCCGCCAGTCGAGCAGCCAGACATTGTGGGTCAGCACCAGCGCCAAGCCACCGAGCAGGCCAAGAACGCCAGCCAGATAGATCAGCACGTGGCTTGCGATGAACTCTTGGAGCAAGACGCGGAATGCTTGAGGCCTGAATAGGAGGGCGATCCCGACGAGGACAAAGACCGGCCCCAGGAGCTTGGCGATGAATATCGACGTCTGCATGTCTGCGCCCCGGCACGATCGGTTGTCACCGGCCACTCTCTGCGCTGCGGCTTAGATGTCAACCGGATTCCCAAGATGATACGCGGGCGGCCGCAAAGGCGATCGCCTGTGCATATTCCTTGAAGCATGTCGATTGGAACCATTTGATCGCCATCGCGGAGTGACCGGCCTTGGCGACGCGAAGGCCGTCGTTTCTCTCGAGCCGTGGATCTGCAAGCCGAACCGAAATCATAGGCCTGCTACGGCAAGGCCGATCACGACGGAGAGGGCCGCCCAGCCGAAGTGCCGTCCGCGTGTTGCCCAGGCATTGGCGATTACACCCGATCCGTAGAAGATGACGCTGGCTATGATGATGCAAGAACGTGCCGTCCGTGACCCCAGCATCGGCGCGACGATGAGCAGGACGCCGAAGGCCAGCCACGCGACGGTGCTGCAAAGCCAGACTCCCCTCACCAGCCGCCGCGCCCAGGCCGGTTCGATGCGCACCTTGGCGAAGAGCTTGGTCTCGCTGAGAATTTCATGCAGCAGGGCCAATGCGATCGCCAACACCCCCGCAGCCTGAACCAGAAGATCGCTCATTTGCACTCCTCCATACAGAAGTGTATGGATGAAGTATCATCTCGCGACGCAATCGTCAATACACTGGTGTATGGAAATGTCCGGCGAACGTCTGGGACCAGCTGAATGGGTAAATGCCGGGTTGCGGGCGCTGGCGCGCTCCGGGTTTACAGCGCTCAAGGCCGAAACATTGGCGAAGAGCTTGGGCGTCTCTCGCGGCAGCTTCTACTGGCATTTCGCGGATGTCGGTGCATTCCACGCAGCCGTGCTGCGGCGTTGGCGTGAAATCGCCTTGGAGAATATTATCGAAGAAATCGACAGCGCCGCCGGCGATCGCATGGAAGCTTTGATCCGCCGGTCGTTTTCGGCGCGTTCGAACCTCGAGGTCGCCGTGCGCGCTTGGGCATTCGGTGATGCGGCGGCAAGAGCCGCTGTCGATTCTGTCGATGCCGAAAGGGTGCGCTATCTGCGCAGATTATTGATCGAGGCCGGTGTCGACACTGCCGACGCGGAAACACATGCGCTTATCCTCAACTGGATCTATCTCGGATATAGCCTCTCTTCGCGCCGGTTCGAGGCAGATGAATCGCGGCGCATCATCGAGACTCTGTCGCAACTCGCGCGTCCGCTCAGGCGAGATTCGCCCTGAGGCTCCACGCAAAGGCTTGCATCGAGGCTGAACCGGGGCCAATCTCTCCGGCACTAGCCCGGCCTTCCTTATCGGGGAGGGGAAGCACATGGCATTTCGCATACTCTCACTCGACGGCGGTGGAACTTGGGCGCTTTTGCAAGCCATGGCGCTCGAAGATCTTTATCCCGACTGTTCGGGACATCAGATCCTTGCCCATTTTGATCTCGCCGTGGCGAATTCGGGCGGCAGCATTGTTCTGGCCGGTCTCGTCCTCGATATGACGCCAAAGGATATCTGTAACTTTTTCGAGGACCCAGCGAAGCGTCTGGCGATTTTCCGCAAGAAATCTTGGCTTGCCGAGTTCTTGTCCCGCCACGTCCCGATTTTTCCGCGCTACAACGCGGCCCAAAAACGCATCGGCTTGCAAAAGGCGTTGGGTCCGCTCGGCGATCTGCGTCTGTCGGAATTGCACGATCGATCCGATTGGCCAAAAGGCCCCAGCGGACACGACACCGGCATACTCATCGTCGCTTTCGACTACGATCGCCTGCGCGAAGCCATGCTGCGCAGCTATCCGGTGCCGCAAACCCAGACGATGGCTCAGCAAATTTCCTTAGTCGATGCCGTGCACGCGTCGACAAATGCACCCGTCTCCTATTTCGACGCGCCGGCCTTCGTCGGCAAAAAGCGATATTGGGACGGCGCGATGGGGGCCTACAATAATCCGCTGATGGCCGGCGTTGTCGATGCAATCAGCCTTGGCGCCAAGCCAACGGCAATAGAGATTTTGTCCATCGGGACCGGCTCGGTCCGATTGGTGCCGCCCGACCTCGTTCCCCTAGGGACGCCGCCGGACCTGCTGACGGCGAAGGTGAAATTAGGCATACTCACCAATGCAACACGGGCTGCCGGCTGCATTACGGATGATCCACCCGATGCGGCCACAAACACCGCCCATATCGTGCTGGGCAATCCGCCCGATCAGCTTGGGCGAGTGGTTCGCTTGAGCCCCATCGTCCAGCCGATCAAGCGGGGCGGCAGCTGGACCTATCCAGAGGGCCTGCCACCGGCGATCTTCGATGGGCTCACGCAACTTGGGATGGACGCGGTCGAGGACAAAGACGTGGATCTGATCCGGCAACTCGGGATTGCCTGGATCAGGAACGGCGCGCCGAACCATCCCATTCGCATGCGCGATGACCTGACGCCTGGGCTTGGCGATCCGACCTACGCCGGCGCCAAAGCACGCTGGCAAGCCATGGCCGGTGCCTAAAAACTGTCAGCAAAGCCGCTTCGGCCGAGGCGGTCATTGAAACGCAGCGCAGTTTCTCAGTGGGCAGTATCGATCAGCGGGCAGCCGCCCTGATCGATCGGTCTGAAGGCCTGCTCCGGTGGGATTGTCGCGACGAGCCTGTAGTAATCCCAGCGGCCTTTCGATTCGTTCGGCGCCTTGACCTGGAATAGGTACATGGCATGGACCGCACGGCCGTCGCGCCTGATCGTGGTCGGCCCGAACAAGGGATCGTCGATCGGCGTTTCGGTCATCCGCCTAACGATGGCGCGGCCCGAGTGCGAAGCCTCCTTTGCGGCGGCCCGCAAAAAGGCAAGGACTGAAGAATAGACGCCGGCATGGTTCATCGTCGGCATACGTTCGCCGGCACGCTCTGCGAAGCGCCGACTCCAAGCCCGCGTCGCGTCATTGAGGTCCCAATAAAAGGCCTCGGTCAAAACGAGTCCTTGTGCGGCCTCGAGCCCGAGCGAGTCGATATCTGTGAGAAAGACGAGCAATCCAGCAAGCTTTTGCTTGCTGCCTTTGCCGATACCGAATTCGGCGGCTTGCTTGATGGCATTGGATGCATCCGCGCCGGCGTTCGCAAGACCGATGATTTTGGCGCCGGAGGCTTGCGCCTGCAGGAGGTACGAGGAGAAATCGGCGGTATTGAGAGGTGCCCGCGCATCGCCGAGCACTTTCCCCCCGGCGGCTTGGACCAATGCAGTGGCGTCGCGCTCGAGCGCATGTCCGAAGGCGTAATCTGCGGTTAGAAAGAACCAGGACTCGCCGCCGTCCTTGATCAGAGCCCGGGCCGTGCTATTGGCCAGGGCCCAAGTGTCGAACACCCATTGGACGGTCGTCGGTGCGCAAGCCTTGCCGGTCAAGTCGGATGTCGCGGTGCTCGATGCCAAGAAAGTCCGGTCCTTCTGGCGCATGACCTCGTTGATCGCTAGGGCCACCGCCGAATTGGGAACGTCGACGACGGCGGCGACGTCATCGACCTCAATCCAACGGCGCACGATCGGCACGCCCACGTCCGGCTTATTCTGGTGATCTGCAGAAAGGATTTCGACCTTGATCGTCCTATTCTCCTTTGCAAAGTCATCGGCGGCCATCTGCGCGGCGATCACCGAGCCACGGCCGGAGAGGTCGGCGTAGGGGCCGGACATGTCGTTGAGGACGCCGATGCGTATGACTTCATCCGCATGCGCTTGATCGGCGGCAACGCCGGCCATGCCCACGAAGAGCGCCGCAAAGGCCGCGGCGCATGAAACGAAACCGGTGAATTTCATCGAATGCCTCCCTTAGACTTTTTTGCCTTGGATTTATTTTAGGTTCGGGACCGTCTCAGGCAAACTGTGCGGCAGCTTCCTGCCCGCTGCCGAGCCCGTTGCCTCCGTAGAGCCATTGCAGACTGTCGTAGATATCTTCGGGTCGCTTTTGTTTGAGGATGGCGTTACGCAGCGCCGCGTGAGCGCCGGCCGGATGATAGATGTGCTCGCCGATTTCGCGCGATTGCAGTTGGACGCGCGCCGTCCGCAGCCTGCGCTGCGCACAATAAGCATTCAAAGCCCGTTCGGGATCGCCAGAATGTGCTTCCATCATATGCGCCAGGCAAACGGCGTCTTCCATGGCCATGCAGGCGCCTTGCGCAAAATATTGCAGCATCGGGTGAGCCGCATCGCCGAGCAAGGCGACACGTCCGTCCACCCAATTTTCGATGGGATCGCGGTCGCAGAGCACCCACAGCTTCCAGGTCTTGCCATGCCGGATGATTGATTGGGCCCGTTCATGGACGTGCCGGAAAGCTTCGATGACTTCTTCGTCGGATACGGGCTTGCCAGCCACAGCTTCCGGGGCATTGTTGTGGCGGGTGACGACGAGGTTGAAGACCTTCCAGCCCGAAAGCGGATAATGCACGATGTGACACTTGGGTCCGGCCCATAGCGTCGCCGCGTTCCAGCGCAGATCCACGGGCATTTGCTCGGTTGGAATGACCGAGCGATAGGTCGTATGGCCCGAGACGCGCGGTTCGCCGTCGCCGACGACTTGCTTGCGTATGTTCGACCGCAGCCCGTCCGCACCGATCAGCATGCTCCCTTCAACGATTTCACCGGAAGCGAGTTTGGCTCGCACAGATGCCGCGTCCTGATCATAGCCGACGACTTCGCACTTCTCCCTGAGCTCGATCCGCGCATTCGCACGGCAGGCATTCAGAAAAACGCCGTGCAGATCGCCACGATGCACGACTGCGTAAGGGTTGCGGAAGCGATCACGGAACGGCTGGTCTAAGGGAACGTGCGTGATTTCCTCACCGCTGATGGCATCCATCAGGCGCAATTTGTCGATATAGACCGCCATGGCGCGCGCCGCGTCGCCGACGCCCAAATAGTCGAAGGAGTGGAAGGCATTCGGTCCGAGCTGAATGCCGGCGCCGATTTCGCCAAACGCCGGAGCCTTTTCGAAAACGACGATGGTTGATCCCCGGCTCGCAAGGCCGACCGCCGAGGCCAAACCGCCGATGCCGCCTCCGGCGATCAGAATGGGAAGCGTTTTCATGTCTCGGGCCTCACTCAGCAATTGCTTTGGATTGTCTTGGCGTCGATGAATTGCCTTCTAGGGAACGGCATCGGGCTGGCGATCGGGATGCGCTTCGGCAAAAGCCGGAAGCTCGCCGCAGGCACGATCGATTGCGACGAGCGTCGGCATTGCGTCGAGATCGCAGTTGAACCGGCGGGCGTTGAAGAGCTGTGGCACCAGGCAAATGTCGGCCAAGCCGGGCACCTTTCCGAAACAATAAGGGTTCGTCCTGCCGGCGCGGACAACCAGTTCCTCGCAGGCTATTAAGCAGCTTTGCGTCCAATGCCGGTACCATTCGGCAATTGCCGTCTGGTCTTGCCCAAGCCGCTCCTTGAGGTAGTCGAGCACGCGCGTATTATTGAGAGGGTGGAGATCGCAGGCAATCGCTAGAGCGAAAGCGCGAACCTCAGCCCGCTCGAAAGGATCGCTGGGCAGCAGAGCCGGAGATGGGTGACATTCTTCGAGCCATTCGATGATTGCGAGCGACTGGGTGAGAACGCGGCCATCGATCTCGAGCATCGGCACGAGGCCTTGTGGATTGCGCGACAGATAGGACGCGGTCCTCTGCTCGTGGTCGCGTAAGTTCACCGCGTGGAAGCGACAGGAAAGTCCTTTGAGATTTAGGGCAATTCGACAGCGGTAGGCGGCCGAACTTCGGAAAAAGCCAAAAAAGTCCATCGCTGATCGCCCTCTTGCTTGACACGCTGGCCCGCGTCCTGAAGCGGCGGGAGCATTGCGGCAGCGGATCCGTGCTGAGACGGATCTGCGGATCGTTCCTCCCTGTTGCTCGTCGAATTGAGCCAAGCTCGAACTCGTTATGTGATATGTATACTTACTAGTTATGGTGTGTCAATTGGTGGGCCACTTGGCCAGGAGTGGGTTTGCGTCGCGCGACGTGCCATTGGCGGTGGCATGTTTTTCGGCAGCTTGCTAGAGCGGGATGAGGAAAAGTGGGAACCGGTTTTCCGGCGCACTCAAGTTTACGCAGATTGCGTAGACTTATCTGCTTATCCCGCTCTATTTCAATAGAATCGATCACGATGATTTTGGATTGAATCAATCCAAAATCATCGTGATCTAGCGAGATCCGTCGGTATCGTCGCGCCCCTTGGGAGCCTGGTTCGTAATCGGGCGCATCGGCACGCGCGTACGATCATTGTTGGAGCGGACGAGCTTCTTGAGGAGCAGCATGAAGATGAGCTTTTCCTCTTGGTTGAGCGGCTCGAGTATCTGCTCCTGGGCGCGTTCAACAACGGGTGCGACCTCGCGGAGAAGCTGTTCCCCGGCCGGTTCGATGTGGAGTTGGCGGACGCGGCGATCGTGGAGAGAAGGCGCGCGGCGGATGAGCCCCTTGCCCTCCAGCCGGTCGATGACGCCGCCGATCGTCGCGCGGTCGTAGGCAATGAGCCCCGCGAGCGCCGCCTGATCGAGATTGGGATAGGTTTTGATCCCGGTAAGGGCGGCAAATTGGACCGGGGTAAGTTCGAAGCTGCCGGCTTCCATCTGCTGCATGAACAGCGAAACGGCCGCTTGCTGCAGACGCCGGATCAGATGCCCTGGCAATCCATGCAGCACGAAATCGCTTTCCGGCTCGCTCGTAGCCTCTTGCAGCGAAGCTGCATTGGTCCGATTTTCTCCGTTGCGGTCCTCGTCAGGCACAGTCGCGCTCATTTTTCTCTCACGCGAATCCGAGACAGACCGAAGCTACCAAAAGCACGCCCAATTTGACAGCCAATTATTGTATGCATACATACTACATATTGCCACATATACGACGGTTGTTTCCGGCGGCATTTGGGTAAACCTTGGCCGAACCGGGCATTTGCAGACGCGCAAGATAGGGAGGTCTTCATGGCGACGCTCGGAACCTTGGAGGAATTGCCGATCGCTTATCGCGATGCGCTGGCCCGCGAGTCTCTCGCGCCGCTATGGCCGATGATGCGCAACGTCCTGCCCTATGATGCGCCGCAGCCCGTCACCAAGCCCACATTCTGGTCGTATGAGCGCGTCAAACCGCTGCTGTTACAGGCCGGAGACTTGACGCCTGTCGAAAAGGCGGAGCGTCGCGTCCTCGTCCTCTGCGATTCCGGCCGCGGCAATGGGGCTATGCAGGTGAGCCCGGTCATCTATTGCGGGTTTCAATTGCTGCTGCCTGGCGAACGCG
>JBKQHN010000013.1:0-5491 GCA_052148755.1 Beijerinckiaceae bacterium | reverse complement strand
GCTCCCGCCGTCATCGACAAGAATGCCGAGATCATTCGGATGGGCGAAACCTTCGGCTTCGCGGAAAAAATGCTCTGGCCGGCGATGCTGCGAAAGGTCGATCGCTTAGATCCGAGCTATCGGAATTAGAGCGGGATGAGGAAAAGTGGGCACCGGTTTTCCGGCGCCATCAAGTTCACGCAGATTGCGTAAACTTATCTGCATATCCCGCTCCAAATTATTAGAATCGATCACGTCCATGATTTTGGATTAATTCAATCCAAAATCATCGTGATCTAATGGCGCTCACTTTATTGGTGCGGGTGATTTTTCAAACCCGCGCGTCGCCGCGGCCCAGGCGCGGGCACGCGCCTCCGGATCGGCATTGAGCGTGATGTCGGTAACGACGGAGGCGCTGTCGGCGCCGGCTTCGAGGACGCCTTTGACGCGTTCGAGCGTAATGCCGCCGATGGCGACAAGCGGCATGTCGCCGATCGTCTTCTTCCATTCGGCGAGCCGGGCCAGGCCCTGCGGAACAACTGCCATTTGCTTCAAGATCGTCGGATAGATCGGGCCAAGCGCGACATAATCCGGCCGGCACTCCAGCGCGCGCGACAATTCGGCTTCGTCATGCGTCGATATGCCGAGCCGCAACCCGGCCCTGCGGATCGCCGAAACGTCGGCAGTATCGAGGTCGCTTTGGCCGAGATGAACATAGTCGCAGCGAAGATCAATCGCGGCTTGCCAATAGTCATTGACGATGAGCTGCGCTCCGGCCGCATCGCAGACAGCCTTGGCCGCGCTGATTTCGTGCCGAACTTCGGCATCGGAGCGGTCCTTGATGCGCAATTGGATGAGTCTTGCACCACAAGGCAAAAGCCGTGCGATCCAGGCTGCACTGTCGACGATCGGATAAAATCGATCAAGCATGGGCTAGGTCCGAAAAGGCGCGGCCGATCATGGGAGTCGACGGCTCCGCCATGTCGCGTGGTTGCATAGGATTAGCGCAAAAACCCATGTGTCCCGCTTCGACGGCAAGCGCAAAGGCCCTGGCCATCGCGACGGGATCGCCGGCTTTGGCGATCGCCGTATTGAGGAGAATGCCATCATAGCCGAGTTCCATCGCCGCCGCGGCATGCGACGGCGTACCGATGCCGGCATCGACGACGAGCGGCACACTCGGAAAATGCTTGCGCAGAGCCCGCAAGCCGAAAGGATTGTTGAGGCCGCGACCAGAGCCGATCGGCGCCCCCCACGGCATCAGGACTTCGCAACCGACCCCGAGCAATTTTTCGGCGACGACGAGATCTTCCGTCGTATAGGGAAAGACCTGAAACCCCTCGCGCACGAGAATGCTGGCGGCTTCGACGAGGCCGAAAACATCGGGCTGCAAAGTGTCGTCTTCGCCGATCACTTCGAGTTTGATCCAGGCCGTTCCGAACACTTCGCGCGCCATTTGCGCCGTTGTCACCGCCTCTTTGACGCTGCGACAGCCGGCGGTGTTCGGCAAGACCTTGACGTCGAGTTCGCGGATCAGCGCCCAAAAGCTTTCGCCAGCCCGGCTGGCGCCGGATTCGCGCCGCAGCGACACCGTCACGACTTCCGCCTGCGCCGCTTTGACGGCCGCAGCCATAATGGCCGGCGAGGGATATTGTGCGGTGCCGATAAACATCCGCGAGTGGAGTTTTGTGCCATAGATCGTGAGATTAGGATGATCCATATTCGTCTCTGATGTCTAATGCTGGCATGCTCCTTCTCCCGCTTGCGGGAGAAGGTGGCCCTCGCGTCAGCGAGGGTCGGATGAGGGATGGTAGCAGTAGCAGAGATCCCTCATCCGCCTCACTTCGTTCGGCACCTTCTCCCGCAACCGGGAGAAGGAATCGCGCCCGGCCGCTCTGACACGTCTTCTGACGTTAGTTCACCCACCTTGCTTCGGCACGAGTATTTCGACAGCGTCATCCGCCGCGAGCTTTGTGTCCTTGCGATCGGCCGCGCGAACGAATGTCTGGTTGACCGCGGTTGCGACGGTTAGGCCATCATACTCCAGTTCGGCGAGAAGTGCGGCGAGCGTTGCCGCCGCGACGTCAATTCTTTGGCCATTCACGCGGATTTGCATCCATGACCTCCGGAAAATAGGCTCCTTGCATGACCACTGCTACGGCCCTCTGCGCCAGTGACGGTGCCAGAAGAAAGCCGTGCCGAAAGAGGCCGTTCACATATAAGGTGCGCTCGTGGCGGCGAATGCGCGGCAGATTATCGGCAAAAGCCGGCCGCACATCGGACCCCGTTTCGTCGATCTCGGCTTCACCGAAAGCCGGATGAACCGCATAGCCGGCGCTCAAGAGTTCCAGCACGGAACGCGCCGTTATACGGCTTCTCTCCTCATTTTCGATCATCGTCGCACCGATCATGAACCGCCCATCGCCGCGCGGCACAATATAGACGGGCTGGCGCGGGTGGACGAGGCGAACCGGCCGCGCCAGCGTAATCTCTTGCGTCGAAAGGACGAGCATTTCACCTTTGACGCCACGAAGATCATGCAATTCGTCGCGTGCGGCAAAGCCACGGCAATCTATCGTCCAGTCGACACTGTCGGTCACATTTTGCGCCTCCGTAGCGAAGCGCATTGTCACGTTAGGCAATTGCGCCAGGCGCTCGGCAAGCGCCGCGATCGCCTTGCGTGGATCAAGATGCGCCTCTTTCGGAAAAAACAGCGCGAGATCGAAGCGGCCAGCAAGATCAGGCTCGAGCTCGGCGATCCGCTCCGCGTCGATCATTTCAAAACCCGATGTGCGGCGCGAAAAGCTGATAAGGTCCGGCCGGTCGCGCCGGGGCGCGACGACGAGACTGCCGCGGGTTTCGGCCACGGGCACGTTCTTCGTCCAGTAAACGAGTGCCTCGCGGCCCAATTCGGGGACGAGAGGCTCGGTGCTTTCGGCTTCGCACCACGGCGCGATCATGCCGCCGGAGTAAAAAGAGCAGCCAAGACCAGGCCCGCGATCACGCTCGACGAGTTCGACATTCGCGCCGGCGAGAGCGAATTCATAAGCGCAGGTCATGCCGGCGATGCCGGCGCCGATGACACGGATCTTCATGCCACCACCGCCTTTCGGCAGCACCGGTCGAACTTGTAAAAGTGAACGTGAGAATCTGCAGGGCGCATATCACCATCCCTCCGCCAGTGCGAACTGGATCAGGTTCTAAGGGTCGCCGGGCCGCCTTACGGCGCTGCCAGCCTCTCAGCCCCCTGCCGGGGATCCCCTTGGTTCGGTCTTGCTACTTACGATCGAATGCGCGGCTTCGTCAAGGGCGCCGGACGATCCGTCGCAAGCCCGCCTCGCGAGAGCGTGCCCCCTGAAGTTCGCTCAGTCTTCGGGGCAGAAATCGGGTTTCACATCGAGAAGCGGCGTACCATTGAGGCAATCGAGCCCCCTGACGACGAGACCATTGTTTTCGACGCGGACGAGCGTAACGACCGAAGAGGCGATAGGATTTGGCCGTATCGGCGAGCGCAAGGCAAACGTGCCTCGCCCTTTGCCGTGCGAACGCGGCATTTGAATGACGAGGTCGCGGCGCGCAAAATCCATCCAATAGAGGATCTGCAATTGGCGATTGCGCTCGATTCCGGCAAGTGCAGCATGGTATCGCGCATCGATCTCGATGAAACATTCAGGGCCGGTCACGGGATCGCCCTGACGCGGGCAATCCTTACGCAAATGCCAAGGTGTATGGATGCGTCCGATGAAATACAGGCCCGCATCGAAATCCAGCGGCAGTTCAATGGCAATCTCTCCTGGCCGAAGGGGGGCGTCTTCGACAATCTCGGTTTCATTGGTCATCGACTTCGCGCCTCGTGGATTTTCGGAAGCTTCGGGATAGAGTGCCGACATGACCACTTTGAACGCTTTGATCCTCGTCAAAGTCGAGGCATGATTGCGGAGGAGTCCGAAGAGATCGAGCCGCGCATGTCGCGGCATCAGGCGACGTCCAAACATAAACCCACCAAATTTCAAGAGCACTATGCGACCCTATCGCGGAGGGTGAGGGTTTGCCAACGATTGATTCACCTGTGTCAAATCATCCGCTTACAGATACCCGCGTGACGTTCGATCATTCCCGCTTCATTCTGGCTGAAACGCGGCTTGCCGCGGTGCCTTTGGCGCCGGAGATCAGGCTCCATCTCGCCGATGAAGCGACAGCGCTCTGGGCAAGAACGGAAGTGGAGCTTGGCGCGTTGAATTTGCCACCGCCCTTCTGGGCCTTTGCCTGGGCAGGCGGACAAGCGCTGGCGCGCTATATTCTTGACCGGCCGGCGCTCGTTGCAGGCAAAAGCGTGCTCGATTTTGCTGCCGGCTCGGGCCTCGTCGCGATCGCTGCGGCGAAAGCCGGAGCACGACGCGTCATCGCCAATGACATCGACGCCTTCGCGCTCGCGGCGATTGCCCTCAATGGCGCCGAAAACGACGTGGCGATCGAAACTTGTACGGGCGACATGATCGGGACTCGATGTGATTTCGACATCGTACTCGCCGGTGACATAGCCTATGAACAAGATACGGCGGCACGCGTCACGGATTGGCTCGAATTGCTCGCGCGAGCCGGCACATTTGTTCTTATCGGCGACCCCCGCCGCGCTTATCTCGCCGTCGAAAGGCTCGTCTCGCTTGCAGCCTATGACGTGCCCGTGCCGCGCGCGCTCGAAGATGCGGATCTGAAGAGAGCCGAAGTCTTTCGCTTTCGCAGTGCAGGCGAACGGCGCGCTGGCCGCATCACGTAGACCCGCAAGCATCGGCATACTATTGATTCGTTGGCCACTTCCCCGACCGAGGCGGCCGCAGGAGCAGGGCAAATTCTGCAGCGCGGATTCAGATCGGGTGGACCACCCTTCGATTAAGACTACGGACCGACTCGATGAGTTGGAGCATGTCCTTGTTGTCAAAGTGGGTCCGCTTTTCCGGGACATGCGGTCGCGCCGAGACAAGTCGCCGCGCGAGCGGAAAACGAACTTGCATTGGTCCGGCAAATGCTTCAAGTGATCCGGTGCGCAAAGCCACGCAGAGGTTTTGAGAAGCGGAAAGTTCCTCACACATTTGGGGTATTCGCATGCGTATTTTTTCGATTTTTCTGGGCGTTTTGGTTCTTATCGCCGCACCGCAAATCGGCTTTGCGGGAACCGGATCTCCCGATTCAGTCATGGACAGGATCACCCAAGAGGAGATGGCGGCTCTTCTTCGCGATGCCGGCTATCGTGCCGAAATCGCGCAAGGCAAGGAGTCGAAATTTATTCGCACCGCCATGTCGGGCTATAAAGTCGCCGTCTATTTCTATGACTGCACCGACGACGGCTGTGCGGCGCTGCAATTGTCGACGCTTTTCGACAAAGCTCCAAACCTGACGATCCATGCCGCCAATGACTGGAATGCCCATCACCGTTATGCGCGCGCCTATATTGACACGTCCGACGAAAGCCTGTTCTTCGAATATGATTTTGTGCTGACCGGCGTCACGACGA
>JBKQHN010000012.1:0-6058 GCA_052148755.1 Beijerinckiaceae bacterium | reverse complement strand
GCTGCCATGGTTATAGCCTCGATCGTCTGCTCGACGAGTTCCGGCGCCACAGCCACTTCGACCTTGAGTTTGGGTAAGAAGCTGACGGCATATTCAGCGCCGCGGTAAATCTCCGTATGGCCCTTCTGGCGGCCATAGCCCTTGACTTCGGTCACCGTCATCCCGTGCACACCAAGATCCATCAGCGCGTCTCTCACCTCGTCGAGCTTGAACGGCTTGATGATCGCCATCACAATTTTCATGTCGTCCTCCGGTTAGAGCCGATGCAGGTCGCCTAGCTTGGAGCCTAAACCACCAGGGTTCCCATGCATAACGTCCATTAGTTCAGGGAATTGATGGAAGGGTTAGTCAGGCTGCCGCGCAACGGCGAAAAGCAGAAACGTGAGCCACGAGCTGGGCTCGGATTGAAAGCGCTCATAAACGGGGATGTGAAAAACACCGCGGACGCGATCTGCGGAGAGATTGTGTAACTGCGGCCGACTGACGCCAAACAGCGGGCAAGCTGCCCATGAAAGTTTCAGGATGCCTAAAAACTAGGATCATTGGCAGAAATGGCCGCCGCATATTTTTCTTTCTCATCTACCGAGGCCGCAAACGCACAAATTCGGGTTTCCAACCAGACGGGCTCAAAGTCCCCGACCCTGTCAGCGCCCCGGCAGCGAAAATGCCGGCCGTGCCCCACAATTTTCTACGCCAAGTGTTTGGAAGTCGAACTCGATTGAACCCCGCCAAGGCGGAGACGCAATGCGGCCCGATCCGCAACAATTAAAGCAAAGCCTGGACCATTGCGCAACCACGCGCGCGGTGCGCTCGATATCAGAGCTTGTCCGGTCGAAGGCGGATCAGACCCTCCTGCGCGACCGAGGCGACAAGTCGCATGTCGCGCGTGTAGAGCAAACCGCGCGTAAAGCCGCGTGCGCCGCCGGCATTCGGGCTGTCTTGCGCGTAGAGGAGCCATTCATCGGCGCGAAACGGCCGGTGAAACCAAACGGCATGATCGAGACTTGCCATTTGAATGCCACCGTCAAATACGCTGCGGCCATGCGCCGCTAGGGCGGTTTCCAGCAAAGTCAGGTCGGAGAGATAGGCGAGTGCGGCGCGATGCACGGCCGGATCATCCGGAAGCTGGCTCGCCGCCCGTATCCATATATATTGCTGCGACGCTATCGGCTCACGGCGGAGATAGCGGGAAACGTCAACCGGTCGCAGTTCTATGGCCAAAGCGCGTTCCCGTTCGAACAAGCGGCCGATTGCTCCGGAAATCGGCAAACCCAATCGAGCATAAGCGTCAGGATCACCGGGCAGACTTTCCGGATCGGGCACGTCCGGCATGGGAAACGAATGTTCGAGTCCTGTTTCTTCCACTTGAAACGATGCCGACAGCGAAAAAATCGCTTGCCCGTGCTGAATGGCGTTGCAGCGACGGGTTGTGAAGCTCTTGCCGTCGCGGATCCGATCGACATCGTAGATGATCGGCACCGAAGGGTCACCCGGCAAAATAAAGTAGCCGTGCAGAGAGTGCGGCAGCCGGCCTTCGACCGTGCGGCTGCAGGCGACGAGCGCCTGAGCGATGACGAGGCCGCCAAAGATCCGTAGCCAACCGGTCTGCGGGCTATGGCCACGGAAAATATTAAGTTCGATGGGCTCGAGATCGAGAATTTCGCCGAGTTGGTTCAGGTGTTTCGCCATTCCGCCGCCCGCTGTCGCAATCGTGAACCGTCTCACTGCGCGCCGACGCTGCCGGCGTCAAGGCATAGAGCTTGTTGCTTCCGCAGACAAGCGCGCCGTCTTGAGCTCACTCTTCGAGCGGGCGCGCCTCTTCCGGCAGCATGATGGGAATGCCGTCGCGAATTGGATAGGCCAAGCGAGCCGCCCGCGAAATCAGCTCCTGCCGCTCGGCATCATATTCAAGGGTCGTCTTCGTCACCGGACAGACGAGAATTTCGAGCAGCCGCGGATCAACCCGCAACGGTTCGGAGGGACGCTCGGCGCTGCTGGTCTTCGGCGCTTTGTCTGACATGAAAACTTCCACAGTTCGAGCCACCACGTTTATAAGTCTATTGCAGCGGCCTTGGCGCGTTGCTCCGCGCGAGGGTGATTTCGGTGATGGCGATCAGCACGTCGGCACGCGTGCGCAGATCAGGCGCTTCGAGCAGAGCCTGCTTTTCCCTGGGGCCGTAAGGGCTCATCATCGACAATGCATTGACGAGCGCCTCGTTGGGCGTCTCTCGAACGCTCTTCCAATCGATCTGCAATTGGTTTGCTTCGGCGAAATTGCCCAAGGCCGTAAGCACGCCGTCGCGATCCACCGCCTCTTCGCCGGAATGCGGCAAGAAATCTCCCTCGAACGGAGAAAAATCGACGCGGCATTGCCGGTAGGCCGTTACGGCCGAGATCTCATCTACGATCCGATAGCGGGCGATGCCGGTCAGGGTCAAGAGAAAACGCCCGTCTCCGGTCTCGGCGAATTGCGTCACCCGGCCGGCGCAGCCCACGGAGAGCAGGCGCGGCACCTCCGCGTCGGAGGCTTCCGCGTCGGGCTGGACCATGCCGATGATGCGATGCGCCTTGAGGACATCTTCCACCATGGCCATGTAGCGTGGCTCGAAAACGTTCAGGGGCAATTGCCCGCGCGGCAGGAGCAGGACGCCGGTGAGCGGAAACACCGGAATGACGGCCGGCAATTCGTCAGGTCCGCGATAGGGATTGTTGATGCTCATGCGATTGTCTTTCAATCCCGCAGCGGGCTTAACTCATTCATGCCAAATCTCGTTCACGCAAACAGAAGCGAGGAGAGCTTGCGCCGTGCTGCAAGGGTTGCCGGGTCCATCAGGCTCCAGGCCTCGAAAAATTGCAGCAATTGCCTGCGCGCCGCATCATCGTTCCAGCCGCGATCGCGTTTGATGATCTCGAGAAGGGCATCCGCTGCCTCGTCGCGCCGGCCGAGCGCGTTGAGGGCGATTGCGAGATCGAAACGCGCTTGGTGATCGTCCGGTTTCTTTGCCACGCGCAAGGCGAGTTCGGAAAGATCACCGACTGAGGCTGCCTGCAACGCATTGTCGAGAGCGGCGCGCGCAGCGGCGATCCCGGGCTCGCGTTCGGCATTGGCCGGGGCCCGCGCCAGGAGGGTCTCCGCCGCTTCGAGATCACCCCCGGCCACTGCGAGTTTGGCGAGGCCCGCCAAAGCGGCGAGATCGGCCGCATCTTCGGCAAGCATTGCCTGATAGATTTCGGCTGCTGTCGCGCGATCCCCCGCGGCGAGCGCGGCTTCCGCCTCGGCCTTGAGGTCGCCGCTGCCGAGCGGACCGACAAGCCTCTCGATAAAGCCACGCACCTGGCTCTCGGGCAAGGCCCCAACGAAACCGTCGACGGGCTGCTGTTTTTGGAAGGCGATGACGGCTGGAATGGAACGCACGCCGAGCCGGCCCGCGATCTGCGGGTGCTCGTCGATATTCATCTTCACGAGCTTGACCTTGCCGCCGGCGGATTTGACGACTTTTTCCAATATTGGCGTCAATTGCTTGCAGGGGGCACACCAGGGCGCCCAGAAATCAACGAGGACCGGCTGTTTTACCGATTCGCTGATGACGTCGGCGCCGAAGCTCGCAATCGTCGTCTCTTTAACGATCGGCGCACCGACGTCTTGCGGCCGCGGCCGCCCTTGGTCCTGCGGCCCCCGCCGCCCCAGGCCGCCCAGCCTCGAGCCCCCGTCTTGCTGCGCCATGTCGCGCCACTCCTCTCGCCGATCCTCGCGGCTCAAAAACTCAAACCCGCTTCGGTTAGGAAGCCGGCCCATTCTCTTGTCGACGGCCTCCCGGAGGAAGCACATGGCTGGAATGGCGCTGCCCATATCCAAAGCGGAACGTGGCCTGAAAATGTGTCTTCGGCGGCATAATCGCAACTGTCACGCGACAGATTCGGGCTAAACCGCGCGCCGATATTTCCGCCATCCCTCCGCCCTCAGAACACAGGCCGGGCACTGCCCGCAGCCATAGCCCCACGCATGCCGATCGCCGCGCGTGCCCAGATAGCACGTATGCGTGTCTTCCAAGATGAGGTCGATCAATGCCTGACCGCCGAGTCGTTCGGCCAATCGCCAAGTCTCCGCCTTGTCGAGCCACATCAAAGGCGTGTCGAGGACGAAGCGGCTTTCCATGCCGAGATTCAAGGCGACTTGCATGGCCTTGATCGTATCGTCGCGGCAATCGGGATAGCCGGAAAAATCCGTCTCGCACATGCCGCCGATAATGTGCTTCAGGCCGCGCCGAAAGGCGAGGGCCGCCGCGAAGGTCAGAAACAAGAGATTGCGGCCGGGCACGAACGTATTGGGCAGGCCCTTGTCGTCGAAGGCAATCGCGATTTCGCGTGTCATGGCGGTCGCCGATATTGCGCCGAGCACGCTAAGGTCGAGGACATGATCCTCGCCGAGGCGGCGCATCCAGGCCGCCCGGATCTTGACGATTTCGCTGCGCAGTTTTCCCCTCTGATCGAGTTCGATCCTGTGCCTCTGGCCATAGTCGAAGCCGACCGTCTCGACATGTTCGAAATTTTCGAGCGCATAGGCGAGGCAGGTCGTCGAATCCTGGCCGCCGGAAAACAGCACGATGGCTTTTGGCATCACCGACCCTATCCGCAATTCAGCCGATCTCGCCCTTGAGCCAGGACCGGATCAAAAGATTGGCGATCGCGAGTTTCGGCGGACAGAAGAGGCCTGCAGGATGAGCCTTTGAAAACATGAGGCCGAGTTCTTCGCGGCCGAACCAGCGCGCATCGTCGAGCTCTTTTTTATCGACCACCAGCTCCGTATTCTTCGCTTCGGCCACGCAGCCGAGCATCAGAGAAGACGGGAATGGCCAGGTCTGTGAAGCGGCATAGGTGACGCGTCCGGTCGTCAGGCCGGCTTCCTCGAAGACCTCGCGGCGGACGGCATCTTCCAAAGTCTCCCCGCCTTCGACGAATCCGGCGAGGCAGGAATACATGCCGGGCGGAAATCTCGGCTGCCGGCCGAGCAGACAGGTCTCGCCATGGGTCACGAGCATGATCACGACGGGATCGGTGCGCGGAAAATGCTGTACCCCGCAGGCGGCGCAATCGCGGCGCCAGCCAGCCGCAAGGAGCTGCGTCGGCGCCCCGCAATTCGAGCAAAAACGGTGGTGTTCATGCCAATAAAGCAGGCTTTTCGCCTGGCCGAAGGCGCCGATGAGTTCGGCTGTGAGGAGCCCGCGCGTCGCGAGCGTCCGCAAGTCGATGGCAACGAGTCCGGCGCGGCTCAGCGCCGCTTCCGAGACATCCGCCTCGACGAGCCGTGCGAAAATGCTGCGCCGGACGTCTTCTTCCGCGATTTGGCCGAGAAAGGCCAGTTCCAGTTCTTTGCCCAGCGCGGCCGTCTCGGCAAAAGTGAACAGCGGTTCGAGGGTCTCACCCTCCTGTTTCATGAGCGGCACGTCGCCGGCGAAGACGAGGCAGCGTGCTGCCTCTTCCGCGGCGAGCGACGCCAAGAATTCCGCCTCGTCGCGCCGCTCTGCCATCCGGTCGAGACGATTGACCGCAAAACCGGTCAGAGCGGAAAGTTCCGGACGCAGTTTCGGGTCGTAGTGCATGAGACCTCCTGCTGGTCCCGCCAAGCCATCGAGGCTCAGGTCGGACCGCAACAGCGCAATAAGGCAGCCTTCGTGCCATGTCACTAGAGCATTTTTCCGAGGCCGGCCGGAGTTCGGCCGATGACCACGAACTTGGCTTGTGTTATATTCATTACCTCATTTGCTGACGTCGAATGCGTAAAGGTGCCGTGATGAGTGACGCGGAGACCATGGGCGCGGCGAGCGCCGAGCATGTTTATGCGCTGCCGGTCGGGTCCGTCTTGCATGAGTACGAGATCCGCGCCGTCCTCGGCCACGGCGGTTTCGGGATCACCTATCTCGCCTTCGACAAGCTGTTGAACGAATTGGTGGCGATCAAGGAATATTTGCCGAGTTATTTGGCGGCGCGTTTCTCGAATACGACGGTAGGACCCAAGTCCGATGTGGATAGAGAGGCGTTTCGCGAAGGCGTTCAGGCG
>JBKQHN010000011.1:0-66561 GCA_052148755.1 Beijerinckiaceae bacterium | reverse complement strand
CAAGTTTACGCAGATTGCGTAAACTTATCTGCATATCCCGCTCTAATTTATGAGAATAGATCACGACGATTTTGCATTGATTCAATGCACAATCGTCGTGATCTATTGAAAAGTAAAACTCGCCAACGTAGGAAAGCCGCGGCGCGCAATCGCCGGCCAGCCCTAGTCCTAGAGTTTTTCGGTCTCGTATTTTACTAAACAGAAATGTTGAATCCGGGTGAGACAATCGCCATTGCCACCGCAAAAATGATCAATCCAGCTGAGATTTCCGCTCTACGTGGATTTGACCGTCGTCAACGCGAAGATCTATAGCTCGGGACCGGTCTGAATTTCGTGTGTGGTTTGGGCGGAACGGGTCAAGATGTTGCGTTTAATCGGGATCACACTAACTTCGGCGGCGATGCTGGCTGCGACCAATGCGGCGGCGGCGTGTTTCAACCTGGCGAACGGCGAACCCCATGCGCTGAAGGGGACGCTCTATTACCGCATTGCTCCTGGGCCTCCGGGCTTCCAAGACGTCAGCAAGGGCGATACGCCGGAGCCGATATACGTGCTCCAACTTTCCGAGCCGATATGTCTGACCGGCGACGATTTTGCCGACCCAACCAACCCGTTTTTCGAAGTGCAGCTTTTGCCGAGCGACGAAACCGCAAAGACGATGCGCTCACTCGATAATTCGAGCGTCGACGTAACTCTCGCCCATCCTTTTGCTGCCATGACCCACTGGCAATACCGCCCGCTCGTCGCTTCGGTGACCGCCATTGCTCCAGCCACGGATATCGCCCCCCTTGGCATCGCTGCGTCGACCGTCATAGATTTCTATGATTCTCTAGGGCATGGCCGCGGAGATGACGCCGCGCAATTTGTTGTTCCTGAAAGGCGAAGGGGACCCTTTTCCCCGGGTGAAATGACCCGCTTTTATGGCGGCCTCATCGAGCCGCTTCGCTTGTTGAGCATTACTCCCGTTTCGCCGGACGCGTACCTCGTCCGATATGCATTCAGAAGCAAGGCTGGACAATGCAACGGACGCGCCCTCGTAACGACGACAAATCGAGCCCGCTATGACCTGATCTCTAGCATCAAGGCTCTCGACGGATGTTGAGCGATACGGGATGAGGACTAAAAGACCAGGCCATCAGGAAGACATCATGAAGAAAATCATCGGCATCTTTATGCTGGCCCTTGTGGGCTGCTCTCACGCATATGCCGGCGACGGCTTCGAGAAAGTCCGTTGCAACGGCGATATCGCCAAGGCCCTCATGGGCCAGCGCGGTTCCAATGAGCCGGTGGTGGCGATTGAAGGCCGGCACAAGGATTTGGGTCTCAAGGACTTGGGGGCCTCTGAGGACAACGGCTTTTCCTCGATAACCTGGCTGATTTGTGGCACGGAATTCATGGTGCTGGAGAACGACCGCACCAATATTATCCACGACGTCCTGCAAATTCCGCCGCATTCCAAAAGCAACCCGGAGTTCCAAGGCCTCTGCAAGTTCAAGGGCAAGGTCATGAGCGAAAGCGTGGTCGCCATTCTACGCGATCAAAGCGGCCAGGATGATCTTCCAGCTGACGCGGCGTGGAAAATCGACGAGAAGGCCGTCAAATTCGTCAAGATGCCCACGGATGATCTGCTTTGCCCGCGTGACGGCATTTTGGGGTCACAATCTCGTTTGCGACCCTGATAAGCGCATTCGAAGGCTAGCGCGTATTCCGATCGGGTGGAATCACCCGATCGATCAAGAATACGCGCCAATTCAGAAAGTTGGAGCATGTCCTTGTCGGAAAAGTGGGGCCACTTTTCCGGGACATGCTCTAGGTGTCGATACAGCGAAGATCGAGGCGAAATTTGGTAAAGGTGTTTTGACTGTAACCTTGCCGAAGACGGCTAAGGCAACGGCCGCAATCCGCTGCCGTCATGCTTGGCGCGCGCCAGCTCGATTTTGCAAGGTCCGGGCTTTTTCCGCCGCAGGAGAAAATCATGCGCAAACAAATCGCAGCAATTCTGATCCTTGCGGCTGCCTTTGCTCCCGCAGCCGTCCTTGCGTTCGGATCCGCCATTGCCCGACCTGCCGACAACGTCGATCCGAAGCTCTCGCCCTGGTTCGAGAGCTTGACACAGCCGGGAACGGGCGCCGGATGCTGCTCGATCGCAGATTGCAAGGTTGCCGAGGTCCGGCACGATAACGAGGGCTACCAGGTGAAGGTGGATGGGAGGTGGGGCCTGTCGGCCACATTCTGGCTGCGCGTTCCCCCCGAGAGAATCCTCGATCGCACCGACAACCCGACCGGGCAAGCGGTTTTATGCTTCACCCCGTCGGCGGGGATCCTTTGTTTCGTGCGGCCACCCGACAGTTGATGCCGCATCGAAACCCGGCATCCAACTTCTGGTGGTGAAGATCAAACGGAAGGGTCCGAAGCACCCAGAGTCATTTCAGTCATTTGCGCTGTCTTCAAGGCTTCGAAGCGTCTGATTCTATCCACTAGATCACGATGATTTTGGATTGATTCAATCCAAAATCATGAACGTGATCGATTCTCATAAATTAGAGCGGGATGTGGGCGGAAAACCGGTTCCCACTTTTCCTCATCCCGCTCTAGACATGCAAGAAAAATGTTGCGGCGATCGCCCCGCGTGCAAGCTTGCTCGCCCGCGCGGCCGTCTCGGCACTACGGAACAGAGCCGGGAACCGTTGCGGCCGGGAGCCCGAAAACCTGGCTCCAATCGCTAATCGGCCGCTCTAGCAGCGACGAAACTTCGGCTTGTGCTGATGAGGACGAGGCCGAACTCCGCCGCGCGGAAGGTTCTTTTGCTTTCCGCTTGCCGAAGGCAAAATTGAAAGGGCGATTTCGGCCGATTAGCAGCTTAAGTCTCTGATTTTATTGGCAGGAGAGGAGGGACTCGAACCCCCAACCCCCGGTTTTGGAGACCGGTGCTCTAACCAAATTGAGCTACACTCCTAAGGCCTGGGCATTACTTACCCGATTGCACCCCGAAAGGGCAAGTGCGCCGTCACACAGCCGGATCGAAGCGATGCTAATTGCGCAGCGCTTTGGAGCGTCGCACTACCAAGGCCACGAAAACCCCGACCAACGCTGCGGCAAGGCCAAACCAGGTGATCGCATAGCCAAGATGGTTATTCGGCATGATGCGCACGGTCGCACCACCCTTCGGCCAGCCGCCCGGCACGGCAAGATCGTCGGCGTCCAGGCTGAAGGGCGCCGGACGGACGAGCCCGAAATGCGCCGCGATGAGGGCCGGATCACGGGTGAAATAAGTACCTTTTTCGGGTGAATCAGCGGGCGTGAAGAAGTCCCGCGGCTCCGGCGGCCGCATCAGCCCGCGCACATGAATCTCGCCTTCGATTTGACCCGCAGCGCGCTGCGCCGGATCCTTGCGATCTTGCGCAACAAAGCCGCGGTTGACGATCACATGAGCGCCGGTGTCGAGGCGCAAAGGCGTCAGCACCAGGTAGCCGGGCCCCATCCCATTCGGGCCGCCAGCGCGGAAGACCAGCGCCTCTTTGTCATGTTCGTAATAGCCTGTGACTTCGACGTGGCGGTAACCGTAATTCTCCGGCTCGAGTAGCGGCCACAGCGCTTCGGGCGGTAGCGGCACCGGCGCTGCGTCAGCGCGCGCGGCGATCTCCGCGATCAGCGCTTCCTTCCAGGCGAGCCTATGCAATTGCCAGACGCCGAGAGATACCAGCATGGCACCGACGACCAGGGTGAAGACGGCCGGCCACAGCAGCCCTCTGCCAGTTGGTTTAACTTGCAACGTGTTCAGCTCTCGAGCCTCCCCTGCTCCGCCTTGTTGCGATATTGCAACGCGATGAGCAGGCCTTTCAGCGGCCGCAACAGGCCGAGGCAGACGATGAGGGTCATGGGCAGAAATATGATGAGGTGAACCCAGAACGGCGGCTCGAAGGCGAGCTCGGTCCACAAGGCGGCCCCGAGCACGATGAAGCCGCCGAAGAGGGAGACGAAGACGGCAGGACCGTCGCCTGAATCGGCAAAACCGAAATCGAGGCCGCAAATTCCACAACGTGGTGCGACGGCGAGAAACCCGTCGAACAATTTGCCGCGACCGCAGCGCGGACAGCGCCCCATCACGCCCGTCAAGAAAGCTGATCGCGGCGGATAATCCGTTTCGGGGTTCATCGCTTCGTCCCAAGGGCAGAAGACAAAAAGTGCGGGAGACAAAAAGGGGCGGCTGCCCGCCGCCCCTCGACACGAATATATTCCAAGAGTCTCAATGCTCGACGACGGCGCCCCAGGAACCCCAAACATAGATGCACGAGAACAGGAAGAGCCAGACGACGTCGACGAAATGCCAATACCAGGATGCAAATTCGAAACCGAGATGTTGTTTCGGCGTGAATTGCCCGGCAAACGCCCGCCCAAGGCAAACGATCAGGAACAGCGTGCCGATGATGACATGGAAGCCGTGGAAGCCCGTGGCCATGAAGAAGGTCGAACCATAGATCGAACCTTTGAAGGCGAACGGAGCATGCGCATATTCATACGCCTGCACGCAGGTGAAGGTGAGGCCGAGGAGAATCGTAACGATCAGACCCCACTTCAAGCCGGCGCGATCGCCGCCGAGAAGCGCGTGATGCGCCCATGTGACGGTCGTTCCCGAAGTCAAAAGGATCAGCGTATTCAGCAGCGGCAAGTGCCAGGGATCGAGCACTTCGATGCCCTTCGGCGGCCAATGGCCGCCGGTGAATGCAACCCGCGCATATTCTATCTTATCCCCAGCAAAAAGGCTTGCATCGAAGAAAGCCCAGAACCAGGCAACGAAGAACATCACCTCCGAAGCGATGAAGAGGATCATGCCGTAGCGCAGGCTGATCTGCACCACGCGCGTATGGAACTTGCCGGATTCGGCCTCCTTGACCACATCGGTCCACCAAGAGGCGAGCACATACAGCAGGCCGATGATGCCGACGCCGAACACGTAGCTGCCGGGCCTGACGGCATGCTCGGCCTCGCCGAAAGCTATTCCCTTCATCCACATGATGCCGCCGACGGCAGCGATGAAAATGAAGATCGAGGCGATCAGCGGCCAGGGGCTCGGATCGACGAGATGATAGTCGTGGCTGGGCTTTGCGTGGGTGTCGGCCATCGCCTTGTCCTCTGTTCGGGCGCCTTGACGGCACCCACGACTTATTTTTGGCGACCATTCGCCCTGGATCACGATGACTTTGGATTAAACCAATCCAGAGTCATGAACGTGATCGATTCTAACAATTTAGAGCGGGATACGCGATCAAGATTAGGCAATCTGCATAATCTTGATCGCGCCGGAAAACCGGTTCCCACTTTTCCTCATCCCGCTCGTGGCGCCGGTTAGCCTCGTTTACCTGCGCCCGTCAAGGCGGTTGATCATGCCACTCAGAGAGCGGGTTTGGCGCTGCCGACCATGGCTTTCGTGGCAACAGGGTTGGAAGACTTCGAGGGGTAAAATGTGTAAGACAGCGTCACCGATTCGATGCCGTTCATCGTCGCGTCCGCCTCGAGTTTCGGATCAAGGAAAAACACGACCGGCATATCCGCCGTCTCATGCGGCCCGAGCTTCTGCTCCGTGAAGCAGAAACAGGAAATCTTGTCGAAATAGGCCCCGGCGACGTCGGGAGTGACATTGTACATGGCCTGGGCCGCCGTCTCGCTATTCGTCTGATTGGTCACTTTGAAGAACATTGTGGCCGTTTCTCCGGTCCGCAGTTTGATCTGCAGTATATCGGGTGAAAAGCTCCAGCGAAGTCCCGGCCCGACGTTCGCATCGAAGCGCACGATCATATCGCGTTGGCCGCGTGTCGCGGGAGCCTGTTTGGCAACCTGGGTGGTGCCGGCATAACCCGTGGTGGCGCAGAACAGTCGGTACAGCGGCACCGCCGCGAAAGACATGCCGAGCATGACCAGAACGGTCAAGCCGGTCGCGCCCGCAATCCAGGCCTGGCGGCGCTGGCGCTGGTCTTTTGCAGAAGGATCAGGCGAGACCGACATGTCACTTTCCGCTGGTTGTTTCACAATGGCCGATCGAGGACGCCGGGACCGAGCTTCGCAATGGTCACGACGTAGAAGAGCAGCACAAAAAATCCGACGGCGAGCCCGATCGCAAGATTGCGCTGCCTGCGGCTCTTCGCCTGCTCGGGTGTCAGCCTGACGCCGCGGCTCTCGGTTTCTTTGTCCATCAGATCTGTCATGAGCATCTCAAGTCAATAGGCCCGCGAGCAGCAGAACGCGCTCGACGACGAGATCGGCAAACAGCAAAAAGAGGTACATGATCGAAAATCCGAACAACATCTTCGCGTGACGGTCGGCCTTCTCGCCGGCGCGCACGCAGAACACGCGCCACGCAAATACGATGAACAACGCGCCCAGCAAAATGGCGAGGCATAAATACACCGCAGACGCGAAGCCGAGGACATAAGGCAGCGCGCCAAGTACAACTAATACGAGGCTATAGGCGAGGATTTCGGCGCGGGTATGGTCGCCTCCCTTGACATTGGGCATCATCGGGATACCGGCGCGGCCATAGTCGTCGGCGCGCGTCAAGGCCAAAGCCCAGAAATGCGACGGCGTCCAGACGAATATGATTGCAAACAGCACCAGGCTCGTAAGGCTGACTTCGCCGGTGGCTGCGGCATAGCCGACGATCGGCGGCAGGGCCCCAGCCGCGCCACCGATGACGATGTTCTGCGGCGTCGTCCGCTTGAGCCACATCGTATAGACGACGACATAGAAGAAGATCGTAAAGGCCAAGAGCGCCGCGGCCAGCCAATTGGCGGCAACGCCGAGAGTCAGAATCGCCAGCACCGCCAAGACCAGCCCAAAGCTCAAGGCCTCCTCGCCGGTCACCTTCCCCATCGGAATCGGCCGCCGGCGCGTGCGCTCCATCACAGCATCTATGTCGGCATCATACCACATGTTGAGCGCACCCGCCGCGCCGGCGCCAACCGCAATCGCCAGTAGGGCAGCGAAGCCGAGGATCGGATCGATATGCCGGGGCGACAGCAGCAGGCCAGCAAGCGCCGTGAAAATGACGAGCGACATCACGCGAGGTTTGAGAAGCGCGATGTAATCGCCCGGCGTAGCAATCGAAACCGCCATCTTTCCGACGCCGCCACCACCTTCACCAACGTAGCTCATCATGCCTCACATGCGGTTTTCTATGTTGAACCGAAATCCATCCTGAGCCGCTGCCCCCATTCATCAGCGAAGGTCGACGCCGCACCGCGGCAAAGTCGCCGACCTTGATGGCTCGGTGCTGCAAATATTGTTCCGCGCGCAACCGCTCAATGCTCGGACCCGGTGATGCGCGGCAGGGTTTCGTATTGATGGAACGGCGGCGGCGACGACAGCGTCCATTCCAGCGTCGTGGCGCCCGCCCCCCAAGGGTTGTCGCCGGCGAGGCGTTTCCTGGCGAACGCGTCGATGACGACGTAGAGAAAGATCAGGACGCTGAACCCGGAGATGTAGGCACCAATCGAGGAGACGAAGTTCCACTGCGCATAGGCGTCCGGATAATCGATATAGCGGCGCGGCATTCCGGCCAGCCCGAGAAAATGCTGCGGGAAGAAGGTCAGGTTGATGCCGATGAACATCAGTAAGAAATGCAGCTTGCCGAGCCACTCGTTGTACATGTAGCCGCTCATCTTAGGGAACCAATAATAGAAGGCTGCAAAGATGGCGAACACGGCGCCGAGAGACATCGTGTAGTGGAAATGCGCGACAACGTAATAGGTCTCGTGCAAGGCGCGGTCGGCGCCGGCATTGGCGAGAACAACGCCGGTCACGCCGCCGATGGTGAACACGAAGATAAAGCCGATCGCCCAAACCATCGGAGTGCGGAAGGAAATCGAGCCACCCCACATCGTCGCGATCCAGGAAAAGATCTTCACGCCCGTCGGCACCGCGATCACCATCGTCGCAAAGACAAAATAGCGCTGCGTGTTGAGAGACAGGCCCACGGTATACATGTGATGGGCCCAGACGACGAAACCGACGAAGCCGATCGCGACCATGGCATAAGCCATACCCAGATAGCCGAAGACGGGCTTGCGCGAGAAGGTCGAGATGATGTGGCTGATGATGCCGAAGCCTGGCAGGATCAGAATATAGACTTCGGGATGGCCAAAGAACCAGAACAAGTGCTGGAACAGGAGCGGATCGCCGCCACCGGACGGATCGAAGAAGGTCGTGCCGAAGTTGCGGTCGGTGAGCAGCATGGTGATGGCGCCGGCGAGAACCGGCAGCGACAACACGAGCAGGAAGGCGGTGACGAGAATTGACCATGCGAACAGGGGCATTTTGTGCAAGGTCATGCCCGGCGCACGCATGTTGAAGATCGTGGTAATGAAATTGATTGCCCCGAGAATCGAGGCGGCGCCGGCAAGATGCAGCGACAGGATGATGAAATCCATGGCCGGGCCCGGCGACCCGACGAGCGACGAAAACGGCGGATAAAACACCCAGCCGCCGCCGAACCCTTTCATGCCCGGGGACCCCTCGACGAACGGCGAAATGAGGAGCAGCGCGAAGGAGGCAGGCAGCAGCCAGAAGGAAATATTGTTCATCCGCGGAAACGCCATATCGGGCGCGCCGATCATCAGCGGGATGAACCAATTGCCGAAGCCGCCGATGAGCGCCGGCATGACCATGAAGAAGATCATGATGACGCCGTGGGCGGTGATGAATACGTTATAGAGATTCTTGCCGGCATCGATCGCCTGATCGACGGGCGCGCCGTCGAGGATCTGCGCCAAAGCCGGGAAGACCTGCAAACCCGGCTCCTGCAGTTCTGCCCGGATCATAATCGACATGGCGCCGCCGATAAGGCCGGCGATCACCGCGAACAAGATATAAAGCGTGCCGATGTCTTTATGGTTCGTGGAGAACAGGAAGCGTCGCCACCCCGTCGGATGGGCATGCGCATCATGATCGGCAATTGCAGTCGTGGCCATCTCGGCTCCCTCGAATTAACTCGGACTTTTGATTGAGATTATTGCCGCGTCGAGACGGGCGCCGCGTTGTCGGCAAAGCGTACCGACCCGTCATCGACCGACGCAAACTTCTTCTTCGCTTCGGCGAGCCAAGTCGCATATTGGGCCTCGCTCACGACCCTGATCGCAATCGGCATGTAGGCGTGGTCCTTGCCGCAGATCTTCGAACATTGGCCATAATAGACCCCTTCGCGTTCGGCCTTGAACCAGGTTTCGTTCAAGCGGCCTGGCACGGCGTCGATGCGAATGCCGAACGACGGGACTGTGAAAGAATGAATAACGAAGGACGAAGTGACCTGTACACGCACGACCTTGCCGACCGGCACGACCGCTTCGTTATCGACGGCGAGCTGACGTAATTCGCCCGGCTGCAAGTCTTTGTCCGACTTGAGATTGGAATCGAATTTGAAACCGCCGCCCTGGTCTGCCGGATATTCATACGTCCAGTACCATTGCTCGCCGGTGGCCTTCACGGTCACGGCGGCATCGGGCAATGTCAACTGATGGGTCAGAAGGCGGAAGGATGGAATGGCGATTACGACGAGAATCATGACCGGAACGACGGTCCAAGCGACTTCGAGAATGACATTGTGGGTCGTCCGCGACGGCGTCGGATTTCTCTTTTCGCTAAATCGATAGGAGACCCAGATGAGGAGCCCGAGAACGAAGACGGAGATAATGACAATGACCGGTGTCAAAATAACATTATAGAAAAAATTGATCTCCCCGGCGATCGGCGTCACAGGGTCCTGTAGGCCCATCTGACCAGCCTCGGGATGCCCGGCGGCGGCGAAGCTTGGCGCACAAGCCAAGAACCACGCAGCCGGGGCGCCAGCCGCGCGCGCAAAATATTTAAGTGTCCGACCAGCATTGGCTAGAAATTTCATCAACAACCTCGCTCCCACTCGCGCCCAATGTCGGCAGGCCGACGGCCCTGCTCTCGGCTCCCTGAATCAGAGATGCCACGTTGTCTCAAAACTCGTCGCAGCGGTTCGGCCCGCCGAACGCCGCAACGGCCCCAATGGCAAAATGCATACATTCCCCGACTTCGCCATTCCAAATCACAAAGCTCAATTCCGTACAATAACACTGTTCCCTTGGGGCCGCGATCGAGCTTGCGGCAAAAAGGCGCGACTAAGTTGGGAAAACCCGCTTTTGTCCAAAGGCTGCAGCAAGCAAAACTTGACAGGTGACTGCCGTCTGCTAGCGAGCCGCGGTTATGGACATGATCTTGCTTGAGTTTTGGCCATATTCTCTGATCCGAAGGATTGCAGGATTGGTTTCCAGCCAATCGCATCGGCGAAGGCGAATGGGCGAAGCCATACCGCTTGTTCCGTCAAAACGGCTGCATAATGCCGATTTCGGCCAAACTTTCATCGCAGATGCGAATCTCCCTGCCGCATTCGCCTCTGCCGAACCGGAAAACCATGCGCATCCTCACGTTGATTTTGCCTTCGTCGCCCGATTCGCACGCAAGTTTTCTTCGCACAGGTGTTTTTGGTAAAGGTGTTTTTGGTAAAGAGCGTCAAATTTCGGATGGGCGGCCGGATTTGTTTTATCCTAGATCACGATGATTTTGGATCGAATCCATCGAAAATCATGAATCTGATCGATTCCTATCGGTTAGAGCGGGATAGGCAGATAAGTTCACGCATTCTGCGTAAGACTGATTGCGTCGGAAAACCGGTTCCGCCTTTTCCCCATCCCGCTCTAGATCTTTGAGTCTCCAATCCGCTCTGCCAACCAGCGAGAAGACATGCCGCAGCATCGACCTGAATATTCCATGCGCCGCCGACGCGGTTTGGTCAGTACTCTGCCCCGGGTTCTTGGGCTTGCCGTATGTCTCTTGGCCTTCACCGTGGTTCCAGTCGCAGCACAAGGCGTCATCAAAGCGAAGTTCGGCGATTGGGAATTGCGTTGCGACACGCCGCCGGGCGCGTTGCACGAGCAATGCGCCTTGCTGCAGAGCGTCGCCGCAGAGGATCGGCCGAACATCAACCTCATCGTCATCGTGCTCAAAACGGCGGACGGCAAGAGCCGCCTGCTGCGTGTGATTGCGCCGCTTGGCGTGCTGTTGCCGTCCGGTCTCGGCCTTAAGATCGATGATACCGACGTCGGCCGCGCCGGCTTCGTGCGTTGCTTGACGACGGGCTGCATCGCCGAAGTCGTCATGGAGGAACAGATCATCGCACAGCTGAAAAACGGCAAGAACGCCACGTTCATCATCTTCCAGACGCCGGAAGAGGGCATCGGCATACCGCTCACCTTGAACGGGTTCAAGGAAGGTTTTGAAGCCCTGCCCTAGCCCGCTCTATTAGGCTGACTGCACAAATCTGGAATTTTATTGTAGAGAGCGCTGCATGGTGCTAGCCCGAAATTCTCACTCTGGACACAGTCCAGGCAATGTGCCTCCCGGAACCTCGGTTCCGAGCGGCTCGGCAGCGCAATCAACGCGTATTCCGATCGAGTGGAAACACCCCTTGATTAAGAACACCCGCCAGTTCAACCAGGTGAAGCGCGTCATTCTCGGTAAATTGGATCTAATTATCAAAGACATGCTCAGATACGTTATTTCAATGCATGAACTTGTCCGAAGAATCTGCAACATTCGGCAACAGGTTGGCAACGATAGGTGGGATTGGCAAATGCCGCGGCGCAATAAAATCGTGACGGCAAGTATTTTTTTCGTCGCGGCGGCAGTTGCGGGCTGCGGTCATTCCGGCAGTTTCGACGTCCCGGACAGCGGCCCGGTCAAAATGAGCGAACTGATGGCAGCCGTCCAGTTTAAGGAACCGCCGAAAAAGCCGCGGCCGGCTGATCTGATCAAATGCCCGGAGATCGTCGTGCTGGAGGGCACGTCGGCCGATCGCGTCTATACGGCCGGCTCGGAAGCTAATGATGCGCTTCGTTATCAGTTTTCGGTCCTCGACGTCGCGCGCGACTGCCGCATCGATGGTAATCATATTTCCATGAAAGTCGGCGTCGACGGCAAAATTCTGCTTGGCCCGGCCGGCAGTCCAGGCAATTTCACCGCGCCGATCCGCGTCGTCATCGTCCGCGAGGTCGATCAAGCGCCAGTCTTCAGCAAGCTCTATCAAATTCCGACAGCGGTTGCGGCGGGCCAGCTCCAGGGCAACTTCACCCTCGTCACCGAGCCGCTCAACGTCCCTTACACCGACGAATATGCTGTGCACGGCTATACGGTCAAAGTCGGCTTCGATTCCGCTCTCAACAAGAAACCCAAGGATAAGGCGAAACCTGAACAAGCCACTGCGGCAGCCGTGCCGCCGCCCGCGAGCGGCCGGCAGCATCGCCATCATCGGCATGATCAGACGCAATAGGGCTCCGATCGGCTAATGCCGCGCCTCAGCATCGCAATCGAGCGCTTTCCGATTGCAGGCACATTCGTGATCGCCCGCGGTGCCAAGACCGAGGCGGTCACTTTGGTCGCGACGATCGAAGACGGCACGATCCGCGGCCGCGGCGAATGCGTGCCTTATGCGCGCTATGGGGAGAGCCCCGAGAGCGTAGCTGCCGCCATCGAAAGCGTCAGGACCTCCATCGAAGCCGGCGCCGACCGTCTGAATCTGCAGGACCTCCTGCTCGCCGGCGCGGCGCGCAACGCGCTCGATTGCGCCTTGTGGGATTTCGAGGCAAAACGCTGCGGCGTTCCGGCCTATCGCCTCGCCGGTCTCGATCGCCTGGCGGCAGCGACGACGGCTTTCACCCTTTCGGTGGGAACCCCGCAAGCCATGGCGCAGGCGGCAGAGCGCGCCCGCGACCGGCCTCTCCTCAAAGTGAAACTCGCCGGTGACGGCGACGATGAGAGGCTCGCAGCCGTGCGCGCCGCGGCCCCCATGGCGGAATTGATCGTCGATGCCAACGAATCGTGGCGCCCCCAAGACCTCACTAGAAACCTCGAAGCCTGCGCCAAAGCCGGCGTCCGCCTCGTCGAGCAGCCGCTCCCCGCGGGCGAGGATTCATGCCTCGCCGAAGTCGCGCATCTCGTCCCCATCTGCGCCGACGAAAGCCTGCATGATCGCGCCGGGCTCGCCGCGCTGCGGGGCCGCTATGATGCGATCAACATCAAGCTCGATAAGTCGGGCGGCCTCACCGAAGCACTGGCCCTTCTCGCCGAGGCCGAGCATCTGGGCTTCGCCATCATGGTCGGCTGCATGGTCGCCTCTTCGCTCGCCATGGCGCCCGCCCTCCTGCTTGCCGGGAAAGCCCGCTTCGTCGACCTCGACGGGCCTTTGCTACTGACGCGCGACAGGCCTGGCGGGCTCGTCTACGAGGGCTCGATCATCCATCCGCCGGGACCGCGCCTGTGGGGATAGGCGGCCCACCGCACTCGATCACGATGATTTTGGATTGAATCAATCCAAAATCATCGTGATCGATTCTAAGAATTTAGAGCGGGATAGGCAGATAAGCTTGCGCAATCTGCGTAAACTTGATTGCGCCGGAAAACCGGTTCCCACTTTTCCTCATCCCGCTCTATCCCAGCATGACCGAATTGGCGGGGTTACGCTGCCATTGCGCCGCTGCGTAGAGCGCCAGTCCGAAGCCGACGCCTGCCAGCGCGGCCATCGCAAGATAGGTGCCCTCACCGTAAAGTGCCGTGAGCCTGCCGCAAGCCATTGTGGCGAGCGCCATCGACAAAGCCATGGCGGCCGATGAAAAGCCCTGCATCCGCGCCCGATGGTTCGGCCCCGCGAGGCTGCCGAGGAAGAGAACCGCCCCGATATAGGTCGCTGCGAAGCTTGCCGCGTGCAGGATCTGCAGAGCCAAGACGACAAGCGGGTCTGGATCGAGACTCATGATGATCCAGCGCAGAACCGCACCGGCCGAACCGCAGATGAGAAATCGCAGTGCGTGACGGGTCCCGCCTAGAAAGCGGCCACAGACTAAAAATAGGACGCCTTCGGATATGACGCCTGTCGCCCAAGCAAGTGCAATGAAGTTCGGACTGAGGCCGATGCTCTTCCAGTGCAGCGTAGCGAACGCATAGAATTGCGCATGGCTGGCCTGGACGAACGCCGCCGCGACAATGACGATGAGGGCAAGGCGAAGATGGGCCGGATCTTCCGTTAGACCGGTCTTCGCGGATCGTTCCGGCCGCAGTTTCGGCATGCGCAGAGCTGCGATCGAGGCCGCAAGCACCGGAAATAGCGCGAGTCCGGCAAGGGCTATGATGATCTTCTCGCCAGGCAATAACGCGACGATCGAGCCGGATAACAGCATGCCGGTAAGACCACTGAGCGAACCGCCGACCCTGACGCGGCCGAACTCGATGCCGCTGAGGCCGATCTTGGCGAAACGGCGGATTTCCGCCAGACTCAGAGCATCGGCAAGCGCAGGAAGTGAGCCTTGCGCGGCGATCACCAAGACGGACCCGAGGAAGATCAGCGGAAAACCTGCGACCCACCCAAGGCCGGCATAGCCGGCAAAGACCGCCAGAGCGCCAAAGGCGAGCGTCGCGGCAATTCCCTGCCGGTCGGCAACATAGGAAATCGCCGGTGTCAGAACGACGCGCAGAATCAGCGGCGTCGCGAGCGTCATGGCGATTTGCGAATCGGAGAAACCGCGCGCCGCCAGCCAGACCGGAAAATAAGGCAGATGCAAGCCGATCGGCGCAAACAGCGCCGCCGAAAGCAAAGCGAGGCGCCAAGCCGCGGCAGTTTCCGATCTTTTTGCCGCCGCGCCGAAGTGCGTCGCCATTCATCCCACCCTAGCGGTTCAAATCGTCCAAATTGAAGGTTAGAACTTAACAGCTGCTCTCGACGCAATTGCTGTCATTCCCGTGGCTAGACTGTCACGTGCGAGGGGCGTCGCGCTGCAACGCCCCATGCGTGCGGGTGACCGGGAGCGAGAATGCTGCAACCGCGAGCAGCCTACACTTTTAAGTTGAATTGGTTAGGTGACTGGCCGCCGGCGAGCCAAAAACACGTCTCGCGTCAGCGGTTTTCGGCCGATTCCGCTTGATCTCGGCCCCGCCCGGAAAAGTCCTGATTTCCGCCACAATCCAAATTGTGACAACAGCGTGAATATTGGCTTCCGAATAGCCCGTAATATTACGTTAAAAGAGGCTATAGGAAAGAATGGAGCCTGCTCTCAGGCGAGGCTCACGAACCGAATGGCATACCATTCTACCCCCGTTATGCGATTTTGCGCTATCTCCTCTTCCAATTCTGCGCAGCGTCGCGATTAGATATTGCATTCTCCTTTGCCAATTCATCGCGAGGTGCCAAGAATAGTTGCGCCGATGCTACACCCGCCAAAATAGCAGCCCGAAGCGGGGTGCAGCCGGCCAAAGCGCATTGCCATAGCGTCGGAACGTTGCGATATGGGCCCCGTCGAATCCCCCACCGGAGTCACCCATGTTCCGTAAACTTCTCCTTTCGACGGTGGCTCTTGTCGCCGTCTCCAGCGCGGCCTTCGCGGCCGATCTTCCGTCACGTTCTGCGCCTCCTGTCTATATTCCGCCGCCGCCGGTGTTCAGCTGGACCGGCGTCTACATCGGTGGTCAGGTCGGCTATCAATGGGGCACGACGACGACGGCCTATAGCAATGCCGCAGGTGCCTATGTCTCTGAACCGTCCGTTAAGCCGAACGGCGTTGTTGGCGGTGCTCATATCGGCTATAATTTGCAATTTAGCCAAATCGTCGTCGGCCTCGAAGGCGATGTCGACGGTTCGAGCTACAAAGGCTCAGGCACCGACACCCTCGGGGTTGTGTCCGGTGTGACCCGTACACCGGTTGAGGGATCGTTGCGCGGCCGCGTCGGCGTCGCCTGGGATCGCGCTTTGATCTATGGCACAGGCGGTGCGGCATTCGGCGACCTGCACACCTCACTCACGAGCGTTACCGGGACCGACACGTTCAACGATGGCCGCGTCGGCTGGACGGTCGGCGGCGGCATCGAATATGCCGTCACCAACAATTGGTCGGTTCGCGCCGAATATCGCTATACCGATTTCGGCAAGTTCGGCGACCTCGCCACCAATTCGTCGGCAGTGTTCGTCGGCAATCCTTATACCCTTCAAAGGCACGACACCGACAATGCGGTCCGTATCGGATTCAGCTACAAGTTCGGCGAGCCGCCGGCTCCCGTCGTCGCCAAATATTGAGCTTCCGCTCGATCCAAGATTTCAAACCCGGCCCCAGTGGCCGGGTTTTCGATTCGCAATAGCGTCAGGCGAAACGCAAGATTGTGCACCCGTTTGCGAGCCGCTTTGCACGGCCGTCGTAGCCACGACGAACTCGGCCATGACGTGCGGCAGATTCGTTTTCCTATGCGTGTCCGCTAGCCTAAGAATTGAGCACTAAATATAAGCATTTAGCTCTAATTCTGAGCACCTGGCCGAAGCCGCGTTGCTTCAATGCAACAACGCGCTAAATGAATCATTCTGAAGATCGAAAACATTAGTTCGGCGTTGCAAACCTAGCCTATGGCTGCCATAATTCACCATGAATTTCATTTCGGAAATCGGGGGCCACATGTTTCGCAAACTTCTGACATCGACAGCTGTTGTCGTCGGACTCGGCGGCATGGCTTTCGCCGCCGATCTTCCGTCGCGTTCGCCGCCGCCGGTCTATCTTCCGCCGCCGCCGGTGTTCACTTGGACTGGCTTCTATTTGGGTGGCGAGGTTGGCTATCAATTCGGCAGGGAGAGCACCACTATCGTAACGAGCCCCGGCCTTGCCTCCCTCGGAGCACTGCCTAGCTACAACAATAGCGGCGTCGTCGGCGGCGCCCATATCGGCATCAATGTTCAGGCTTCCCAGTTCGTCTACGGTTTCGAAGCTGACATAGAAGGCGGTGGCATCAAGGGCTCGGCGCCGGTGACTGCGGCCTTTGCCGCCCCCGTAACCGGCGTTTCGATGCGTGAAGACATCGAATCAACCTACCGCGCCCGCGCCGGCATCGCCTTTGATCGTGCCTTGTTTTACGGGACCGGCGGCCTTGCCATAGTCGATTTCAACAATACCTTCACGAGCGCGTTGGGTACCGACAGCGATAACCACTACCGCATCGGCTGGACATTCGGCGGTGGTCTAGAATATGCCGTCACCAACAATTGGTCGCTCCGGGGCGAATATCGCTACACCTTTTTTCGCTCGAGCGCCGACTACCTAGCCAACTCGTCACCCGGCACGTTGGCAGCCAACTCGAAGGAAACCGACAACTCGGTTCGCATCGGCTTCAGCTACAAATTCGGCCCGCCGGAGCCGGCGCCCGTCGTCGCCAAATATTGAGCCGATTGGCCCGATCCAAGACCTCAATCCAAGACATTGAACCCGGCCCCAGTGGCCGGGTTTTTTGATTCGGGATTGCAGGATTAGGCTATGCGTGGCAAGCGGTGTCCATGAGCCAATATATTCCTGCAAAGGCCCCGCTTTCCTCTCCGAAAATCTCCTTCGTCTCGCTTGGCTGCCCGAAAGCCCTGGTCGACAGCGAGCGGATCATCACGCGGCTGCGTGCGGAGGGCTACGAACTCACCAAGGCGCACGCTGGCGCTGACGCCGTTATCGTCAATACTTGCGGTTTCCTCGACAGTGCCAAGGCGGAATCGCTCGCCTCCATCGGCGCGGCGCTCGCAGAAAACGGCAAAGTCATCGTGACCGGCTGCATGGGCGCCGAAGCAGACACGATCCGGGCGGCTTTCCCCGACGTCCTGTCGGTCAGCGGGCCGCAGGCCTATGAGAGCGTGATGGCCGCCGTGCATGAAGCTGTAGCACGGCCGCACGAGGCTTTCCTCGATCTGGTACCGCCACAAGGCGTCAAGCTGACGCCCCGTCATTATGCCTATTTGAAAATCTCCGAAGGCTGCAACAACCGTTGCTCGTTTTGCATCATTCCGCGTCTGCGCGGCGACCTGGTGTCGCGACCGGCTGCCGACGTCTTACGCGAGGCCGAACGTCTCGCCGCGGCAGGCGTCAAAGAAATCCTCGTCATTTCCCAAGATACGGGCGCCTACGGCCTCGATCTTTCCTATGCGGAGAGCCTTTACGGCGAGCGCCGGGTACGCGCCAAATTCATCGACCTGATGCGCGAACTCGGCGAACTCGGGCTGTGGATCAGGCTGCATTACGTCTATCCTTATCCGCATATCGACGAGGTTCTGCCTTTGATGGCCGAGGGCAAGATCCTGCCCTATCTCGATGTGCCTTTGCAGCATGCGAGCCGCAATGTTCTGCGGGCGATGCGGCGACCCGGCGATCAGGAGAAGACGCTCGAGCGGATCCGCAAGTGGCGGGAAATCTGCCCGGACTTGACGTTGCGATCGACATTCATCCTAGGCTTTCCGGGCGAGACCGAAGACGATTTTGCAACTCTCCTCGGCTTCATCGAAGAAGCGCGGCTCGATCGCGTCGGCGCCTTCAAATATGAGCCCGTCGCAGGCGCGGCCGCCAATGATCTCGGCCTGCCGCAAGTCGCACCCGAAGTGAAGGAAGATCGCTATCGCCGCTTCATGCAAAGCCAGCAGCGCGTCAGCGCCAAGAACTTGCAAAAAAAGCTCGGCCGCCACCTGCAAGTGATCATCGACGCCGCCGGACCGCGCAACGCGGAAGGCCGGACGAAAGGCGATGCGCCGGAGATCGACGGCAAGGTGCATGTTACCAGCCGGCGGCCTTTGCGCGTCGGCGATATCATCAGCGTGAAGATCGACCGCGCCGACGCCTATGATCTTTACGGTGCGGCTGTTTAGATAAATGACTGGTCCGTCGGCATAAAGCCTCGCTCGTCCCTAGAGCGGGGTGAGGAAAAGTGGGACGCTGCGCGGGTTTTCCGGGCAATCAAGTTTACGCAGATTGCGTAGACTTATCTGCCTATCCCGCTCTAAATCTTTAGAATCGATCACGATGATTTTGGATTAAATCAATCCAAAATCATCGTGATCTAATGACTTCGACGACACGTCATTGATGACCCGGAGGGATTAATCTGGATCAAACCGGGCAGGTCCCGGCCAATATAAAAGACTTGTTGCGTGGGCTTGTTGCGGCGGAGCCGAGCTGATGGAGCATCCCTTGGCCAAGCGGGTGACGGCGGTGATCTCCCGTGATGCCCTCCAGGCGCTCATCGATGCTCTCGCTGCGCGACACTACCAAGTGCTCGGGCCGACCGTGCGGGACGGTGCAATCGTCTATGACGTGGTGACGCGCATTTCCGATCTGCCCGCCGGCTGGGCGGATCGGCAGGAAGCGGGACGCTATCATTTGCAGCGCCGCGATGATGGCGCGCTGTTCGGCTTCGCTGTCGGCCCGCACTCTTGGAAGCGTTTTCTACATCCGCCCATCGAGACCCTATGGACGGCGCGCAAGGACGCCGACGGGGTTGCGATCACAAGCGCAGACGAGACTTCTCGCAAATTTGCCTTTATCGGCGTGCGCGCTTGTGAAATCCACGCCATCGCCATACAGGATCGGGTTTTTTGCGAGGGACTCTATCCCGACTGGGCCTACGCGAAGCGTCGGCATGATGCCTTCATCGTGGCGGTCAATTGCAGCGAGGCGGGAGGCACCTGCTTTTGCGTTTCCATGCAGACGGGACCCAAGGCGGACACTGGGTTCGACCTGACGCTGACCGAGCTGCTTTACGAGGGCCACCACGACTTCTTGGTCGAAGTGGGCAGCGAGGCCGGCGCCGAACTGCTCGCACAAGTGCCGCATCGGCTCGCCTCCGACGCACAGCTTGCGGCCGCCGAAGCCGTCGTTGCACAAACGGCGAGCCGGATGGGGAGAAATCTTGACACCGACGGATTGAAACAACTCCTGCAGAGCAATCCGAACCATCCGCGGTGGGATGCGGTCGCCGAACGCTGCCTGACCTGCGGCAATTGCACCATGGTGTGCCCGACCTGCTTTTGCACGACGGTCGAGGATCACAGCGATCTCACAGGCGCTGAGGCCGAGCGGATCCGCAAATGGGATTCCTGCTTCACCCTGGACTTCTCCTACATCCACGGCGGCAGCGTGAGAAACACGGCCCGCTCGCGTTACCGGCAGTGGATGACCCACAAGCTCGCGAGCTGGATCGACCAGTTCGGCACGTCGGGGTGTGTCGGTTGCGGCCGCTGCATCACCTGGTGCCCGGTCGGCATCGATATTACCGCGGAGGCCGCCGCGATTAGAAATGCTCCACCTGCCAAGAAAGGGCAATCCCATGGAGGGGCTTGAGCGCATCCTGAGAGAACATGCCTTTTTCGCCGGCTTCTCAGCCGAGCACAGCGCGCTCGTGGCGGGCTGCGCCCGCAACCATCGCTTCGAAAAGGGGCAATATCTGTTTCGCGAAGGCGAAGCGGCAAATGAATTCTTCCTTATTCGCCACGGCAAGGTAGCCCTCGAGCTCGTCGCACCCGGTCAGGCCCCGATCGTCTTTGCGACTCTCGGCGAGGGTGAGGTCGTCGGCGCCTCCTGGCTCGTGCCGCCTTATCGTTGGGTGTTTGACGCACGCGCGGTGGAGTTTACCAGGGCGATCGGCATCGACGCTGCCTGCCTGCGTGGCAAGTGCGAGGCGGATCATCATCTCGGCTACGAAATGATGAAGCACTTCGCGCCGATCCTCGTGAAGCGGCTGCAGGCGACGAGGCTGCAGGTGCTCGACGTCTATGGCAAGCGCTGACATGATCGCGGTCCCCCTCGCCGATCCTTTCGTGCCGCAGATCTACAGGGTTTCCCGCGTGTACCGTGAATTGTCCGATATTGTGACGCTGGAACTCATGCCACGCGCGGGGCAGCGGCCGCCCTTCACGCCCGGGCAGTTCAATATGCTCTACGCCTTCGGCATCGGTGAAGTGGCCATCAGCTTGAGCGGCAATTGCGCGGATGAGGACGTGTTTGTCCATACGATCCGTGCCGTCGGCGCCGTCAGTAGCGCGATCGCCAAACTCGAAGCGGGCGCGCCGCTCGGCCTGCGTGGCCCGTTCGGGACAGGCTGGCCCGTGGCCTCGGCTGAAGGCTCGGATGTCGTCATCGTGGCGGGTGGCCTCGGCCTCGCGCCGCTGCGCCCCGCGATCTACGATATATTGGCAAACCGCGACCGCTACGGCCGCGTCACTATTCTCATTGGCAGCCGTAATCCAAAAGACATTCTGTATCGCCACGAGCTGGAGCAATGGCGCCAGCGTCTCGACGTGGATATCGTAGTGACGGTCGATCACGCAGAGGCGGATTGGCATGGCAATGTCGGCGTCGTGCCGGCGCTGGTGCCGCGTGCGGCTTTCGATCCGCATCATACGATCGCGCTGCTCTGCGGGCCGGAAGTGATGATGCGCTATACGGTGAGCGCCCTGCGGGAGACCGGGGTCTCCGCCGACCGCATCTATCTCTCGATGGAACGCAACATGAAATGCGCCATCGGCCTCTGCGGCCACTGCCAGTTCGGGCCGGCCTTCATCTGCAAAGATGGGCCGGTGATGCGGTTCGACAGGATCGCCGACATTTTTACCGTTCGGGAGATCTGAGATGAGCGAGCGAAAGCGTCCGCGGCTCGCAGTGTGGAAGTTCGCCTCTTGCGATGGCTGTCAGCTTTCATTGCTCGATTGCGAGGACGAACTCCTGAGCCTCGCCGATGCCGTAGAAATCGCCAATTTTCTGGAAGCATCGAGTGCCGTCGAGGACGGCCCCTACGACCTTTCGCTGGTCGAAGGATCGATCACCACGGCGCATGATGCCGAACGCATCCGCATGGTGCGCCAGCAATCGAAACATCTCGTCACGATCGGCGCCTGCGCCACCGCCGGCGGCATTCAGGCCTTGCGCAATTTCGCCGATGTCAACGACTTCATCGTCGCGGTCTATGCCTCGCCGCACTATATCGAGACGCTCGCGACGTCGACGCCGATTTCGGCGCATGTCGCAGTGGATTACGAGTTGCATGGCTGTCCGATCAACAAGCAACAACTCTTGGAAGTGATCTCGGCATTCCTCGCCGGCCGCAAGCCGGCGATTGCGGCGCACAGCGTCTGTATCGAGTGCAAGCAGCGCGGCACGATCTGCGTGATGGTGCAAGGGACGCCCTGCCTCGGGCCGGTGACGCATGCCGGCTGCGGCGCGATCTGTCCCGCCTTCCGGCGCGGCTGCTATGGTTGCTATGGTCCGATGGAGACGCCGAATACCGCCGCGTTGGCGCGCCAATGGCAGGCGCTGGGCGCCACGCCGCGCGACATCAGCCGTGTCTTCCGCAGCTTCAATGCCGCCGCCGAAGCATTCCTTAAAGAGAGCGAAGCCCATGCCGACTAGGACGATCCGGGTCGGCAATCTCGCCCGCGTCGAGGGCGAAGGCGCGCTCGACCTCCATATAAGCGATGGCCGAGTGACCTCGGCGCAGCTCAATATCTTCGAGCCGCCGCGCTTCTTCGAGGCGCTTTTGCGCGGCCGGGGCTATGCCGAGACGCCCGACATCGTGGCGCGCATCTGCGGCATCTGCCCGATCGCCTATCAGATGGGCGCCGTGCATGCGATCGAGAACGCCTTCGGCGTCACAGTCGACGGGCAGCTTCGGGCACTGCGGCGGCTCATTTATTGCGGCGAATGGATCGAAAGCCATGCGCTGCATGTCGTCATGCTGCATGCGCCGGATTTCTTGGGTTTCCCCGATGCGATTCAGATGGCGCGCGAGCATGGCGATGCCGTCCGCAATGGCCTCGCGCTGAAGAAGACCGGCAATGAAATCATGCGGGTGCTGGGCGGACGCGAGATCCACCCCGTCAGCGTCAAGGCCGGCGGCTTCCATCGCGTCCCGAGCCGGGCGGAACTTGCTCCTGTCGCGGAAAACCTGAAGCGGGCCTGCGATCTTGCGATCGGCCTCCTGCACTGGGTCGCAGCGTTCCCGTTCCCGGATTTTGAGCGGGACTATGAATTCGTGGCGCTGCGGCACAAGGACGAATATCCGTTCAATGAAGGACGGCTCGTCTCCAGCCGCGATATCGACATCGACATCGCCGATTACGAGAGCGAGTTCGAGGAACGTCATGTCGCGCATTCGACCGCTTTACATTCGGTTCTGAAGCGGCGCGGCGCCTATCTCGTTGGGCCGCTCGCGCGCTATGCGCTCAACTTCGATCGCCTGCCGGCCTCGGTTCAGGCACTCGCCCGCGAGGCCGGGCTCGGCGCGGTATGCCGCAATCCATTCCGCAGCATCATCGTGCGGGCTCTGGAGCTCGTCTATGCCTGCGAAGAGGCACAGCGCTCAATTGCAGCCTATGAGCCGCCGGATATCGCGGCCGTGCCCTGCCCTCCGCGCGCGGGCACCGGCTTCGGCTGCACTGAGGCGCCGCGCGGCATCTGCTGGCACCGCTATGATTTCGATGCCGAGGGCACGATCCGCTCGGCCCGCATCGTGCCGCCGACGTCGCAGAACCAGCCGAGCATCGAGGCGGATCTGATGGCGGTCGCCACCTCGATATTGGATCAGCCCGACGACGCCATTCGCCATCGCTGCGAACAGAGCATTCGCAATTACGACCCTTGCATCTCCTGCTCCACGCATTTCCTCAAGCTGACGGTGCACCGGACATGACCCGGACAAGCGATCAAGCTCATTCGCCGCGCAAAGTCCTTATCGCCGGTCTCGGTAATCCCGATCGCGGCGACGACGGCGTCGGCATGATCGTGGCTCACAAGCTCGATGGCCGCTTGCCCGATGACGTCGCCATCCTGACCCGCAGCGACGACATGGTCTCGCTCATCGAGGATTGGGCCGGCTTCGATGCGCTCGTTTGCGTCGACGCCGCCGCGCCGACGGGCGCTCCCGGCCGCATCCACCGCATCGATCTTGCGACGGATGAGCTGCCACGTGACATGTCGTTCGCGTCGAGCCATGCCTTCGGCCTTGCCGTCGCGATCGGCCTCGCCCGCATGCTCGAGCGTGCGCCGCGCGACATTGTCGTCTATGCGATCGAAGGCTGCTGTTTCGACGCCGGTGCGGCTCTGACGCCGGCGGTTGCCGCAGCCGCGGCTGACGCGGCCGATCGCATTGCTGCGGAGGCTTGCCGGCTTCGGCAGGGGACTAGCGCGATGGCGCCCGACGCATGAAGCTGGAATTGTTCGGAGATCTGGCCGGACCTCCAGCGCCACGAGGCGAACAATCTAAGCTGTCGCACTAGATCACGATGATTTTGGATTGCATCAATCCAAAATCATGAACGTGATCGATTCTAATAGATTAGTGCGGGATGCGCAGATAAGTTCACGCAATCTGCGTAAACTTGATTGCGCCGGAAAAGCCGCGCAGCGTCCCAGTTTTCCTCATCCCGCTCTTGTGCCGGGCGGATTTCTCGCGCCGAGCAAGTTCATCGCCTTGAGGCTCGCCACCAATTCGCCGGATTGATTGACTGCTTCAAGCAATGAGACAACCATGCCTCGATCTGGTTTGGAACGCGACGGTCTTGTTTCGAGAATCGAGACACGTAACGTGAGTTGGTCGCCCGGCCGAACCGGCCGCAACCAACGCACTTCATCGACGCCGGGCGAAGCAATGCTTGCCACCGCCGAAATATAATGATCGACGAAGAGCCGCATCATCAGAGCTACGGTCTGCCACCCGCTGGCGATCAGCCCTTTGAACGGACCGCGTGCAGCTGCTTGCGGATCGGTATGCATCGTCTGCGGATCGTAGCGCTTGGCGAAGGCGATGACTTCGGCTTCGTCGACCGATATGGGCCCATATTCGAACTTGGCCCCTTCCACATAATCCTCGAAATAGCGCCGCTCTCGAGGCACGGAGAATTCAGAGAGATTCATCATACAGGCTCTTCGACTCGAGTCATTTTCGGCCTTGAGAGCGCGCTTGCATCAGATTGAATCGCAATCACGCTTTGGGCCTTTGTCTTGATGCCCGATCTTATCCGAAAAGTCTGCAATTTTTCGGGATCGTGCTTGAGACGTGAATATCGGCTGATGTGAATGCGATCAAGATTCCGTGATGCCGTAACAATCGGTCGCGCCATCGCGAAGCAATCGTCGATCCGCCCCTATCGGACGCGAGGTCGAAACGGTTAAGGGTCGAGACATGCACGTTCGAAATGTTGCCTCAGGCTGCTCGCTTTGCTTGTCTTTTCTCGTCGGCCTCATGAACCCTATCCAGGCCGCCGAGCGACAGCCCGTCGTCGTGGAATTATTCACCAGCCAGGGCTGCTCATCCTGTCCGCCGGCAAACGCCAATCTCATCAAACTCAGTCAGCAGCCAGGCGTGCTCGCCCTCAGTTTTTCCGTGACATATTGGGATTATCTGGGCTGGAAGGACGTATTCGGAAAGCCGGAATTCACCAATCGTCAGGCCGTCTATGAGCCCGGATTGGGCCAACCGGGTCCCTTCACGCCGCAGATGGTGGTCAACGGCCATTTCAGCACTGTTGGCGCCAGCCTCGGCGATGTCGAAAGCCTCATCGCGAAAGCTGCGGGTGATGCCGGTCCGGAGATTGCGCTCTCGGCCGGAAAGCTGACGATTGGGCAAGGACGAGCGCCTGCCGAAGGCGCCGATGTGTGGCTCGTCCAGTATGACGCGAACATCGTCAATGTGCCGGTCGCACGCGGTGAGAACACGGGACGAACTTTGCCGCACACTCGTGTCGTTCACAGCCTGTCCCGATTGAGCGACTGGAACGGCCAGGCTCTGGCACTGGCAATACCGCCGGCACCTGCCGGGCTGCGGACAGCAATCCTGGTGCAGACACACAACGGCGGCCCGATTTTGGCGGCAGCGACGGATCGATAGCTCTCTTGCATGGCCTGGAGCGCTATGCGGAAAACTGGGACGCCGCGCAGCTTTTCCGAGACATGCTCTCGTCTAAGTCGGCGCCTTCGCCGCTTTGCGCACAAAGCCGACATAATCCTCCGTCCGTAGACCGGCGAGGACCGGCAACGTATCGAGGTTGAGCACGCGCGCTCTATAACGCTCCAAATAGGCTCGCCGCTCCTCTTCAGTAATGCGGTTCGGCCCATAGACGACAAAGGGTTCGATCACGGCGAACCCGGTAAAGTCGAATATGCCGCGATGCACGGGAAACAGGATTTGGTCCACCGGCGCATAAACGCCGACATCCGAGTAGACCGGCTCCAATCCGCCGACAGTCAGCGCGCACATGGCCCGCTTGCCGACGAAGATGCCGTCGTCGAACGCGCGTCCGCCGCCATAGGCGCGGCCCACCGCAAAGACCCGATCAACCCAACCTTTCAGAATGGCCGGCAGACCAAGCCACCAAATCGGAAATTGGAAAATCAGGACGTCGCACCAAGCGAGCTTGTCCATTTCCGCCTGCAATTCGCCGACAAAGCCGTCATGGGCACTGGCATAGGCCTCTTCCGCCTGCTGGCGAAGCCGCTCAGCATCAGCCATGGTCTTGAAATTGCGTCGATCCGACACGGGATCAAATCCCATCGCATAGAGATCGGAGACAACGGCCTCGTGTCCCGCCTCGCCCAAAGCGGCGACCGCTTCGCGGGTCATGGACGCGTTGAAACTGGTCGATTCGTGGTGGGCGTGAACGATGAAAACACGCATTATCGTCTGTCTCCGGTCAAGGCGTCTGAACGATTTTCCTCGCATGGCGCGGATTTGCAACGCACGGTGTGCGTCGCCTCAGAGCGGGATGAGGAAAAGTTGGAACCGGTTTTCCGGCGCAATCAAGTCTACGCAGATTGCGTAAACTTATCTGCCTATCCCGCTCTATTTTATTGGACTCGATCACGTTCATGATTTTGGATTGAACCAATCCAAAATCATCGTGATCTAGTGTCCTTGCGCCAAAGCCTCACGATAGAGCTCGGGCTTGAAACCGATCAACCGACGGGAGCCAAGATCGAGGATCGGCCGCTTGATCATCGAAGGCTGCGCCAGCATCAGCGTTATGGCCTTGGCCATGTCGATGTTCTGCTTCTCCGCCTCGGAAAGCTTGCGAAAGGTCGTGCCGGCACGGTTGAGCACAATCTCCCAGCCGAGCTCTTTGCACCAGGCTTTTAGGCGCCCCGGATCGACGCCTTCGGTCTTATAGTCATGAAAGACATAGGCGACGCCGTGTTCGTCGAGCCAGGCGCGGGCTTTCTTCATCGTGTCGCAGCTCTTGATGCCGTAAATCGTGATGGTCACCGAAAATGTCCCTGTCTCGAATTTGCGGCCGCGCGCCCGATCAACGTCAAACCGATTGCGACTCTTGCCCAGCAAGGCTATCAAGACCTCCGTCGATCGTCGAGTTCCTATAGAGAAACGCGATCGGACTTCATGGCCCGCAAGAAGGAGCCCCCGGTGAGAGTCCCGCATGCCCGCATCGTCGCGATGGGTTTGGTCTCGCTCTATGCTTTTTGGCCGGCAGTCGCAGCTGCCGAGACCGTCGAGACCGCCGGCGCGATCTCTTGCACAATCTTCGGCTGGTCGGACGATCATGATCCGGCCGGACTCAATATACGCGCGGCGCCGAGCAAAGATGCGACCGTGATCGGCCGCCTTCCGCCGCCGCAAACCCAGGGCGACGATTCCTATGCCGCGGAATTCAAGATCATCGGCAGCCGCAACGGATGGCTGTTGATCAGCGGCGCAAAATTCGTCGATTATGGCAGCGGCAAAGGCGACCACATCCTGTTTCCCGGCCCTGGCTGGGTATTCGCTGACAAAGTACGGTTTCTCATCAACGACGCCAATCTGCGAAAGGCCGCCGACAGCGCTGCGTCGGTCGTCATGAAACTTTCGTCGCCCGATCAGACGAGCGGCCCCGACGCCGCAAACATCGATCATGTCTTCGGCTGCGCGGGAAGTTTTGCCGACGTCGCCGTGCATATGGCAAATGGGCCGACAGCGCGCGGCTGGGCCACTCGCATTTGCAGCAATCAGGTAACGACCTGCCCCTAGAGCGGGATGAGGAAAAGTGGAAATCGGTTTTCCATCCCATCCCGCTCTAATTTATTGGAATCGATCACGTTCATGATTTTGGATTGATTCAATCCAAAATCATCGTGATCTAGCGCGTATGCCGATCAGATGGAATCACCTGATCTAAAAGAATACCCGCAGGTTCAAAAAGTTAGAGCGTTGCAAAAATGCTTTCGGCGCCCCTCGCTCAGTTCCTTTCGATCGTGCTGACGTCTGATTGGGTGCCGTCGCGCCAGGTGATCTGCAGGCTGATCGACTTGGTGTTGGGCGGCGCCTTCAGATAGAGTTTCGCGTGCTCAGGCACGCTGAACGGATCGTTGGCGTTACATGCCGGCAAATCATAGCGCTGCAAAGGCTTGCCGTCGTCGAGGCCGTAGCGCAAATCGGCGATCGCGCAGCGATAGGTCACCAGCGTCGTGAAATAGATCAGGGTCCCGTTGAAGTCGCGGAACTCGACCCATTTCGCCGGCATCTGCTCAAGAATCTGCTTTTGCTCCTGAAACAAAGCGGCGTCCGGATCGAAGCGGATCGGGAACGGGCCGACCGAACCGCCATCGATCGTCTCGTAACGCACTTCGATGATTATCGCCGCCTTGCCGGGCAGCGGGAAGGATGGGTTTGGCATGCGCTGGCCGGTACGCTGATCGAGCACATCGAGCAGGCCTGTCGATTTGAACGCCCCCGCGTCGCCAAGTCGGTAGGACAACCCCGTCGCGGGTTCAGGCAGAGAGATCGTTGCGCTCCATCCGGCGTTCGAGCGCATGAACCTGGCGATCGGCGCCGGACCGCCGACCTTCAGCTCTTCGAGCTTGTGGTCGCGCACAATGGCGGCAACCTGTTTCTGCTCGGGGATAGCTCTGGGCTGGGCGATCGGCGCGGGATTGGCGTATACGGGCGCCGCCGCCTTATCGGCATTCGACAGCACGACGTCGCCGATGACCTCGTCGTAATAGGCGGGCGTTTGCGCGTAGCCGACGGTCTCGGCGAGCTCCTTGACCCCGACTTGCGTCGCCTTGGCGATCTGCACCAGCGTCTGGCCGGGCTTGGCGAGTTCGCGAAGGAACGTGCGCGTGAAGACCGAGTTCTTCTCGCCGTCGCCCGCCGACAGGCTATCGAGCGCTTGCTGCTTGGCGCCTGCCGACATCAGCACAAACACGCCTTCGGGTGCGTCGACACGGGCTAGGCCCCCCGGCATCGCCCCGGCGCGCGTCCGCGAGCCGAAGGGATTGTCGCGGCAGGCGTCGAGCACGAGAATCGTCACGCCCGCACCGCGCTGGCGAAGATCGTCGATCACCCGCTCTACGGCAAACGAGGCGTCGCGCACCAGACCCAACTCATTGGCCTGCGCCGACGGCACGTCGGTCGGCAACAGGTAATTGGCGCCCGAAATCTCGAACCCGTGGCCGGCGTAGAAGAACAGCGCGCGGTCCCCCGGCTGCACATCGGCTGCGAACGCAGCCAGCGCCCGGCTCATCGCGCGCTGATCGACATTGAAGCCGCGGCGTACGACGAAGTCCATTTTTTCGAGCTGGTCGCCAACCGCGCGGGCATCGCCCACCGCGGTCGTCAATGTTGCAACATTGGCGTAAGAATCATTGCCGATGACGAGCGCGAGAGAACGTGCCTGCGCGAGTGCCGCAGAAGCACAAAGCACGACGACGGCACACAAGGTCACCGCAAAACGCCGCCAGGGCCACTCAGTCATCGAATTGCTGCAGTCCCGCCCAGCCATGCGATCCACCCCTCGACTGTCCGATGTCCCCTTGCAAATTGGCAACGCCTCATCGCGCGAACTATGCCCCAATTCGCCTTCCTGCATAGCAAATTAGCGGCTCGGGCGCTTTGCGCGAAGTCCCCGAACCGGGCTAACGAAAAAGAAACTCGCAAACTGCGCTTCGGTTTGCTGTGCGGCTCCGCACCAGTGCAGTTCGGGACGGCGCTTCACTGCGTGCAGTGTCAGCCTAGCGCGTATTCCGATCGGGTGGAATCACTCGATCGATCAAGAATACGCGCCAATTCAAAAAGTTGGAGCATGTCCTTGTCGGAAAAGTGGGGCCACTTTTCCGGGACATGCTCTAATTACCCGCGTCCGGCTTCAGCGCGGCACCGCGCGGTCGATCACGGCGCGAAGATCAAATCCCGGCCGCAGCGCGCCGATCTGGTGATGTCCTGTCGCGTCCAGACGCGAAGAGCAGTAGGCGTCGGCGACCACCGCGGGTGCGTGCCGAACCAGCAGCGAAGCTTGCAAGCCGCTCGCCAGCCGGTCGACCAGATCGCGCGCGCGAGACTCGAAATCGGAGAGATCGCGCATATCTTTCTTCAGCGCCTCGATATGACGATCGAGAATGGGACTGCCGCCACGCGCTTGACCGACTTCGTCAAAATAGGCGACCAGGGCTTCGGGCGTCTTGTGCGCGGCGCGCAGAACGTCAAGACATTGCACATTGCCGCTGCCTTCCCAGATTGCGTTGATCGGCGCCTCCCGATAGAGGCGCTGCATCGGCGATTCCTCCATCACGCCGCTGCCGCCGATGCATTCCATCGCCTCGTAGGCATGGGCTGGCCCGCGCTTGCAGATCCAGTATTTGCCGATCGCCGTGCAAAGCCGCACGAGATGGTCCTCGGAGGCTTCGCTGCGGTTGTCGATGGCGCGCGCCATGCGCATCGTCATGGCGATCGCCGCCTCGGTTTCGATCGCCAGATCGGCGAGCACGTTCTGCATGATCGGCTGCTCGACGAGCAGGCGGCCGAAGGCGCTGCGCTGCCGGCAATGGTCGATCGCCTGGCTGGTCGCCATGCGCATGCCCGCCGAGGAGCCGATCATGCAGTCAAATCGCGTCATGGCGACCATTTCGATGATGGTCGCGACGCCGCGGCCCTCCTGCCCGACCATCCAGGCGAGCGCGCCGCGCAACTCGGTTTCGCTCGACGCATTCGACGCATTGCCGGTTTTTTTCTTCAGCCGCAGCACTTGCATCGGGTTTTTTTCACCGTCCGGCCGCCAGCGCGGCAGCAGGAAGCAGGAGAGGCCGCCGGGCGCCTGCGCCAGGACAAGGAAGGCGTCGCACATCGGCGCCGAGACGAAGAATTTGTGGCCGACAAGTTCATAGGCCTGGCCCGGCCCGCCGCCGGCGACGGGGAAGGCCCGCGTGGTATTGGCGCGCACGTCCGAGCCGCCCTGTTTTTCGGTCATCGCCATGCCGATGGTCAGACCCTGCTTCTCGGACGCCGGCACGTTGCGCGGATCGTAAACGCGCGCCGTGATCTTCGGCAGCCATTCCTTGGCGAGATCGGGCTGCGTCTTAAGACAGGGAACGGCGGCGAAGGTCATGGTGATCGGGCAGCCATGCCCGGCCTCGACCTGAGAATGCAGGAAGGACTTGGCGGCGCGGGCGACATGCGCGCCAGCAACCGGGTCGGTCCAGGGCGAAGAGTGAAGGCCTTCCTCGATCGCCGTACGCATCAGCCTGTGATAGGAGGGATGAAACCGCACCAGATCGATGCGTCGGCCGTAACGGTCATGGGTGTCGAATTCGGGAAGATGATGGTTGGCGAGCGCGCCAAGCTCCAGATATTCGGCGGCGCCAATTTTCGCGCCAAAGCGATCCAGTTCGTCCAACGCCCACTGCGCGCCCTCACGGGCGACCGCGTCCTTCAGCGCCACATCGCGGGCGAACAGATTGTAATCGGCAAGTTCGCGCGGTTGGTTGATCACCTGATGGGTGGCCGCGCCGTATCGGTCGAGCGGCTGCGAAGATTGGATGTCTGAGGATGGCGATGCGGAGGCGGTCATGGTTTCTCCCTGCGGACGGCGTATGGCGAAGCACCGGCTGCCGCCTATTCTAGGGGAGAATTTGCCACGATGTGTTCGGGTTTTCCATAGATGAAGGCGCCGCGCTCAACCCTTGCGAAACGACGGCGAAGGCCGGTGCAATCGCGGTCTTGGCAGACGTCTTTAGCGATCCAGGACGCTTTTGTTCGGCTTTTGGACGAAAGCTCCTACGACAAAGTGACGATCCGCGACATCGTCATGGTTGCCGGCGTCGGCCTGGGCACGTTCTACGAATATTTTGACAGCAAGGAGGATTTGGCACGCGTCTGCGTCCACCTGCGCACCAAGAGGATCGTGCAGGCACTGATCCGCTGCCGCAAGGCGGTCGCCGGCAGGAGCCTGGCCGAAAGCGTCGCCGCGGCGATCGAAAGCCAGGCGATGATCTGCGCGCAGGCACCGCGAGATTGGCGGCAGCATTTCCTGCTCGAGCGTCTCAAGACGGATCTCGACTCGTATCGCACGGCCTACGAGGTCTGCGTGCTCGAATGGCGCCGGCTGATCGCCGCCGCCGCCGATTGGCCGGCGGGGCTGGCGCCGGACGAACCCGCCCGCCTCGTCTTCACATTGGTCTACGGCGGCATTTCCCACGAAGCTTTGCGCGGCGCCGGCCAATTGCCGGATTTTGCCGCCGCAAGCCGGCGACTGCAGCGCGCCGCCATGGCCATTCTTGATGATACGACCGGCTCCCGGAAAACTGGTCCTCTTTGAATACGGCTTTGGGATTGCGGTGTCGGTGCGCCTTATTGCGGGAACGCCGGGGGTGAACGGGATGGCGATTCACTAAACGGAGTGTCGCCGTAATTGCCGTAATTGCGGGTGAGGGCAGCGCTTTTCGTGCCTCTTACTCACTAAGATCTGCTAAATAAAATGTCAGCGCCTTCGACATGCGACAAGGAGCCATCTCAGCCATGTCTTGGGTTCGCACTGTCGCCAAACCTGCATCGCCGATTTCGCCCGCAAGCTCCGGCATGACGTGAAGAAACTATATTTCAACTCTCTTAGAGGAATGATCTAATGATAGTGAAACCATGGAAAGACCAATTGGTCGTCCCCAGCTACCCGGGAGGATGAGGTGGCCGAAACCCAAATTGAATGGACCGACGCTACATGGAATCCAGTCACAGGGTGCTCCGTCGTAACGGCCGGCTGTACGCATTGCTACGCGATGGAGATGGCGAAACGCCTGGATGCGATGGGTGTCGAGAAATATGCGGGCTTAACGCGACTGAGCGGCAAACGTACCGTTTGGAATGGGGTCGTAAAAGAGGATCGCGAAGCGCTTGGGATTCCCTACGCGTGGAAGAAGCCACGCAAGATATTTGTCAATTCGATGAGCGATCTGTTTCATGAGCGAGTGGGCGACTCGTTCATAAGGGATGTGTGGCAGGTAATGGGCGATACGCCACGGCACAACTACCAAATACTGACCAAACGCCCCGAACGCATGGCGGAGATCGTATCCAAAAAGATAAGAGCTGTCCTCCCCAATGTCTGGCTCGGGACGAGCATTGAGAACGCAGACGTCGTCGAGCGAGTTAATCACTTACGCCGCATACCCGCAGCAATTCGCTTCATCTCCTTTGAACCGCTAATCGGTCCGGTAGGTAGAGTCGACCTGTCTGGTGTTCACTGGGCGATAGTTGGCGGCGAAAGTGGAAGAGCAGCACGACCGATCCGCGTGGAATGGATCGATGAGATCCACGTTCAGTGCATCCGGCATCGCACAGCCTTCTTCTTCAAGCAGTGGGGCACCTGGGGCAGTGACAATAAACGCCGATCAAAGAAAGCCAACGGCCGCGAATACCGCGGAAGGACCTGGGACGAGATGCCGGCAACGCCAGTAGCAGCCGTATAGCCACGTACAACTGGGCACGGGTACGAATGGTCGAGAAACCCTATGAATGGGCGAATGGCGCCACGCTTGAGGACCATTCACGCCGCAAGCACAAGATCTTGCGCGATTACTTCTTCAACTACCTAACCGTCCGCTGCCAGCTTCCCCAGCAAGCGCGCTTTCGCCTTGCCATCATCGACGGATTTGCGGGCGGCGGACGTTATAAGTGCGGCAACGCGGGTTCGCCGATCATTTTTCTAGAAGAGCTTAAAAAAGCGACGGAATTCGTGAATGTGCGCCGCGCCGCGCAAGGGCTTGGAGTCATCGAGATCGAGTGCCTTCTCGTATTGAATGACGCTGACCGCAACGTGGTCGAAATACTAAAAGGCAATCTGGCACCGCTGCTTGGCGCGATCGGCCAAGATGTCAACAAGCTTCACCTCCATGTCGAGTATCTCAACCACTCATTCGAAGAAGCGTACCCCGTGATGAAGCAGTTCCTATCTCAGGGCCGCTACCGCAACGTCCTCTTCAATCTCGACCAATGTGGCCACCGGCACGTCGATCGAAAGACTCTGATAGACATCATGCGATCTTATCCCTCGGCCGAAATTTTCTACACCTTCGCAATCGAAGCCCTAGTTTCCTTCCTGCACAAGTCCGAGCCTACACTACTCGCAGCGCAGCTCGCATATGTGGGCCTAGACAACACCGATCTCAAAAGCCTCGAAGGAGCCATGAGCAAGAACTCATGGCTTGGCGCCGCGGAACGGCTCGTATTCGAGGCTTTTCGAGTCTGTGCGCCGTTCGTAAGCCCGTTTTCGATAAATAACCCAAATGGCTGGCGATATTGGTTAATCCACTTCGCGAACTTCTATCGCGCGCGTCAGGTGTACAACAACATCCTACACAACAATAGCAGTGTGCAGGCGCACTTCGGGCGATCTGGGCTAAATATGCTCTCTTACGATCCAGATCATGACGGCGGCACACTCTATCTCTTCGATGAGCCGGGCCGCCATACGGCCAAGCGGCAACTCATTGACGATATCCCAAGGTTGATTTCGGAATCGGGCGACGTAATCGGTGTGAGTGAGTTCTATGAAAGCATATACAACATCACACCGGCGCACACCGATGACGTTCACGCAGCAATCATCGACAATCCGGACATAGAGGTTATCACGCCCGCTGGCGGCGAGCGCCGGAGGGCAAATACCATCGGCATCAATGATGTTCTGAAGCTCAGGGTCCAGAAGAGCTTCTTTCCGATGTTCTCTAGCCCCGGCGCGAAGGCTATCAAAAAGAAATGACCAAGGACCGTCGAGGCAAGGCACAGTGGCGGGAATTCGAGCAGTTGGTCGCACGCATCGAAGCAGATGCCGGCCCACTAGGAATGACAGTAACCTCTCCGGACCACATTCTCTGCAGGACGACTGGACGCCGGCGCGAAGTCGACGCGAGCATCCGAACGCTTGTCGGCACGAGCGAGGTTCTCGTCACGATCGAGTGCCGCCGGAGATCGAAGAGGCAGGACGTCACATGGATTGAGCAGCTTGCGGCCAAGAGGCTCGCGATCAGCGCTGATCGAACCATCGCAGTTAGCTCGTCAGGATTCTCAGCGGATGCCGAGACCGTTGCTTACCAGCACGGTATTTCCCTTCGTAAATTGTCGGAGGTGTCTACCGCAGAGATCAATTCGCTTCTGCGGTTAGACCTCGTATTGTTTTGGCATAGGGCCTGCGCCATAGCGCGCGTTGGTATTCGAACATTCCGTTCGTTGGACTGGAAAATGCCCGACCCGAACGATGTCGACTTGACACTGCCGCCCGACACAGATCCGTTCGCGCCCATCTTTCGAAGCACCAAAACCGGGGCCACTTGGTCTCTAAACGACCTGTGGTACCAGGTTCAGGAAGCCGCGGATCCGTTTGACGTTATCGCAAAAGCTCAGCCCCCCGTTTTACGAACCGCATGCTTTCCATATCCGGGCACGGTCACCGTTGAGGCACCTGACGGTGAGAAACAGCTGGGTGAGGTATTGCTCACTGTGGCTCTATGGATCGAACCCGAGCAGGTTTCGCTCGATGCCGCACAAAAGATCGAGTACGCATCACCCGACAGGCCCGCCATTCAGCGGGTTGAGTTCACTTCGCGCCGTTCGAAGGCAAAGGATTTGCGCGTCTCGCTACAAATTCCAAAAAATTCGATCGACATGGCAGACCTACGAATCGTCGGCGACTGGCCGAAAAGCGAGGAATAAACCAGCGTAAACTGTGAGGAAGGCGTGGCGATCAGCGTCAACCCTGCGCAAGTCCTTCATCGGAAGCTGCGATCTAAGCCTACGAGGCCTAAGCAGGTGCCACGCCGGCTACGCTATCCGTGGTAGAGACGTGCGTGGCACCAGCCCCCTTACACCCCCACTCGCGATCGTCCCCGGCGGCTTCGACGTCACGTCATAGACGACGCGATTGATCCTTTCACCTCATTGATGATGCGCATTGTCGTGCGGCCGAAGAACTCATGTCGGGCGGCCGAAACCACAGATCGTCTCGTCGTGCCATTCCGGACAGGGCGCAGTCCGAAACTCTTCATCTTTCTGGTGCAAGTCTCCGTCTTTGTGTCGATAGATCGGCTTTCGGCTTCTTTGTTCATTCGACTTCAACGCTGTTTCGACGTTTTCGATTTCTCATGTCCGGAATCGATGGAGCGGCTCGGCTCCATCCGCTCATGCAGAACGCGAACGATCTCGACTAGGTCCGGCTCGAGGGCACGGTAGAAAATCACATGCACCGGATGACCAACGGGCGCCTCGCGGCTTTCGCTGCGGCAGTGCCGGATATGCAGGCTACGCAGCCCAGCGAAAAGCTCGCTTCGATCGACAGTCGCGCGCCCTTGTGGATCGGCCGCGATCCGTCGCAATGCCGCCGTCAGAAGCGCGCGGTAGCGTCGGCGCGCTTCGTTGCCGTGCATTGTCTCGCTGGTGCGCAGCGCAGATGCGATATCGGCCTTCGCCGGATCGGAGAGCCGATAGCATCCCACAATTCACTGGGCGTCAGTCGAAGTGAGATGATCGAGCGCGGCATCGAGTTCGGCATCGTCGATCTCGGTGAAGGCGCCGCGTTCGAGCGCGTCCATCCCAGCCCTCAGCTGAACACGCAGGAGATCGAGCTTCAATTCGTCCGCCTTCAGGCGTTGCTGCAGGCCACGCAAGGCATCGCGCATCGCCTCGCTGGCATTCTGATATTTGCCGGCCGCGACCAGCTCCTCGACGAAGGCATCCTGCTCGGCCGTGAGATTGACGTTTCGCGTCGGCATGGCGAAATCCCCACCTTGTTCGGAAAATATAACGTGGTTGGCAATTTTTGCCAACCCTGCGCCGATGGTCCTTCGCTACCCCCGTTCAGACCTTCACGCGCGGTCCCTTGCAGCCTCTGCAAGTCCGCGCAGGAGATTTGGCGTCGACCAGGTGGCGACGCCAGTTCCGGCGAAGTCGCGGTCGCTCGTCCAGATATCGGCCTCGACAACCCAAGCCAGCGCCAGCACGTGAGCGTCTCCCGTCGAACCGTTGCGGCTTGCAACAGCGTCCTTCAGCGCAATCTCGCAGCGCGTTAGGATCGACGCCAAGGCGGCGACAGGCACGATCGTCATTTCGGCGACCAAATCATCGACGATGACGACGAGGTCCGGGCGCTTCAAACCGAGTTCGATGCGCCGGCGCGCTTCGTGGATTGCCCGATCCGTCGTGACGAGCGTCGCCACACGTGCCGCCGCCAAAACCGCGCCGGAGTTTCTGCCACGCGCAGCGGCCACCAGCACAGCGGCATCGAGCACGAGCGTCGACGACGGCGCTTTCATGCCTCAGCCGGGCTCAGCCATGAGTTTGCGCACCGCCTCGAGCGACCAATCGACAGGATCGACCTCGCCGAAGGGCGCAAGCGCAGCATCATCCGCCGCAGAGTCCCGCCCTTTTGCGAGCGCCTCGGCCCGAGCCAATACGGCGGCGAGGCGATCGGGATCGGCAGATTTGAGCGGCACCAGCAGCCCCACCGTCCGATCCCCCGATTTCACCGGGGTCGGCCCCGGCAAAGCTCCTATGGTTTCGCCGGACATCTTCTGCAAGTCGCGAATAGAGATATGGCTCATCGGACTTACATACACCCATATGTAAAATGTGGCAAGTTCCACTCGATCGGCTGAGGACTAATATCGGCGGGTTCACAATGGCTATCGCTTGAACAACGCCTCAATGCATCGTCTCTTCGCAGGCGGCGATCCAGGCGATCACCGCTTCGGAGAAACCATCGACGCGCTGCCACGGCCCGCTGCCGACGCCGTGCTGGCAGGAGGCCACATTCACCATATAGGCCGTGCCGATCGGTGCCGGCACAGTGTCGCGGCTTTCCGCTCGTCGGCAAAGACGAAGCTGCCGCCGAGATAGGGCGATAGGCTGACAAAGTCATTTTCGGCTAAGCTGGAACAACCTGAATATCGCAGCGACGACTGCGTTTCGCCGAACGCAAGTCGCTGCACAAGAGCGCGCCGCATCAGCGCCGGCGCGATCGGCCGCAAGCAGAAGGATGAAGTCATGTCAACGCAAGTCTCACCGGCAGCAAGGCCGATCAAGGTTCCGGGGCCGGATCATCCAATCACCATCGAGCGCAATCCGAAACGCGTCGTGGTGAGCGTCGCAGGCCGCGTCGTCGCCGACACGCGGGACGCTCTGACGCTCCGCGAGGCCAGCTATCCGCCGGTCCAATATATCCCGCGTAAGGACGTTGACATGGCGCTGCTGCAGCGCACGGACCACACGACCTACTGCCCGTACAAGGGCGATTGCGCCTATTTCAGCATTCTGCCAGGCGGCAAGCGCTCGATCAACGCCGTGTGGACCTACGAAAATCCCTACGCGGCCGTCGCACCGATCGAGCATCATCTCGCCTTCTCTCCCGATCGCGTCGACGCAATCGAGGAACGCCCAGGGGACTGAACGTCCCTCCGCCTGAACCCACCGGGCGGCAGGCCGTTATCCCGCTCCCTCAGCGCGCCGTTAGATCGTTGCTTCGTTGCCGTAGACCATTCGATGTCCGCTGTAGGTATCCATGAATTCGCGCATTTCGACCACCTTGCCGTCTTTCACAACATGAATGAAGCAGTAGTCATTCCGATACGGCCGCCCGTTGGCGACAGTCGCACTCAGCGTCGCTTCGACCACCACGGTTTCGCCGTCGGTGTAGACGCCCTTGTAATCCAGCTTGACGTCTCGCGAGAAAATCTGCGGGAATTGGTCGACGATGAACCGCACGATCTCTGCGCGCCCAGTCATGCCACTCGGTACGCCCAGAAATTTGGCCGTAGCATTGTCTCGAGGAGCGATCCACACTGCGTTCTCCGCCAGAAAACTTTCGATCCTGGCAGCTTCTCGTGAGCCGAACGCCTTCCACATACCAATCACAATCTGCGTATTCGTCTCGGCACTCATTTGATCGCTCCTGTTTTCGACTTGGGACAGGATATCTATATCGGTGCCGTCTCTCCTGTTCTCGCGGTTTTAGGACATGGTCACTTCGATACGCGCCGTATTCGGAGGCCATCGGTGCAGTCGGCCGGTAGACCGATAGCAGTGCCGGTCGCGATTACGCCGTCGCGAGCGACGCGCGCCAGTGGCGCAGCGCAGGCAAGATGGCGTCCATCGGCTGGAAGCCGCTCGTCACGAGGGCGTATGGGGTGTCTTGACCGGTCCCGGCGATCAAGGTCGGAAAGCCGCGCACGCCTGCCCCTTGCGACAGCGCGTAATCCTGCCAGGTCTCTTGCCGCGCAGCATTGCTTTGCATCGCATCGCGAAATTCCGCATCGGAAAATCCCAGTTCAACGGCGATCGCCGCGAGTTCATCAAGCCGCGTGACGTCGCGGTTTTCCGCATAGAACGCCGCGTGAATCCGCCGCAACCCGGCAAGCGCGCGCGACATCCCGGCGCGGCGCATCACGACGACCGCGCGCGCAGCGGGGTCCGTGTCATAGACAAATCCTTCGCGGGCAAAAAAAGCGTGGTCGAAGGGCTGGCCCGAGGCCTCGTGCACATGGTCCCAATGCGATCCGATCTCTGCTTTCGCCGGCTGCGAAAGCGGCTCCATCGTGCCGGGACGCAGGCCCCCCATGACGAGACGAATGGGTAAAGCCAAGTCTGCGTCCGTCTCGATTGCCTCGATGACTGGCGAAAAGCCCCAGCACAAAGAGCACATCGGATCGGCGAAATAGACGAGATGCGGACCATCCATGGTCGGTTGCTCCGGGCGATAACGCGATTACGGTAGGGCGCGGGACGGGCGTTCATGCGTTCGCGCCCTTGGACTCGGAGCTAATGCGGCGCCGGCCGCTCCGACACTTCCATTGGTTGTTGCATAACGATATCGAGCGCGCTCAAGTAGCCGAAAATGACCGTAAAGAAATCGATCGTCAACGCCGTGATGTAGGCCGCGGCGCTGTATGGGAGGCCTGCTAAAATGTAGCCAAGCATCGTCAGTGTCACAGCGGAGCCGAACACAACGAAGACCGCAAATATTGCGGGCGGCGGTCCTTTGCCGACCGCTTTGCGGCGTCGGCGCGGATAGGTCACCTGAAGAGACAGCATCGGTAGTGCGAAAAGCACGCCAGAGCCCCGCCAAACCCACTCTTCCGGAATGTCGTAGAGCGCAAGTAGCGCCGGCAGCAGCGCTCCCGCCGTCAATACGAAAATGTACGTCATGACCGTTTTTGCAAGGTATCTGTCAAGCAGTGACAACTTCGCTCCAGCGGCCGGTCGGAGGGCCAACAAGAGCGCCGAGAACCCCGCGAAGGTGATCATCAGGGTGGCCAATGTGTACAAAAGGGTTGCATTTTTGACTTCCATGTTTTGCTCCCCCTAACAACCAAGGCCGTTTTGGCGCGTCCGCGTTCTTACGACAAATCCACCTGAAGGTCATCGTTTTACTGAAATCTCGCGTACGCGCGTGCTGTCCGCGGTTCAGAACCACGTGCTGGCGACCTGAGCTTGCTGAGACCGTGATAAACGTGGGATAACCGCGGGTGCAGATCATTGAGCACTTGCCCGCAAGCATATTCGTTGTCGTGCGGCAGCAAGGCGGGTCCGCACCAGCATCCAGAAACACGGCGACACCCGTCGAATGCGATCGTCCTGCTGCTATCGGGTGCTACCGGCGAACCGGGACGGCCCTCCATATCCTATGCTACTCCAAGCTATGCTGCACTACTCTCCGTCACTCCCACTCGATCGTCCCCGGCGGCTTGCTCGTCACATCATAGACGACGCGGTTGATGCCCTTCACCTCGTTGATGATGCGCGTCGCGGCGCGGCTCAAGAAACTCATGTCGAAGGGATAAAAATCCGCCGTCATGCCGTCGACCGATGTCACGGCGCGCAAGGCGCAGACGAAATCGTAAGTCCGCCCGTCGCCCATGACGCCGACCGTCTGCACCGGCAGCAGCACGGCGAAAGCCTGCCAGATCGCGTCATAGAGACCGGCCTTGCGGATTTCGTCGAGATAGACCGCATCCGCCTTGCGCAGGATCGCGAGTTTTCCCGGCGTGACGCCGCCGGGGCAGCGGATGGCAAGCCCCGGCCCCGGAAACGGGTGGCGGGTGACGAAAGCGTCCGGCAGGCCCAATTCGCGGCCGAGCGCCCGCACTTCATCCTTGAACAATTCGCGCAGCGGCTCCACCAATTTCATGTGCATCCGCTCGGGCAGGCCGCCGACGTTATGGTGCGATTTGATCGTCACCGAGGGTCCGCCATGAAACGAAACGCTCTCGATCACGTCGGGATAGAGCGTGCCTTGGGCGAGGAATTTTGGCGCGCCCTGCCCGTCCGCGGCGATCTTTTCGGCTTCTTTTTCAAAAGTCTCGACGAACAGCCTTCCGATGATCTTGCGCTTTGCTTCGGGGTCGCTGACGCCGGCAAGCGCGGCGAGAAAAACGTCGCCTGCTTCGACATGATGCAAGGGAATATTGTAATGCCCGCGGAACAGGCTGACGACCTGTTCGGCTTCGCCCTCGCGCAACAGGCCGTGGTCGACGAAGACGCAGACGAGTCTGTCGCCGATCGCCTCATGGATCAGCAGCGCGGCAACGGCCGAATCGACGCCGCCGGAGAGGCCGCAGAGAACACGTCCTTGCCCGACCTTCTGGCGAATGGCGGCGATCGCCTCCGTGCGGAAGGCGCGCATCGTCCAATCGCTGTTCAGGCCAGCCACTTTCTTGACGAAATTCGCCAAGATCTTTGCGCCGTCCGGCGTGTGCACGACTTCGAGATGGAACTGCACCGCATAATAGCGGCGTGCGTCGTCGCCGATGCTGGCGATCGGCGCATGTTCGGATGTGGCGAGGCGGCGAAAGCCCGGAGGTAACTCCGCCACCGCATCGCCGTGGCTCATCCAGACTTGCGGGCGCTCGCCTTTGCGCCAGACGCCTTCGAAGAGCGGGCTTTCTTCCAGAATTTCGATTTCGGCGCGGCCGAATTCGCGATTGTCGCCGGCAATGACTTTGCCGCCAAGCTGCGCCGCCATGACTTGTTCGCCATAGCAGATGCCGAGGATCGGCACGCCCGACTCGTAGATGATCTGCGGGGCGCGCGGCGAGCCGTCTTCGAGCACCGAGGCCGGACCGCCCGACAGGATCACCGCCTTCGGCTGCAACTCCAGGAATGCGGCTTCAGCCTTTTGGAAGGGCGCGATTTCGCAATAGACGCCCGCCTCGCGCACGCGCCGCGCGATCAATTGCGTGACCTGCGAGCCGAAATCGACGATCAGAACTTTATCGTGCTGGGCGGCGACATCCACGCTGATCTCCGGCTGCGCCATTATCCTTACTCTTCCTTTGCTTGAAGGACTGGATTCCCGCTGTCGCGCGAATGCCAGCACCGTGAGTTGACCGATAATTTTATTTTCAAACAAACGCTAAGCCCAGAGTCCGCCCCGCGCAATCGGTTCGGATTGGTTAAGCGCATCGATATTTTTCGAACGATCGAATTGAATGGGCCGCAAGTCTTCTCGCCTAAGATCTCGCCGATGAAATCTTTTCGCGCGGTGCAGAGGCGAATATGCAAGGCAGGATTTCCACAACGCGTCCCGTCGAACACCCATTGAAAAGCATCGTTCGGGCGCATCGTATTCACATCGAGGACATCCCGTCCCTCTTCTCGGAAGGCCTTGAACAGGAACCGGCGTTGCCGCAGCGGCAGGCTTGGCTTCCGGGCGCGAACCTCGCACGGAAGCTGAAACAAGGGCTGCAGGGATTATTGCAGAGTTTCGCGCATCTGGTCATCGGACGGCCTCGGCAGACAAATCAGAACGGACGGCAATTCAATGGTTTGGAGCATGCCCTTCTGGTAAGAGTGGAGGCGCGATCCCGCTCTAGTGCCGGCGCAGCGCCGCGATGAAGAAACCGTCCGTCCCGCTGCGATGAGGCGTCAGACGCAAGCCCAAGCCTGAGGCAAAGCGCGACAAGTCCGGCAGGCTTGCGGTGAGCGCCGCGATTTCGATCGGCGCAAAGGCGTCATGCAGGCTGAGAAAGCGCTTCAGCCGGGCTTCATTTTCGGCTGCAAGGACCGAACAGGTCACATAGACCAGCCGCCCGCCAGGACGGACATATTGTGCTGCTCTATCAATCACTTCATCTTGTTCTTTGAGACGTTGCTCGAGGCTTCCCGGGCGCATGCGCCATTTGGCATCCGGGTTGCGGCGCCAAGTTCCGGTGCCGGTGCAGGGCGCATCGACAAGCACGAGATCGCATTTGTCCGCAAGATCGGTGAGCACATCGGCGCCGCGGCGGGGCGTGCGCACCTGGACATTGCGGGTTGCCGCCCGTTCCAGCCGTGCATGAATTGCAGCAAGCCGGCGCGGATCGAGATCGGTCGCATAGATCTGGCCGCGATTGTCCATCTCGGCCGACAGTGCCAGCGTCTTGCCGCCGGCGCCTGCACATAGGTCGAGGACCTGTTCGCCCGGTTGGGCGGCGCAGAGGAGCGCTGCGAGCTGCGAGCCCTCGTCCTGGATTTCGACTTGTCCTTTCAGATAGGCGGGCTCGGCGGCGAGCGGTGGATTGCGCCCGTCTACATCGAGCGGAATGCGCAGACCGATCGGCGACCAGGGCGTCGCTTCAGCGCCGACATGACGCAGCGCGGAGAGCGCCTTTTCGCGGGTTGCTTTCAACCTGTTGACGCGCAGATCGAGCGGCGCGCGTGCGGCGAGCGCCCTGCCCTCCGCCACGGGGTCGTCGAAAACCTCCGTGAAGGCGGCTTCGAGCCAGTCCGGAAAATCGCCGCGCACATGGAGCGGCGCGCCGTCGAGCGAAGCCGCAGTGAGCCGCGTCGTTTCGCCATCATCGAGCGGCTGCGGTGCGAAACCCTCGCCGTTGCAGAGCGCGGCAATGTCGTCCACGCTCAGGCCGCGCATTTCCCGCAGCGAACCGAGAAGAATCGCGCGCGGCGTCGATTGGCGCATGATCCAGGCGGCCGAAGCCCGGCAGCGCAGAGCATCGAAGACGAGCGAGGAAACCGCGGCGCGATCCTTCGATCCGGCGAAACGATGCGAAAGACCCCAGTCCTTCGAGGCATCAGCGGCGGGACGATGCCGCGTCTCGATATCGGCGAGGATTTCGATGGCCGCGGCGAGACGGGCGGCGGGGGTCATTGGCCCGCACCCAAGGCGGGCACTCGCCACAGGCAAACGCTCAACATCAACTGCATCATGGCGCTGGAAACTCGATCTCTTTCAGAATTCTCCGGCACAAAATCTCGAACTCGGACCTGCACTCGGATACCGCAGAAAAATGCCCGCCGATCGCGCCATCGGCGGGCTTCAACAGAAACATCGGCTTTCGAGCTTCCTGCGCGATCGGCATCAAGGACCGGTAATCTTTGAGCAGAGCCAATGCGCGAGGATCATTCTCGATCGTCAAATCGGCATCTGGCGCGCTATTGTCGACGGCACGGCTGTAAGCAGCTGGCGCGCGCTCCAACCAACGCTGAAAGGCCTTCACTGGTCCACGCGAGAGAACACTGTACCGCGATACGACATATCCCAACGCTGTCATCTTGCCAGATGGAATATCAATGGACAAAGTAGCGGGCTTTGCTTGAAGCCGTTTCTGCCATGCTTGACGCCACTCCCGAAGCTTAGGCCCGACGTTTTGGAGGCCACGAATTGCGAATAAATCGGCCGAAAGCGGGATAACTACGTAATCAGCAGCAACGAGGCTACAACGATTTATTGCTCCGAGATTAGGACCAACGTCGATCAGCGCCAAATTAGCGCCAACTTTCGCTGCGGACTCTCTGATGATGCGATTAAACGCAGTTGTAACGCGAAATGACCGTGCGTCTCCGTCCAAGCATTTTGGCCATGTCGTTGATAATTCATCTTCCACCCCCGAGAGTGCCAAGTCTCCAGGAATGAGCCACAGTCTCTCGTCAATCTTATAGGGAGCCTTGACGGAGACGTCTCCGATGCCCTCCATCAGAGGGCCAATCGCCCTGTAAACGGTCGAGTTCTTTCCATCATCCCAAATTTGTTCGATTTGATCGTCTGACAGAAACATGCTCGTCGCATTGGCCTGCGGATCGAGATCGGCAACGATCGTTTTGGTGCCGAGCAGAGACATCATCCAGCTCAGGTGGTAGACAAGAGAGGTCTTGCCGACGCCGCCTTTGTTGTTGAAAAACGCAATTGTCTTCACGGCGCTCTCCGCAAAGCGACCTGCACGAAATTGGAAAGAATTTCAAATTCCGCCGGCGGATTGCCGTTTTCGCGCATTTCTTTTTCGACGATCTGCAAGCCGATGCCGAATCTCTCGACGAATCCCAAGGCGGCAAGTGCCTCGGCCAATGTGGGATTGCGATAATCCGTGACGCCCGGCTTGCCGAAAGTCTCCGGCGTGACCTGCCCATAGACTCCGCCGGGGCTCTGAACCTCGATACGGTCATTGTACCAGGTGACCCGCACGGGACTGTTGGTTGCCTCGTAATTGCGATGAATCACTGCATTCCTAAAAATCTGGCGAAGAGCGGCAAGCGGGTAGTCGGATCGATCCTCGCGTACGGAACTTCTCACCGCTGCACCGCGCCGGTTCCACACGGAGCCAATTTCGTCGAGTCGGCGCAATTGATCGGGCAGCGTTCCGGTCAAAAGATGCTGATCGATAATAGGATCGGTCAAATTGACGCCGTCGATGCGCAAAGCTTGCACGTAAGCCCCGGGAAAAAAGGCTTGCGGTGATTTGCCGAGGATCAATATCGCCGTCGCGGTCGGCCTGTTCTGAGCATCGAGGAGCCGTAAAGCACGCATTTGTTGCTCTTCGCTTCGCTCATTTTCGGCGAGAATATCTGCAGGAACGGCGGATGGCAGGTATTCGAGCTTGAACCGTATCAAATCGAGATCGGAGCTTGTTGCCTCAGCAACGCCACGTGCATCGAAGGGAAGATTTTGGGCGCGCCGTTTCTCTGTCAGCCGCCGCTCTTCCTCGGCTGACGCGGTTGCCCTGCGGGGTCCAACCCGAATCCAAACACGTTCCTCATAGCGAACCGGCGTATTATCGGAAGGCATGACTGTAATCACAGCGACTGTGCACCCATCCACGGTGCGCCGCTCAAGTGACATCATTGGGAACGGCTGAAATTTGCCGGTACTGCGCCACCCTCCGATCGCCTGAAGCAGCCGATCATCGATCTCAAGGCCGGCGCAAGAAAGATCATCCCTCTGCCCGACGATAATGACGCCCGGCTGCCCAGAACCAGGAAGATCGTTGGCAAACGCGCATATGGCCTTGCAAATCCCCTCTGGAGAACTGATCGATTCCTTCCGTTCGATCCGTTCACCCTCAGGGGATCGGAATATTTGCGCCAACTCGGCATCGGACAGTGTCAACGGACGTCCCTTCACACTCCGGTCGGATAGTTCGGGCTTTCGCGGGTGATCGCCACGTCGTGAACGTGACTTTCGCGCTGGCCCGCCGCCGAGACTTTCACGAAAGTCGCTTTGCTTTGGAAATCGGCAATCGTCCTCGCGCCGACATAACCCATAGCCGCCCGCAAACCACCGCCCAGTTGGTGCAATATGGCGCCTGCCGGGCCACGATAGGGCACCTGGCCCTCGACCCCTTCCGGCACGAGCTTGAGGCTATCCTTGATATCCTGCTGGAAATACCGATCTGCCGAGCCGCGCGCCATGGCGCCGACCGAGCCCATGCCGCGATAGGATTTGAACGAGCGTCCCTGATACAGATAGACCTCGCCCGGGCTTTCGTCGGTGCCGGCGAGCAGCGAGCCGATCATGACGCATTCCGCGCCGGCGGCGATCGCCTTGGCCAGATCGCCGGAATATTTTATCCCACCATCGCCGATCACCGGCACATTGGCAGCACGCGCGACTTCGACCGAATCGAGGATGGCCGTAAATTGCGGCACGCCGACGCCGGCGACAACCCGCGTCGTGCAGATCGAGCCAGGACCGATTCCGATTTTCACGGCGTCGGCCCCCGCATCGATCAAAGCCCTGGTGCCGTCGGCCGTTGCGACATTGCCGGCAATCAGCGCCACTTTGTTCGAGACCCGCTTGATGCGGGAGACCTGATCGAGGACGGCTTGCGAATGGCCGTGCGCAGTATCGACGATGATCGCGTCGACTCCGGCATCGATCAGGGCGAGTGCCCTGTCATAGCCGGTATCCCCCACGGTCGAAGCCGCCGCGACGCGAAGCCGGCCTTCCGCATCTTTGCATGCGAAGGGATGCTGTGTCGCCTTTTCCATGTCTTTGACTGTGACGAGGCCGACGCAACGGTAATCTTCATCGACGACAATCAGCTTCTCGAGCCGGTGCTGGTGCAAAAGCCGGCGTGCTTCGTCCTGGCTCACGCCCTCTTTGACGGTAATCAGCTTCTTGGTCATCAATTCGGAGATGGGCTGCAAAGGATTGTCGGCGAAACGCACGTCGCGATTGGTGAGAATGCCGCAGAGCCGTGCCGGTTTGCCGTTGGGTCCGCGCTCGACCACCGGAATGCCGGAGATGCCGTGCCGCCGCATCAAGGCGAGGGCGTCGGCAAGCGTCTCCTCGGGAAAGATCGTGATCGGATTGACGACCATCCCGCTCTCATAGCGCTTCACTTTCCGGACTTCCTCAGCTTGTTCTTCCGGACTGAGATTGCGGTGGATGACGCCGATGCCGCCGGCTTGCGCCATGACGATGGCGAGCCGCGCCTCGGTCACCGTATCCATTGCGGCTGAAATGATCGGCAGATTGAGCGTGATCTCGGATGTCAGCCGTGTCTTGAGGTCGACCAGCCCCGGCATGATTTCGGAATGCCCAGGCACGAGTAGCACGTCATCGAACGTCAGGGCTTCCCTGAGCGAAGGGCGGGTGATCGCGGTCATAGCCAACTCCGTATTTGGGCGCGCTTCTGGACGCAGCGGCGAGAGATCGAAAATTGCCGCGAATCGGCGAAAGCAACCGCGGCCGACCAAAGTTGGCAAGGGCTCATATCACGCTTGCGACGGCGCGCAAAGAAAAGAGGGAGGTTCGAACGGGTTGAGAGGCGGCGGAAAGGACGGTCACATAGCCAAAAACTCGTAGCGTGTCATTCGGTAAACCCGACAACAGGGAAAGGGGACGCCCGAACCGTTCATTTGAGTGGGCTATTATTGGATGTGTCCATTTTCTGGAGCTTTTTTTATAGCTTGACGGGCTTCAGCTTCTGCGTGACGATTTGATCGCGCTCGGGAGAGGGTTTTGTCCATTTAGGGCCTCGCATTTTCAATCTCACAAGTTTGCTTGCGAGCCTGAGATATTAGGCACGTGCATGGATACTCAACTAAAGAACGAAGTATTTCTTATATATATCGCGTTCTTTATTACGTTGGTATTGGGCGCAATCCCAATAGTCAGCGAATATGCTGGCTGGGCTCTCGTTTTACAACTATTTTATGTTGTTATGAGAAGAATGAGTATACATGATTCGTTGTTCAAATCACATGCAACGAACTACATTATCGGTGTAGGTGTCGGCCTACTAATGTTCGGCTTGATAAACATTCAGTTACGCCTAATTTTTAACGTTGCTATAAATGGAATTGCATCACTATTTAACGGAACTATGACAGCCTCGTCAGTTTTTTACGTTCCATTAATAGGCGTCGAAGCGATATTTGGTTTTTTCACCCCGATTTTTATGATCGCGCGAGGTCTGTACCTCATTGCGGGAAATCGCCCGGCATTTTCCTGGTCCCGTGAGATCAAGCCGGAAAATAATTCCGCACGGACAACGAAGCTCGACAATTACTCGCCAATGAATTCTGTCCGAAGCTGGCTCGTATCCGCAGTCTTACCGAATGGAAAAGTCTTGCAGTTCAAGATCCCAGCCGATGGCTCTTCCCGGATAATCGGAAGGTCTAACGACAGCGCGGACCTTGTCGTCGATGATACGTCAGTCTCTCGACGTCATGCCCGCATTGAAGCGAGAGATGGTTTTCTCTGGCTTAGCGATCTCGGGTCGCTCAACAAAACTTACGTTGGCGGCAACGAGGTTGGTCCACACTCGGTCCGCCTTAAACTGTCCGATCAAATTCGTTTGGGTGAAGTCAAATTGACTGTATCCGCTGTCTAACTGAAGGATTGTCAGGCGATGACATTTGCGGGACGCCTCATAAGACCAGATATCGAGATCAGAACTCTTGCAGTTTTCCTCGCCTGCGTGGGATCGCTCAGTTTCGTGAGCTCCGCCCAAGCAGAGGATCGATTGTTTCCTTGCGTGCTTCAAGCGGACTCTTCGCAGCCGAAAGTCCAATGCGAAGTTGACGTGTCCGACGGTTCAACAATCACGAAAATTGCCGTTTCGACGGTTGCGGACAACGAAGCCATCCGTGTTCTCTCCAGCGGTTCCGAAACCTTTCCTGTAACGGTTGGCCTATTGCTCGATCGGGGTGCGGGACGTGACAATGCCGCTTTTGCGCGCCTGAAGAAGGTCATTAAGGAAATTCTGGATACGCCTGCCAATTTCGCCTCTTATGGCCTTTGGACATTCGCGACCGATATCAAGCGAATTGCTGCCATCGGGACGCCCCCGGACACGACAGCACTGGCGCTTGAATCGGTCCATCCCAACGGATCGACTTTTGAGCTGCTCAGAAGCATTGATGAAACAACGAACGAGATCGCATCGGCGAACTCTCGGCGAAAGGTTTTGATCGTTCTGTCCGATGGCGCTTCGGATGATCAGGCTTACACAGTGCCGGAAGTGTCCAAGAAGCTCAAAGATGCGGGTATCCATCTCTATGCCGTCATCTCCCAGGGTGATCCCGAAGCCGTCACGGCGGCGCAAGGTTTGCGCCGGCTGAGTGAAGAAACCGGCGGTGAATTCTTCAAGGCAACTGCAAAGAGTTGGGGAAACGTCAGCAAAGCCCTCACCTCCCACATACTGAGGGACGGCTATGTGACATTCGTTCCGAGTGACAAAAAGACAAAGATCGAGGTCACGCTCTCGAACAACAAAGTCTTGACGGGATTCTACGAGCCGCCGTCTGTTACAGTCGTCACCAAAACAGACGCCTCTGATCGGCCCGATCGAAAGGAAACCGGACAGACGACTGGCGAACAAGCTGAGGCGCCGGTTTCAGGAAAACCGTACAGCATTTTATCGCCTTTCCTTGATTGGCTCCGAGCCACGACCCTGCTACAGCGCCTTGGGGCGGGTGTTACCGCGGTCCTGGCAGTCGTCTTTCTGTTTACCTGGTCTACAAGACGGGCAAAGCGCGCACGCCAATTGAAGGCTGCAACGTCTGAGCCTGCTGCATCGGCAACTATTTCCGAGTTGAAACCTATTCTCGCCTGGTTGGAGTTTCTCGACGGGAACGAGTCAAAGGAAACGATCCACGCTGGGGTCACTCGGATAGGGCGTCAAGGCGATAATGATATCGTCTTACGCAATTCGAGTGTGCATAGAAGCCACGCAGTTCTGAAACAGGAACCTTCCGGGACGTTTATCATCGTGGATATGGATACCGAAAACGGCGTCTTTGTTAACGGTGCACGCGTCAAGAGCACTCGATTGCGGGATGGAGACACGATCGAACTGGGCGACGTTCGCATGCGTTTCCACACGCCATAACCTGTATTATTGTGCTCTGTCCAGAAGGACACCAACATGGCTGATGAATCAGAGACTAGAAAGATCGGCATCATACCCGAGACGCAGAAAACCAGATTGGTGAGAAGATCCGACGATAGCCTCAATGCTGCGGCTCATCCCGCAGCCGCAGCGTACAAGGGCTCGCCCAAGACCCGGCTAGCCTTTCGACCGAAATCCGATGCACATCCGCCGTCAGTCGGTGAAACCCTCCAACCGGACGACCTCGAAAGGCCTGTTACTGGATGGCTCGTCGTGGTGAATGGTCCCGGACGAGGAAGTTTCGCGCCCATCTTTGATGGTATGAACTCTGTTGGGCGTGGCGATGACCAGGCTACGCAGCTCGATTTCGGAGACGACACCATTTCTCGGAGCGAACATGCATTCATCACCTACGATTATATGAATCGAAAGTTTCACATTCAGCACGGCGGCAAGGCGAGCATCGTGCGTCTCAATGATTCGCCGGTGTTGCAACCTATGGAATTGAAGTCTGGCGATACGATATCGTTGGGACAGACTGTGGTTCGCTTCGTCGCATTTTGTGGCGAAGCATTCGATTGGCAAGACTAAGTGAGTATCACGTTTCGCTATGCCATGGGTCAAACTATCGGCGGCCGCGAGAACCAAGAGGATTCGTGCGCAATTCACTCAGATAAGTCGCTCATATTTCTGGATAGCGAAACCAAACGAGCGGGAATCGGTCATGGTGAATTAACTGCCGTCCTGTGTGACGGCATGGGTGGGCATTCCGGCGGCGAGATCGCCGCGGGCATCGCGGTGGAATGGTTCATCGCAATTTCCAATTCACTGTTTGCAGAAGGTCACGAAGTCCCGGACGTGCTTCTTGAATCCTTGTTGGACGCTAACGAAGCTATTCGCCAAAAAATATGTCATGATTGCGATGCGGCGGAAATGGGCACGACCTTGGTCGGAATTCGCTGTATGGAAAACCGATTGAATTGGATATCCGTCGGCGACAGTCATCTTCTACTTTTCCGGCACGGCAAACTCATAAAACTGAATCAGGATCATTCGATGCGTCCCGTGATCGACCGGATGGTCGAACGGGGCATGCTCACGCGCGATGAAGCGATTTCGCATCCGGAGCGAAACGCTCTGAGGTCCGCCTTGACGGGCGACAAGCTAGATTTGATCGATCGCGGATTGAGTGATTTCCCGCTTCGATTTGGCGACATTCTCTTGCTGGCGTCCGACGGCTTAGACGTCGTTCCTCAGGCAGTCGTCTGCAAACTTTTGGCCCTGCGATTTTTGCTCGGCTCCACCTTTGTAGTTGACAGGCTATTGCGCCTCGCGAAAAAATACGGAGGGAGCATGGCAGACAACACCACTGTGGCGCTTATTCAAGTGAGTGCGCGATAATTGCGCGACTGCCAAAATGCGGATGGCTAACCTGCAGGCGTTTCGCACTACCAAATGGCGGGTAGCGGAATCGTTTCGAGCGGATTCGCACGACATCAGGGTTCTTGTCTCTTTCCACCACTATCAGCAGCGGTGTTCCGGAAATACTCGCCGGTCGTATAGAACAAATGACACATGCGATCATTTTTCATGAATGTGTACGCGACACAAAAATTCTCGTTCAGACACAAGTTCTCGCATTTTTCGAACTGCGCAATTTCAACCGTCCTATAGCCGCTTCCTGGAAATGCCTTGCCCCGATAGCGCTCCATGAGTATTTTGCTTGTCGCTGTCGGCGGTGCAGACATGTCGCTACGAATACCAGTCGTCGCCCTTGGATTTAATCTCATGACACCGAAATCCGCTTTCAGAATGCAAAGATGATTCCATTTATCGAAAGTGAAGGCGCGACACCGCGCATTTTGTCGGCAAGATTCTGTGCAATTCCCAACATCAACACTTGACGATTTTTCGATATCGCCTCCGTCGAGATCTTGGTTTTCGTAGACCCTGTAATTGATGACTTGAGCGGGGGCGATTTGCGTGCCAGGTTTGCTTTGCACTTCGCTTAACGCCGTGCGGCAGTCATCAACGGTTAGCCTCCTCGACTGCGCCTCCTCAACGTGGCCAGCATAAGTGTCGTCGGCGTCCCAATTCGTGTGCGCGCTATTGAGCGCTCGCTGGCATAAGTATCGATCGCCCAACGCGTGTATGTCGTGCTCGATTGCCGCGATCTGGGAAACGGCCTCTGCCTTATGCGTGCAAGATGTACAAGAGTACACATAGGCCCTGAGGCGTTTCAGACTTCCCTGCGCGCTGCGATAGGTTTGATCTTCATCGATACTCGAAGATCGAGCGTCGGCGGGAGCTGGCGGCTGAGAACTCTCGGCGACGCGTTCGACGGGAATTTTGCGATCTTTGGCTCTGTCATCATTTCGAAAAGTACCCATGACAAGTGGGACTATAATTCCGGCTACGGCTAACATGAGAAACAGAAAAAAGCCCCACTCGAATCCCAAAACTGGTCGGGTCCTAGTTCCGACTCCATTGCTGCTCTCAAAAGACGTAGGGAGAGTGTCACGACCCGCGCTTGAGTTGGCACTTTCTCCTAGCGTCTTCCTGTCTTCACCGCTCACCAATATTTGCTCCGGTCCCGTCTTTTCCGAAGCCCTTGGTGCGTCGTCTTGACCTAATAATGCGATCCGCCATTCACCGATCGTTTGCGGGCGGTCCGCAGGGACAAGTTTCAATCCCCAATCGATTGCCGCGAGAAAACTCTCGCGATAAGATTCTTTTGCTGCCTCTCCAACGGGAACGTATTCGTCCGCCAGCATGCGCTCCGTTGCATCTTCCGGCCGCGTCCCCGTCACCGCATGATAGAGCGTCGCAGCCAAGGAATAAATGTCGGACCAGGCGCCCTGCCTCTCGGCCCGCATCGAATATTGCTCGGGCGGCGAATACCAGGGTTTCACCACCGCCGACATCGGTCTGGTGCCCTGTGCAACCAGGTCTCGCGCCGAGCCGAAATCAAGAAGAACGGGTGAACCGTCGTCGCGGATATGGATGTTGTCCGGCGCGACATCGCGATGCACGACATCGTTCCGATGGAGGACGTCGAGCGCGTCCAAGAGCGGCTCGACCAAGAGATCCAGTTCGGTCTGCTTTGGCGGGCTCTCGATCTCCGAAAGCCACGCCGCCAAGCTGCGGGGGCCTTCATACTCTTCGACGATATAGGCCGTGTTGTGCGCTTCAAGAAACTGTATCACACGGACTATGTTGGGATGTATGAAGCGCGCCATGATCTGCGCCTCATCTAAGAACCGCTCTTTACCCCATAGAAAATCGTCGGCATAATCCGTCTTGGGTCGCACTGTCCCGCCCTTGCGAAACGCGAAATCGGAGGGGAAGTACTCTTTGATCGCAAACAATTTTTCGAGCTTCTCATCGCGGGCAAGATAGGTCACCCCAAATCCGCCCGATCCGAGAATTTTCACGATCCGATACTGAAGCAGTAAGCTCCCTTGACGAAGAAAACTCACCTTCGTTTCCCCTCAAAATAACTCATACAAACCTTGAACTTATCTTAGCTGCTCCCGGTGGCAAGAGCGGCGATGGTTTCGGCTACCAAGCGCAATTGGCCGGAACTCTTCGCCGAGAGCCCACCACTAATCAAAACATCATGTATCATCAACGAGTTGGGCCGATAGCCTCGCGTCACTTGCGGGATGGCGGGCATTGGAAACCGGTGGCCCACCTGCTAGACCGCAACGAGCTTCCGATGAACGCGCTTCGGCCTTGCGGAGGCCGGCGTATGCGAGCCATCGAGCCGAAAGAGATTGGACCGCCCCTTGCCGCGTTACGCGCTGACCGCCCTCATCGTCGCCTGTGCGTTGTTCATGGAAAATCTCGACGCGACGGTGATCGCGACATCGCTTCCGGCGATTGCCGTGGATCTCAAGGAAGATCCGTTGTCGCTCAAGCTGGCTCTGACCTCTTACCTGCTCTCGCTTGCGATCTTCATCCCGGCGAGCGGCTGGGCCGCCGACAAATTTGGTGCGCGTACGATTTTTCGCGGCGCCATCATCGTGTTCACGCTCGGCTCGGTGGCTTGCGGCCTGTCGAGCACTTTGGCGGAATTCGTCGCGGCGCGGATGCTTCAGGGCGTCGGCGGCGCAATGATGGTGCCGGTCGGCCGGCTCGTTCTGCTGCGCTCGACCGAGCGCAAGGATCTGGTCCACGCGATGACCTATCTGACGGTGCCGGCCCTCCTCGGCCCGGTCGCGGGGCCGCCGATCGGCGGCTTCATCACCACGTATTTTCATTGGCGCTGGATTTTTTTCATCAATGTGCCGATCGGCCTCGCCGGCTTCGTTCTCGTCAGTCTCTTCATCGAAAATATTCGCGCGGACAAGGCCTGGCCGCTCGACGTCAAAGGCTTTCTGCTTTCCGGCGCCGGTCTCTCCATGCTGATATTCGGCCTGACCGTCGCCGGCCGCGGCTTTGTCGCACGAGAAATCGTCTTCTCGCTTGTCGGGCTCGGCGCGATCCTACTCGTTTTGTATTGTCTGCATGCGAGAGCCAGCGAATTCCCTTTGCTCGACCTTCGCCTGCTCAAGATCCCGACATTTCGCGCGAGCCTCGTCGGCGGCTCGCTGTTTCGCGTCGGCATCGGCGCGATTCCGCTGGTTTTGCCTCTGATGCTGCAAGTCGGTTTCGGCATGAATGCCTTTCAATCTGGCTCGGTGACCTTTGTCTCGGCGGCGGGGGCCATGGCGATGAAGACCACGGCCGTGCCCATCCTGCGCCTCGTCGGCTTTCGCCGTGTCCTGATCTTCAATGCCATCTTGAGTTCGGCTATTCTGGCGAGCTACGGATTCTTCACGCCGATGACGCCGGTGGTCTTGATGATGGCGCTGCTGCTGCTGGGCGGTTTCTTTCGTTCGCTCGAATTCACCAGTCTCGGCGTGATCGCCTATGCCGATCTCGATCCCGCGATGATCAGCCGTGCGACGAGCTTTTCCGCGGTCGCCCAGCAACTCTCCTTGAGTCTCGGCGTCGCGCTCGGCGCCGCGGCTTTGGAGATCGCGCGGCAGACGCGCGGCGAGACGGCAATCGCCCTTGCGGATTTCCAATGGGCCTTTGTCGTCGTCGCGCTCGTCTCGGCGGTTTCCGTCTTGAGCTTCCTGCGGCTGCCGGCCGATGCCGGCGCGGATCTGGCCGGCCGCGCCTCGCACGAACCCACCGCGGCCGAGTGAAGTTCAGCCGGCCGACTTGCCCCGAAACCCTGTTGCGAGCACATAGAGCTCGGAAGATCCGGCGCGGCTCGCTTGCGGTTTGACATGCCGCACGGTGGTAAAATCGCGTTTCAGGCGGGCAAGAAGCTCGCTCTCGGTGCCGCCTTGAAAGACCTTGGCGAGAAATGCCCCGCCTTCCGACAGGATCTCGCAGGCAAAATCGGCGGCGAGTTCGACGAGCCCGACGATGCGCAAATGGTCGGTCTTCCTATGGCCTGTCGTATTGGCCGCCATGTCGGAGAGCACGACGTCGGCTTGTCCGCCAAGCCAATCCTTTAGAATTTGCGGCGCCTCGGGTGCAAGAAAGTCGAGGACGCGAAACTCGACGCCGGGAAAGGGCTCGATCGGCAGAAGATCGATGCCGAAGACCTTTCCCTTGCCTCCGGCTGCGCCGGACGCTGCGGCGGCAACCTGCGACCAGCCGCCAGGCGCTGCCCCGAGATCGACGATTCGCTGGCCCGGCTTCAAGACATGGTAGCGCGCATCGATTTCCAGCAATTTATAGGCGGCGCGAGACCTATAGCCTTCCCGCTTCGCCTGCGCGACGAAGGGATCGTTGAGCTGGCGCTCGAGCCAAAGCGTCGAGGAAAGCGAGCGCTTGCGCGCCGTGCGCACCCGCGTTTTCAATGAACGGCCGCCCTCGCGGCCCGAAGTCCCGCCGGCGTTCATCCCCGACAGTCTCGCGCATGCACCTGATCGGCATGGATCAACTGCTGCAAAATGCCCTCGCGCAGCCCGCGATCGGCAATCCTTACACGATTGGCCGGGAAGGCCCGTCTTATGGCTTCGAAAATGGCGCAGCCCGCCAAAACGAGATCGGCCCGTTCGGCGCCGATACAGCCATTCGCGACGCGTTCGTGATAGGTCATGCGGCGCAGCTTCCCAAGTGCCTGGCTGACCTGCGCATTCGACATCCATAACCCATCGACGCGGCGCCGGTCGTAGCGCAGCAGATTCAAGTGGACGCCGGCAATCGTCGTCACTGTGCCGGACGTACCGAGCAGATGAAAATGATTGCAACGGCGGATCGCCGCCACATTCGCGACAAAGCTCGCGAGTTCGCCCGCAACATGATCGACCATGGCTTGGAAAATGTGGTCGGAGACATCACAGCCGCCGAATTTTTCCGCCAAGGTGACGACACCGAGCTGCAGCGATGCCCAAGAGTGGACAGACGTGTGGACAGAGGTGTGGAGACTTCTTCCTGGCCCGTTCATGTGCGAGCCGTTCGCGGCATGCGGCCCTCGCGCGAGCCAAATGATCTCCGATGATCCGCCGCCGATATCGAAAAGCAGCACCCCCTCGGCCTGCGCATCGGCGAGTGCGGCACAGCCGGCCGCGGCCAGATGCGCCTCCGTCTCCCGGTCGATGATTTCGAGGTCGAGACCCGTCTTTTCGTGGACGCAGGCAACGAATTCGCCGCCGTTTTCGGCAATGCGGCAGGCTTCCGTTGCGATCAGCCGCGCGCGCGTCACTTCCCGAGCCGCCATTTTGTCGCGACAGATTTGCAGCGCGTCGAGCGTGCGCGCTATGGCCGGGCGGCCGAGGCGGCCAGATTTCGATATCCCTTCGCCGAGCCGAACAATACGCGAGAACGAATCGATGATCCGAAATCCGGTATCGGAATGGGTCGGTCGCGCGATCAAGAGCCGGCAATTGTTCGTCCCGAGATCGAGCGCCGCATAGGTCGGCCCGGATTTTTCGGCGGGCGAGCCCTGCCGATTTGCCGCCCAGGCTTGTGCAGGAGCCGTAATCGGCCGCATCGAACTCTCGTGCCCTGACCTTGGCACACGCACAGCGCCCCCCGCTTCTCGTGCATCCTCCGGCCCGGGCATCCGGTCAGCGGCCCCCGCGCCGATACGCATACCAAGTGCTCCTTCATCCGAAAGCCAAACCCGCCGCCTCGCAGTGCGCAAATTTAGCACCACACAGCATTTGTGAGCGCACAATAGGAAAATCGATTTCCCGGGTCTACCGCTATTCGCGCAACTTCCGGCCCGCCAAGACTTTCTTCCGAAACCCGAAGGCCGTGCGACTACTTCAGAAGAACAATAAAGAGTTGTAACCAATCCGTGATTTCAAAGATTAGCGCCGGTCGAGGGGAACCGAAACAGGAAAAGCAAAAGGGGAGCCCGTCTCGGGCTCCCCGACCAATCGTTTCGCTGTCTCGCCTGCGATCGGCAGACTTATCCGCATGAGGCTCCGGCATGAATCAGGCCGGCGTGCCCCGCGCATTCACTTCGGCTCGTCGTGCTTATGTTCATCCTTCTTCGGTGGCGGCGGGACTGGATGTGGCGGTGGCGGAGCCACATGCGGCGGTGGCGGCGGAGCCGGGGAATGCGGGGCTGGAGGCGGCGCGGCATGGGGCGGCGGGGCCGGATGCGGTTCGGCATGTTCGTGCTCGGGCGCCGGATGCGGACCAGGTGGCACGGCATGTTCGTGCTCTGGCACCGGATGCGGACCGGGCGGCACGGCATGTTCGTGCTCCGGCACCGGATGCGGACCGGGCGGCACGGCATGCTCATGCTCTGGCACCGGGTGTGGACCGGGCGGCACGGCATGTTCGTGCTCGGGCGCCACATGCGGACCGGGTGGCACGGCAAGTTCGTGCTCGGGCGTCGGGTGTGGGCCGGGTGGCACCACTTTTTCGTGCTCGAGCGCCGGATGCGGCCCGGGCGCCGGCAATTCATGCCCAGGTGGCTGCGGCTGGATCTGGTTCGGGGATTGCTGCTGGCCGAATTTCGGCTGGCTGATGACCCCGGGTGCTCGCGCTGCCGGGTGCGAGAACGGGAGCGGAATCGGAACCGGTATCGGCAGGATACCCCGCTCGTGCACCGGCGGCTGCGGCAAGCGGACAAATTCTGCCGGCCGCTCCGGAAGAATGTAAAGCGGCGGGGGCGGCGGCGGCGGATAATCCGGATAATCGAATATCAGGACAGGCCGATCGACGATCTCATATTCGGCCTCGGGCGGCGGCGCCAGACCCACGAAATCATAGGGGTCGAAGCGCGGCGGCGGGTCGAGCGCCGCAGCGAGCATGATCAGCCGACGCCGCGCATCGGCAAAATGCGGCCCGTGCGGATAGCGCCGCATATAGGACCAATAGGCCGATGGCGAGTTTGCATCGACTGCCCGCCGCCAGGTGAGGGCTTCACGGCGCGCGGCAAGAAGGGCTCGGATGCGTGCGGCGAGCGGATCGCCCGGATAGGCGGTGAGGAATTCCTGATAGGCAACGATCGTGTCGCGTTCGAGGGCGATCGCATAGGCCTCCGGCACCGGATAGTCGCGCAAAGCACGGTTCAGATTTGCCGGATTTTGCAAGGGCGGCGCGCTGGCCTCACGTTGGAAAAAGAAGATCGGCGTGTCGATTTTCGAGACGTCCCATGGGACGACGGTGCCGGCGCTCACCTGGTTCACGCGCAGCCTCGTTTGCGCGAAGACCTCGTCGGCAGGGAACCCCTGGTGCATCATCTCGACGAGCGCCTGGGCGTAGAGCCCGTAAGGTCCCTGCTCGTCCGGAGCGATCGTACCGGGCGCAGCATTGAAGGCGTAGAGCGAGCCCGGCTCCGCGTCGACGAGGGCCAAACCGCCGGCGAGCGGCGCCCCGGACTTCGCATAATTGTTGGCGCGCGCGGCGTCGAGCACGATGATGCGGGCCTTCAAAGGAAGCCCGGCGAGCGCTCGAGAATAGTCGGCGAGACGCAGGGCTTCGACCGGCACATCGGAATCGCGCGCGATCGTCGCGTCGACCGGCACGAAATAGTTTTCGCCGGCATATTGGACGCCCCGCCCTGCGAGATAAACAAAGACCACGGCGTCGGGCCCCGCATTTCGGACCTTGTCGAGGAACTCCCGGAAAGCATGACGCAGAGCCTCCTGGTCGAGGTCGGCGGCGCCGGTGACGTCGAAACCGGCCGCTTGCAAACTCTGCGCAACGAGCCCGGCGTCATTGGCCGCTGTGGCGAGCGGAGCAGAGCGATATTGCGCATTGCCGATAACAAGGGCCAAACGCGGCTCGCCAGCCTGGGCAAAACCCCTTGACGCCCCAACGAACAAGAAAGTCGCCAGCAAGAAACCGGCAAGCAAATATTTGAGAGAGGAAAGCATCGGACACCCTGAGTCAAAGCACGCCGGCTATTAGAAGAGCTTTTATGGCTGAACCGGGGCTGAATGCGGTTTTGAATGCGGGATTCGGCACCGCAATGCCGAGCCGGAGTCGCCGCGAGAAGCTGCGCCGGCAAAGATCTTTCTTCTGAATAAGGCGCGCGGCTCCCGATTCGGCCTTCAACGTCACTTGATTGTCACGCCGCGCAATGACAAGAAACCGGCACATTTCTCCTTCGCAGGCGGCCATCCTGTCCAATTTTACTGCTTTTGCCTCAGCTGGGCGCAGAACTCTCCCCAACCAATATGACGTCGCCGCGCTGGTTCTGATCTTTGCCGGCATCATTGCCGTTGTCTCGGCCTCCCGCGGCATGACGATTCCGCTGGAGTCTTTGGGCTCTTCCGTCGTCTCGCTCGATTATGTGAATTTGCCTTATTATGCAGTGCGCACGACCCTGCGTATGTTCGCGGCGATCGGCTGCTCTCTCATCTTCACCTTCGTTTATGCGACTTTCGCGGCGAAGAGCCGGCGTGCCGAACTCGTCCTCATTCCGTTTCTCGACGTGTTGCAATCCGTGCCGATCCTGGGATTCTTGTCGTTTACGGTGACATTCTTCCTCGGGCTGTTTCCCGGCTCGACACTCGGGGCGGAATGCGCGGCGATATTCGCGATCTTCACCAGCCAGGCCTGGAACATGGCCTTCTCTTTCTACCAATCGCTGCGCAACGTCCCACACGAGCTCGACGAAGTCGCAAATAGTTTCATGCTGTCGCCTTGGCAAAAATTCTGGCAGCTCGAAACCCCCTTCGCCGTGCCCGGCCTCATCTGGAACATGATGATGTCGATGTCCGGCGGTTGGTTTTTCGTTGTTGCCTCGGAAGCCATTTCGGTCGGCGACACGACGATCAAACTGCCCGGAATCGGGTCTTATCTGGCGGTCGCAATCGAGGCGAAACGTGTCGATGCCGTCATCGCGGCGGTCTTCGCCATGCTCATCGTGATCATCGGTTATGATCAATTGCTGTTCCGTCCCCTCACGACTTTCGCAACCCGGTTTCGCGTCGAATTATCCGCCGGCCAGCAGGAGCCGAAAAAGTCCTGGATCGTCCAAATCTTCAGACGGACGGATTTTCTGCGGCGGCTGATCGCGGCGCCGATCAGAATTCTGCAGAGAATTGCTCTATGGCGGCTCGAATTGCCGCGCATAGGCCGCTACGACGTCAAGCGGGAGAGCCCCAAAAGCGGCGCGACGAAGCGGTTCTTCGACATTTTATGGTTCGGCTTTGTCGGCCTTGCCGTCGTATGGTCGCTTTGGCTCATTTTCAACTTCGTGTCCGAGAAGCTAAGCATCGCCGACTTCGGCGAAGCCGTGAAGCTCAGCTTTTATACCCTGCTGCGCGTCATGGTTTTGCTGGTCCTTGCAACGCTCGTATGGGTTCCGGTCGGCGTCTTCATCGGTTTGCGGCCGCGGCTTGCGGAGAGAATTCAGCCGCTGGCGCAATTTCTCGCCGCCTTCCCCGCCAATGTGCTCTTCCCCATCGCCGTCATCCTGATTTTGCGATGGGCACTCGATCCGGACATTTGGCTGAGCTTTCTGATCATCTTCGGCACTCAGTGGTATATTCTGTTCAATGTCATCGGTGGCGCGTCGGCGTTCCCCAACGACCTGCGCGAAGTGGCCGCGAACTTTCGCATCCGCGGCGTCGACTGGTGGGTGAAGGTCGTCTTGCCGGGCATTTTTCCTTATTACATCACCGGTGCCTTGACGGCTTCCGGCGGCTCGTGGAATGCCGCCATCGTCGCCGAATATGTGAAGTGGGGTGACGATACGGTCACTGCGCATGGGATCGGTGCCTATATCGCTCAGGCGACCGCGGCCGGCGACTATCCGAAAATCGTCCTCGGCGTCGCCACGATGTCGGTCTTCGTCATTTTTGTGAACCGGACCTTGTGGCGTCCGCTGTCCAATTTCGCCCAGCGCCGACTCCGTCTCGAATAAGGAAATTTTGATGCTCGACGTCAGTAAGACCGCCCTGCTCGACATGAAGGACGTGTCGCAATTTTTTCTCACCGGCTCGGGTGAAGCGACGGCGACCGTGCTCGATCATATCTCCTTGAGTTTGAACGAAGGAGAGATTGTCGGGCTGCTCGGCCGCTCGGGCTGCGGCAAGTCCTCGCTCTTGCGCATCGTGTCGGGTCTCAGCAAACCTGCGAGCGGCGAAGTCACCTTTCGCGGTCAGCCGGTGCGGGGTCCTTTCGACGGCGTCGCGATGGTCTTCCAAAGCGCCGCGCTGTTTCCCTGGCTGTCGGTCCTCGCCAATGTCGAACTTGGCCTGCGGGCGAGGAAAGTTCCGGAGGCAGACGCAAGACGCCGCGCGCTCAAGGCGATCGATCTCATCGGGCTCGACGGTTTCGAATCGGCTTTTCCAAAGGAATTGTCGGGCGGTATGCGCCAGCGCGTCGGCTTTGCCCGCGCCCTCGTCGTCAATCCGAATATTCTTTTGATGGACGAACCCTTTTCGGCGCTCGACGTCTTGACCGCCGAGACCTTGCGCACCGATCTGCTCGACCTGTGGGTCGAAGGCCGCATGCCGATCAAGTCGATCCTCATGGTGACCCATAATATCGAGGAAGCGGTGCTGATGTGCGATCGCATCGTCGTGCTGTCTTCCAATCCAGGCCGCATCGCCGCGGAAATCAATGTGGCCATGCAGCATCCGCGCAACCGGCTCGATCCCGAATTTCGGCAGTTGGTCGAGAAGATTTATGCATTGATGACGCGGCGTCCGGAACCCGCCCCGCATGGCCGCGAGGGCACCTTCCCCGGCCTCGGGCTGGGAATGGCCCTGCCGGACGTCTCGACCAACCTGCTCGCCGGTTTGATCGAAACCATCGCCGGGCCGCCCTATGCGGGCCATGCAGACTTGCCAGCCCTCGCCGAAGAGTTTCACATGGAGATCGACGATCTTTTTCCGGTCGGCGAGACGCTGCAACTCCTCCGTTTCAGCGAAATCGCCGAAGGCGACATCAAATTGACGCCGGCGGGCCAGCGCTTTGCCGTTGCGGATGTCGATGTGCGCAAAAAACTTTTCGGCGATCATCTTTTGGCCTATGTGCCGCTCGCCGCGCGGATCAAAATGGTGCTCGATGAGCGCCCGGCCCATTGGGCGCGCTCCGCCCGCTTCCTCGAAGAACTCGAAGACTATATGTCGGACGACTATGCCGAACGGACTCTTCGGGCCGTCATCAACTGGGGCCGCTATGGCGAGATTTTCGCTTACGACGAAGTCTCGGCGACATTCAGCCTCGAAAACCCGCAATGAGGCTTGCGCGCCCCTGTGCTTACTTCGGCATTAAACTATCTTTGAAGACGACCACTCAGGGGAATGCCGTCATTGCGATCGCAGCGGGTATTAAGGGCGTCATTGCGAGGAGCGCCAGCGACGAAGCAATCCAGTCCTTTGTTTTGCTCCACTGGATTGCTTCCCGCTTCGCAAGCTCGCGGTCGCAATGACGTGGTTGCTGCAGAGACTCCTCCGAGTCTATCGGTTCAGCTCTTCGTAGAGATCACGCCAATTTGGGTTCTTTGCCTCGATTAATGCGAGCTTCTTTCGACGTGAGCCAGCCTTGATCTGTTTTTCACGCGCGATCGCATCATCCATATTTTCATATCGCTCGTACCAAACCAGCAAATTGCACCCGTATCGGGCCGTAAATCCGGCCGTTAGCCCCGCTTTGTGCTGGTAAGCGCGTTGGGAGAGGCTTGACGTCACCCCGGTATAGAGCGTCCCGTTACGTTTGTTGGTCATTATGTACACGCAAGGCTGCTTCACCGTTGAACCCTATGCACTGCACCCGCACCCGTCATTGCGAGCTTGCGAAGCAATCCAGACTTTGTTTCTATTCCAATGGATTGCTTCCCGCTTCGCAAGCTCGCGGTCGCAATGACGGCAATCATCAGGGGACTTGGCACTACTCGAATTTCGCATCATGCGACTTTTGCCAGCCGCCGACGTGTCTGCCGATTTCATCGAGTGTGCGCACCGCATGTTCGTGGCGGCGCCCATCGACATAATGCAGCTCGACCGACAGCCGGAAAAGAAACCTGAGTTTTTCGATACCGAGATTCGCGCGCGAAAGATGCCCCTTTCGATCCCGCGTATAGGTGGCTTCCACAAGAGATTCGAGAACGTCGAGGGCGGTCGTCTCGATTCGATCACCGAGCACGAATTTCTGGCTTCGCGGAAACTTCTCCACTACCGGCACGAGCCACAGAAGAAAGCGGAAATGCGCTTCGACGGCGGGACCCGTGGTGCGCGAATGATCAGTCATTGAAAATAAAACTTCGCCAGGGGCTACGCCCCTGGACCCCACTCAAGCAAATTCCACACCGCTTTCGCCCGACGATCGAGACGTAAAGAAGTAAAGATTAAGGACTTAACGTTCTGGCCAGGCGGAACCCGAGGCCGTTGATCCGGCCGTCTGGATTGCTCCTGCTGCGGAACGCGGCACGGAGGTACCCCGGATTGAGGACCCAGGAACCGCCGCGAAGGACCCGGCATTTACAATCCCCGGTTGTTATGGCGGTGCCGTTCACGGGCGCCCCCGCGTAACTGTCATGGTAGCAATCTTCGATCCATTGCCAGACGTTACCGTGCACATTGTAGAGGCCGAAGGGGTTTGCCGCGAAACTATCGACCGGAACTGTTTTCTGGCGATACTCGCCCTTTGGGCCGTTGTTGTAAGTGTAGTTGCCGTCATAGTTCGCCTGGCTCGGCGCAATCGACGAGCCCCACCAAAACGGCGTCGTCGTTCCAGCCCGCGCCGCATATTCCCACTCGGACTCGCTCAACAGACGATAGCTCTTGCCCGTTCTGTTCGAAAGCCATGTCGCATAGGCTTTGGCATCGTTCCAATTCAGGCAGACCGCGGGATGCATGCCGGTCTGGGTAAAACCAGGATCGCGCCAAGAAAAACCAGCCTTCGCGCTCCAAGACGAATTCTCGAAAACCCAGCATTTCGAACCTGCATCATAGCCTGTCTCATTCACAAAGGCTGCAAACTCGTCCCGCGTCACCGCAAACTTCCCGACCGCTAAGGCTTTCGCGATCGTCACCACATGCTGCGGCCCTTCGTCATCAAAGCGCTGCGGCTCGCTCGCCGGCGAGCCCATCGTGAACGAGCCGGAAGGCACGACCACCATCGGCGGGCATGTCGCACATTCTTTGAACTCGTCCTTCGGCTTCAACGCGCATTCTTCTTGCGCCGACAAAGGCGCTGCCGCGCGTGACCCGAGCGAAGCCAGCACAACCCCGCCGCAGGGGCCGGTGACGGCAGGCGGCGGCGGTACAGCAACCGCCACTTTGGTTTTCAGGCTTTCGATTCGAGCTTTGGCGAGACCCGCGAACGTGCAGCTCGGAAATCGCGCCAGATGGTCCTCGAATGCCGCGATGCTGCCGATCGCTTCCGCGCTCCTCCAATGATCGCTGGCGGCGGCGCAGGGGTCGGCGGCGGGTGGCGGCGGAGCGATCACATTGATCTGCAATTTGCCGTTGAGATAGAACTCGCCGAAAAACGACAGCGACAATTCGGGAACTTGCGTATGATTGGTGGCCTCGTAGACATTGGCACTGATGTGATGAAAGACTGTGGCAATGTCTTCCTTGTCCTCGATATGCTTCAGAAATGCGCTCGTGTAGGGGCTGTTGCGGCCGTCGCCATCAGCGGCGGTCCGTCCGGCTTGCGTGGAATAGGAGATGATCGTGCCGTCGGGGCTTTCCATCTTTGCAAGACCCTGTCCGACGCTGGCACTGCGGGTGCGCCCCAAGGAGCGTTTCAGCTCATCGGCAAGCGGGTTGTTACGGCAGGAATCGAGCACGAGGATCCGAAGGTTTTTGGCCTGCTGCAGATCGGCGACAATCTCGTCGACTCTCGCCATTCGCCGCAGATCGGCTTCATCGTGGAGCACTGCATCAGTCGGAACAAGGTAGTTGACGCCGGCAAATTGCATGGCATGGCCGCTGTAATAGAACACCGCGACGTCCGCCGCGCGCGCCGCGCGGGCAAAGCGGATGGCGGCGTCCTGCATGCCGGCCTGATCGAGATCGAGCCCGACGATGGTCTCGAATCCGCTGCGCTTGAGGGCAGCGGCCACGTCCTCGGCGTCGTGGCGCGGGTTGGGCAGAAGCGGTGCATGGGCATAGGCACCATTGCCGATGACCAGCGCGACCCGCTTCTCGGCCAATGCACCGGTATAAGTCATAGACCACAGAGCGAGGCCGAGAACCAAAGTCCATAGACAGCGCATTGCCCAGCCCCCTCGTGACAGAACCAGCAAAATGTATTCGATCGACCGCCGCAATTCCAGCAATTAGGCACGACGGCGATCGGCAGTGTATGTGAGATAGATCATGGAGCTTTTTCGTGCCGCGCGTTGCGGGCACTGCCCACGGATCTCAAGGCTTTCTCAGATCCTGGCCTCTTATCAAATTTCTGCTATGGTTTGAAAATGCCCGCGAAATCTTGACAGCCCCGC
>JBKQHN010000010.1:0-32985 GCA_052148755.1 Beijerinckiaceae bacterium | reverse complement strand
TGCATGAGGACGATCTCGAATGGGATATAGACCGGTTCCGCGTCAAGGGCACGCCGGAGCGTACGAAGACCATGCAAGAGATCGCCTGGGCTGCCTATCACAGTGTTCCTCCCGGCATGGAGCCGGGCCTCGAGGCGGTGAGCTATTATGATCCGCCGAACATGACCTATCCCTTCGGCGCTTATATTTGCGTGATGGATATCGACGCTGACACCGGCACCCATAAGGTTCGCCGCTTCTACGCGCTCGACGATTGCGGCACGCGGATCAATCCGATGATCATCGAAGGGCAAGTCCACGGCGGCCTCACCGAAGCCTATGCCATTTCTATGGGGCAGGAGATCACCTATGACGAGCTGGGCAATGTCAAAGGCGCGTCCTTCATGGACTTCTTTCTGCCGACCGCGGTCGAGACGCCAAAGTGGGAGACGGATTATACGGTGACGCCGTCACCGCATCACCCGATCGGTGCCAAAGGCGTCGGCGAAAGCCCCAATGTTGGCGGCGTGCCTTGCTTCTCCAACGCTGTAAACGACGCGTTCAAGTTTCTCGGGTCGACGCATATGACAATGCCGCACGATGCTTGGCGCGTTTGGACCGCAGCGGAAGGGCTTGGTCTTCACAGGTGAAAGCGCGAGCACGTCGCGGCGAAGCGGATCCCGCTTGGCCGAGAAAAACGCTTCCGTTTGAGGAACCGCGACCGACAGGCAGAAGTTTGCGCGGTCTTCGCAAAGGATTGCGTTTTCGGCGGCGGGCACCATCTATTTCGAACGCGTTTTCAATCCGTTTTGCGGCTCCCCGGAGCCGCAAGGATGCATGGCTCCGGATTTCAGATGATTCCCTATGACGCGATGATGGCGCGCCTTTTTGATGCCGGCTTCGTAGCCGATCGCGATCTCGTAACTGCGCTCTGGATGATGGATCATCTCCACCGGCCTCTTCTCCTCGAAGGTGAGGCCGGCGTCGGCAAGACGGAAGTGGCCAAGGTGCTTGCCAACATTCACGCGACCGAACTCATCCGCCTGCAATGCTACGAAGGCCTCGATCAGAACGCGGCGCTCTATGAGTGGAATTATCAACGCCAGCTGCTTGCGATCAAAATGCGGGAAAGCACGGGGGCAAGTCTTGCCGCGGTCGAAGCCGAGATTTTCTCGGAAGCCTATCTGCTCGAACGTCCCCTTCTGGCGGCGATCCGGCGTGATGTGGCGCCGGTGCTGCTCATTGACGAAGTCGATCGCGCCGACGAGGAATTTGAAGCCTTTCTGCTCGAGGTCCTGTCCGACTTCCAAGTTACAGTGCCGGAACTTGGAACGATCAAGGCACGCTCGATCCCGCGCGTCGTCCTTACGTCGAACGGCACGCGCGAGCTGTCCGACGCTTTGCGCCGGCGTTGCCTTTATCATTACGTCGAGTTCCCGGACGTTGATCGTGAGGCGGCGATCCTGCGCATGCGCTTGCCGCGAATCGACATCGAGCTGTCGTTGCAGGTCGCCCGCATGGTCGCGCTCGTCCGCAAAGAAGACCTACGCAAATTGCCGGGAGTGGCCGAATCGCTCGATTGGGCTGCAACCCTTGTGGGCCTCGATATAACTGATCTGCGTGAGGCGCCCGAAGTCGTGCATGAGACGTTGATGGCGCTGCTGAAGACACGCGAAGATCGGGCTCGCATAACGCCTGAAGTGACGCAGCGGTTCGCAGGCAAGGTGGCTTAACGATGAACGCGGCGATGCTTTCTCCAGAATTCGACGGACCGGGAGCGGCATTGCGCCGGCGCCTTGCCGGCTTCCTTCATACGCTCCGCGACAACGGCTTCAGCATTGGTTTGGCGGAGTCGACCGATGCCGCGCGCCTTTTGACCTCCCGTGTTGCCGAGCGGCCTGAAACATTGCGTGCCGCATTCAGAGCTTTGTTTTGCGCGCGGCAGGCGGATCTTGCCCGGTTTGATGAATTGTTCATGGCCTATTGGTTTGGCCGCGGAGTCCGGACTGCGGCGCGTGTTTCGGGCCATTCCTCCGGGGCACCGACATTGCAACGCATGTTCGGGCCGGCCGGCCGCGAGACGGGCTCGAGTGGGCTGCCGGACCACACCACGCGAACAGAAGGTGCCGACATCGAGGCTCTTGCTGACGGGCGCGGCCGCAAGGGAGGCGCTTCGATGCACGAAGCACTTGCCGCGAAAGACCTGCGCCATATCGCCGATCGCAGCGAACTCGAAGCGGCCCATGCGCTTGCCGAGAAACTTGCACGACGCATGCGCGTGCAGCTCACGCGCCGCGCGCGCCTGCGCACCAAAGGTGAGCGCCTCGACTTGCGCAGAACCATCCATCGCAACATCAGTCATGGCGGCGATCTGATCGATCTTGCCTGGCGCAGGCGCAAGTCGAAACCGCTTCGGCTCGTAATCCTCCTCGATGCATCAGGATCGATGGAGCTCTACACGTCATTCTTCCTGCGTTTCATCCATGGCGTCGCCGCAGCCTTTCTCCATTCTGAGGTCTTTCTCTTTCATACGCGGCTCGTGCATGTGTCGGAGGCGCTGCGCGATCGCAACGCGCTCAGGGCGGTCGAACGCCTGAGCTTGTTGGTGCAAGGCATCGGCAGCGGTACGAAGATCGGCGAAAGTCTTGCCGCTTTTAACCGTTGGCATGCACGACGGGTTCTGCATTCGTACAGCTGCGTGATGATCATGTCGGACGGCTACGACACTGGTGATCCCGCGCTGCTCGCTGCGGCGATGCATAGCTTGCGCCGGCGTTGTCGCCGGATCGTTTGGCTCAATCCGCTGATCGGCTGGGAGGGTTATGCCCCCACGGCGCGCGGCATCCAAGCGGCGCTCCCTTATATCGACTTTTTTGCGCCGGCGCATAATCTTGAGAGCCTTGCAGCTCTCGAGCCGTATCTTGCGAGGATATGACCATGACTGCGACAGATGTCCTGGACCTCGTAGCCGATAAGAAGGCCAGATCCGAACCGTTCGCGCTTGCGACAGTTGTGCGGACCGTCTCGGTGACGGCTGCCAAGGCCGGAGCCAAGGCCGTGATCGCTTTTGACGGCACGGTTACGGGTGGCTGGATCGGCGGCGGCTGCGCGCGTGCTGCCGTTCTCAAGGCTGCGCGACTGTCGCTTCGGGACGGCCACGCACGGCTGGTCTCGATCCAGCCTGCGGATCTCCTCGCTGCGCAAGGTCTTGCCGCGGGCGAAGAGCGCGATGGCGTAACGTTTGCAAAAAACATGTGCCCGAGCCATGGCACGATGGATATTTTCGTCGAGCCGGTCCTGCCGCGGCCGAGCCTCTTGATCCTTGGGGCTTCACCCGTCGCAACGGCTTTGGCCGAGCTTGCCCAGCGCATGGGATTTAGCGTCATCGCAGCTGCGGCTCGCGAAGATCTGACGAAATTCACTGCGCCGGACGGCATGATCGAAGGGCTGCGCGCGCCCGATGTCGTGCCAGACGACCTCTACGTCGTCGTATCCACGCAAGGTGCCGGCGACCACGCAGCCTTGACCGCCGCGGCTCAGATCTGCGAGCCCCGCTACATCGCATTCGTCGGCTCCGGACGCAAAGCGGCTGCCTTACGCGCGGATCTTGCCGAAGATGGGATCGATCGCGGCCGTCTCGACGCGATCAAGGCTCCGGCAGGCCTCGATATAGGTGCTATTAATGCGGAAGAAATCGCGCTTTCAATTGTAGCCGAAATCGTCGAGGTCCGCCGCCGTTGTGTCCGTGCTTCCTTGCAAAGCGCGGTCTAGGCAACATTAATTTGATGGAGAAGAGCAATGGAACTCGTCGGCACACAAAATATAGCCGCATCGCGCGAAAAAGTCTGGGCGGCGATCTTTGATCCTGAGGTCCTTAAACAAAGTATCCCCGGGTGCGAATCGATCGAGGCCACCGGCGAGAACGAGTTGATGGCGAAAGTGACTTTGCGCGTCGGCCCGGTGAAGGCGAGTTTTTCTGGGCGCGTGATTTTGACAGATCTCGTGCCGCCCGAAAGCTGCACGCTTTCAGGCGAAGGCCAGGGCGGCGTTGCGGGTTTTGCCAAGGGAAGTGCGAGCCTGCGGCTTACCGAAGAGGGGCCCGAAGCCACGCTATTGTCCTACGACGCCAAGGCCGATGTCGGCGGCAAACTCGCCCAGCTCGGGGGGCGTCTCGTTGATGCGACAGCACGCAAACTTGCCGGCGAATTCTTTGTGAGTTTCGGTCAGATCGTCGCTCCAGAAGCGGCGGAGACGGACGCTTCCGAGCCATCCAAAGCCGAGAGCATGGGCGAAGTGGAAGCGCTGAAACCCGAGAACACGACGGAAGCGGCGGCAGGCGAATCGCAGACCAAGAAAAGCTGGCTTGCAGGATTGTTCGGCAAATCTTCTGCTGCGATCCTTCTCGTCCTGGGGCTCTTGGTGCCGACTTGTTGCCTCGATGGCAGCCATGCACATCAATTTGCCGCAGATTCATTCGGGGTGATCTGCCGGTCGCGTTGATTGCCGCTTGGCGATCGTTTCTGCGAACTCGCTCCAGCGCGTTTGCGCGCTGCCGCCAAACCGGATGCGCGAAAGCGCGGCCTTGTGCCGCTTCGACCCGGGCGATTACCTCCGGCAGCTAGCGCGCGGCCTCGGCGGCGCAGGTTTCGGCGCCCGTCTCGAAGTGGATACGCGGATCGATTCCGCGCTGAAGCATATATTGAGGCTCGTTTAGAACCGCGACGATAATATGCCTCAGCGGAGAGATGGCGGCGGTCGCCGCACTTGCCGCGATCAACAAGCTGGCCGATACGGCGGCGAAGATGCGCAATAGGCCGCCGGACACGAGTTCCTCCGCAGAGAGCAGACCGGGCTGTCGCCGAGAATAGTGCATACCGAAATTGGGGCCGGATCAGGCCCTGGCGTCAGGTGACGGGCCGATCGCCCTTTTCAGGGCCGATATTCTGCGTGCCGAATACATAATCCCAATAGGGTGCGCTGACACCAAAGCAGCGCTCCGGATCGCGGAAATGATGCAGCATGTGGAGCCGCCGTACCGTGATCATGAGCCGCGTCTTCGGATTACCATGGTGCACGTAATAATGCGTCATGTCATAGAGGATATAGCCAATGACGAATCCCGTCAGCACCGGATAGCCCAACGGCAGGCCGAAGAGCAGGCGCGCCAATAACGCAGCCAGCAGCATGATCGGCAAGCTCAACAGGGATGGCATGACGAGGCGCAACGGGTCGTTTGGATGGACATGGTGCACGCCATGAACGAGGAAATGGATGCGGGCGCCAAATTTACCTGGGAAGTCCGCGTGGAAGAAAAAACGGTGCGCAAGATATTCGCACAAGGTCCAAATTGCATAGCCTAAGACTGTGGCAGCCAAGACCTTCCATGCCGGCATCGCGTTCAGGCTCAGCCAGGCAAGCACCACGACAACGGGCACATACATGAACAAGGGAACCGACCAGTGGACGCGGGAGAGTTTATCGAGCAGGGCGTTTTCGAAAAGCCGCGGCGATGCCGACAAAAATGCCGCTTCGCCCGGCACAGCTTGCCGGTCGGAGGCGGTCGTGGGAATTTCGTTTGCGATCGGCGGCATGGCGGACTCCAGCTACTTTTCGGGAACCAAGCTTTTACGAACTGAAGGAAAGGCAGACAAGGGGGCGTCTCTTACCACGTGCAGCCAGCGCAGCGGTCGCCGCTCACTTTCGCCTTGAGTCGTCTGTTTTCAAAAAGCAATAACGAAAAGAGGGAAGCCTTCCAATGGGCAATTGCCTGCATCGGTGATATTGGACATTTTGATGCCCGGCCGCTCGCGGCTCGCTGAGGAGTGCCCGATTTGTTCCTGGAGATAGCTGAAATTACGGTGAAAAGCGGGTTCGAAGCCGAATTTGAAAAAGCTGTGGCGAAAGCCGCGCCCCTGTTTGCTGCGGCAAATGGCTGTCGTGGCCTCGATTTGCAGCGCTCGCAGGAGACGCCGGCGCGCTATCTCCTTTTCGTGAGTTGGGACTCGATCGAAAACCACATGGTCGATTTTCGCAATTCGCCGGCCTTCGCCGAATGGCGCGCCTGCGTCGGTCATTGTTTCGAACAACCGCCGAAGGTCGAACACGTTCGAAACGTCTTTCACGGCTTCGGCAAAATAGCCAATTCTGAGTGAGCCGGATGAGCGAAGCGCTGTGGAGCCGGGTCGACGATTATATTTGCGCGGAACTGCTCGGCTCCGACCGCATCCTCGTAGCCACGCTAGCGGCAAGCGATGCAGCGGGCCTCCCGCAGATCAATGTTTCGCCGACGCACGGCAAATTGCTGCATCTGCTCGCGCGCCTGAATGGTTCGCGCAAGATCTTGGAGATCGGGACACTCGGTGGCTACAGTACGATCTGGCTGGCTAGGGCACTACCTCACGGCGGCCGTCTCGTCACGCTTGAAGCGGATGCGCGGCATGCGGACGTAGCACGGGCCAATTTTACCCGAGCCGGATTGAACGACATTATCGAGCTCAGACTCGGGCCAGCACTCGCCTCCTTGCCCAAACTCGCCGAGGAGCGACAAGGGCCTTTTGATTTCGTCTTCATCGATGCCGATAAAGAGAACAACGCGGATTATTTCAAATGGGCCCTCTCTCTATCGCGGACCGGTACACTGATCATCGTCGACAATGTTATCCGCGGCGGCAAAGTGATCGATGCGGCAAACCGCGATCCGATGGTCCAGGGCGTGCGCCGCTTGAATGAAGTCATGGCGGCCGAGCGGCGCGTCAGCGCGACCGCGATCCAGACGGTCGGTGCGAAAGGTTATGACGGGTTCATTTTGGCTTTGGTGGTGGCATAGCGCCTTTGTCGCGCAGATGTGGGTGCCCGTTAGACCTGCCGCTAGAGCGGGATGAGGAAAAGTGGAAACCGGTTTTCCGCCCGCATCCCGCTCTAAATCTTTAGAATCGATCACGTCCATGATTTTGGATTGATTCAATCCAAAATCATCGTGATCTAGCGCGGTTTTGCATGCCATGCGCCCGGCTCCCAAACAGCCGTTGGAAATCGCTCAGAACGACGGATGACATCGAGCGCTCGAGCGTAAAGTTCGACTGACGAATTAAGACGCACATTGTCCTGATCATCGCCGGAAACAGCAGCGACGCTGCTCCGCAGCTGTCGGACGCCGGCCGAACGCATGTGCAACATCGACGGCTGGTGCTTCATGTTGTGTTCATTGAGCTTGCCGCAGGATGGGACAGATTCCCACGCTGGAGATCCCGCCGAAATCAATTCCAGCGCAAACCGCGACGGCACAGGCGGATCGACCCCGATCAGACCGGTGCCGTCCAATCCTAAAATGACGCTTGGGATTGCGAGCGGGGCATGTCACTTGCTTTTAATTGGACTATCGTCCAGGACGTGAGCCTTTGATGAATGAGCAGATAACCCGGCTGGAATCGCTGTCGCCTCGGCCGTCGCGAAATCTTTTCGCGCGATTGGTGGTGTTCCGGCCCCTGCGCCGCGCACGCGATTTCTCCGGCTTTCAGGTCGCGGTTCTATTCGCCCTGATCATGCTGATAGCGGCCATCCCCATCATCACCAATCCAGTCCCTCCGCTCGAAGATTACATCAACCATCTCGCGCGCATGCATGTGATTGCAAAGATTGGTCAGGACCCAAATTTGGCGCGCTTCTACGAGATCGACTGGGAAATCGTACCCAATCTCGTGATGGATCTGGTCGTTCCTTTGCTCGCGCGCGTCATGAATATTTATAGCGCGGGCCAAGCCTTCATGATCTTCATCTTCATGCAGATCATATCGGGCGGCCTCGTCGTGAACCGCGCATTATTTGGCCGTTGGTCGATCCTGCCGCTGATTGCGACGCCATTTCTCTACAATTACGTCTTTCTCGTCGGCGTGGTGAATTACCAATTCGGCATCGGCTTGGCGCTTTGGGGGCTCGCCGCTTGGATTGCGCTACGCCGCCGCGCCCTGCCCTGGCGCTTGCTCGTCTCGACGGGGTTCGTGCTGGCGCTGTTCTTCTGTCATCTATTCGCCGTCGGCGTCTATGGCATCGGTATCCTTGCCTATGAGTTGTGGCGCCTCCTGTCCGACAGGGAGCGTCCGCTCGTGCGCCGAGCGCTCGCGCTGGTGGCCGGCGGACTGCCATTTCTCCCCATCATACCTTTGCTGCTCCTCAGCCCGACCTGGGCAAATGCCGGTGAATTCGAATGGGAGTCAGGCGGTAAGATCGAAGGGCTTTTCTATATCATCCAGGTCTATTCTGATGTTATCGCTCTGGCACTGTCCGGCATTCTGGCGGTCGGCGCAATTTGGGCGGTGCGCCGCCGTCTTTTACATGTCCACCCGTTGTTCTTTGCGCTGCTCTGCGTCGGCGGCCTTGTCTATATCGCATTGCCGCGCGTTCTCTTCTCGACCTATCTCGCCGATCAGCGGCTGCCAGTGGCGCTCGCTTTCATGCTTATCGCATGCTTTCAGATCGAGTTACGGCAGCGCATGGTGCGCCGCAGCTTCATCATGTTGTTGATGATCTTCCTGGTGATTCGCGTCATCGAGGTCGATGTCGTCTGGGCGCAGCTTTCGCCACAGACACTCGCGATGCGTGCGTCCGTCAAGAAGATCACAGCTGGCTCGACCGTGCTCATCGCCTATGCCGATCCGACCGGCGGTGAAGACGTGCGCGATCTCGGCCTCGTGCATGCGGCCTGCCTGGCAATCATCGAACGCGCTGCCCTTGTCACAACGGCCTTCACGGTGCAGGGAAAGCAGATCATGCACGTGACGCCCAGCTATCGCAACCAAGTCGATACGGAGGACGAGACGCCGCCTACGGTCGCCCAACTCGTGCTTGCCGCCGTTCACAAGGGCAAGGCCGGAGACGAGTATTGGAGCAACTGGTCGCAGCGCTTCGACTACGTCTATATTCTGTTCACCGAAGATGACCCGCCGAATCCGGCGCCGGACATTTTAACGCCGGTCTATGACGGCGATCGCTTCCAGCTCTACAAGGTGCACAAGCCGCAGCAAGCAGCACGGTGACGGACTGCTCGACGCACGCTTCGGACTTTTTTGCCAAGCAGCTTTGCTGTTTCTACGACTTGCGAGGGAATATTGCCTAGATCACGATGATTTTGGATTGAATCAATCCAAAATCATGAACGTAATCGATTCTAATAACTTAGAGCGGGATATGCAGATAAGTCGGCGCAATCTGCGTAAACTTGATTGCGCCGAAAAACCCGCGCAGCGTCCCACTTTTCCTCATCCCGCTCTAGCGCGATCCAATCGAACGCGCCGGGAAACTTGATCGCCGTCACATTGAGTTCTTTATATCTGCGCTTTTCCACTTTTTGATCTTGGCCTTGACCGGAGTGTAGCGATTCGGACGAAGAACATGTGGCATTTCGCACGAAAGACGGGATTTTTGCCGAAATTGTCTCTTTCCCGTTCGGCACAACAATTGTATTACTCACAATAATTCAATTATATATCAAAGGCAGTCCCGAGCGTTTTCGGACAAGAATTCGGACAAAGAATGATGTTCAGACAAATGCAACCATGGAAGTCGGTAGCGCTCGCATCGGGCAGCGCGCATATTCGTCCGCTTCTGGAAAAAAAGGGGCTGCGTGCGACGCGGCAGCGGCTCGGACTGGCCAAGCTCTTGTTCGGCAAGGGCGACCGCCATGTTACGGCGGATTCTCTGGCGGCCGAAGCCCAGGTTGCGCGGATCCCGGCGTCGCTGGCGACAGTCTACAACGTCCTGAATCTCTTCGCCGAAGTCGGTCTCGTCCGGGGGCTCCCGATCGAAGGCAGCAAGACGATTTTCGATACGAATACCTCCGACCATTGCCATTTCTATTTCGAAGAAACCGGCGAAATCGAGGATATCGCGGCGCGAGGCATGCGCTTCGCCGATGAGTTCGTGCCACCGGAAGGCTACGAGATCACGAAGATCGACGTCGTCGTGCGGCTGCGCCGTAAAAAGCTCTGGGCGGCCGAGTAGCGGTTTTCACTGAGTTCTCGTGGCTCGCAGCCCGCTCCTCCGCGGGCAGCGACGCTCTTGTGCGGCTCCCTAGATCATCGGCGAGACGCGTCAATTCCATCGGTTCGAGGATGTTCTTCATGCGACATCCGCTCCATCGGATGTCTCGATGCCGCAAGATTGGAGCATCCCGCTCTAAATTATGAGAATCGATCACGTTCATGATCTTCGATTGATGCAATCCAAGATCATCGTGATCTATTGTGTGGATTGACCGGCCGGCGCGTGGCCAACGTAACCGGCGACAAGGATAAGACCCGTCGCATTGTCGCGAAGAGCGAAGATGAAGGGCTTGTCGACGACCATGTGCAGACTGTCATCGACCGCGCGTCGGCCGATAATAGCTGTAGCGGCCGCCGCCGTGGCGCCTTCTTCATCGACCTCGATCATCGCGCGCTGCACCACACGCGTCAGGCGTGTTCCTTGCCCGAAGCGTGCGAGCGCGGTCGGGGAATGGCGCCCCTTGTCGAGACCGAGCGCGTCGAGCGTCGGCAAGAGATCGGATCGCTCGGACAACTTGAAGCGCGGCAGGGAAAGATCGCCCTTGCGCTCGGCGAATCCGGCGCCGGAGAGCCATTCTTTCGCCGCCGCGAAGTCCTCCACATGGGCAGGCTTGTCCATCGTCGTCACGACGACCAGCGAGAACCGCTCATCGGAGAATGGCAGGTCGACGCCAATGAAGTTTTCGTCGGTTCGATAGGCGCGTGGCGCCTTGGGCAGCCGCATCATTGCCGCCTCGCCAGTCTTGCCGTCGGCGCTTTGGAAGGGCGCCTGCGCCGTCAGGTGGGGATCGAACGGGGTCTTCCATTTGCCCTTGAAATGCAGCGCGTTGAGCACGACGAAAGAGGCCTTGTCGAGCGGCTCGCCGAGAATTTCAGGTATCGCGCCCTTCGTAACCTCGTTGACCCATGCATCAATCTTGGCCACCGCCTCGGGCGTTGACAAATCCTCCGAGGAATGAGTGACGCCGAGCTTTGTGAGCCGCAGCGCCAAATGGCGAGGCAGCACGCTGTCCGGCGCAAATACAATCCGGTCGGCCGACTCGAACAATCCGCCATTGTTGGTCGCGAGCGTCGCGCGTGCGCTGGTCAGTGCAGCGAGGCTCTTTGCCGTATCGGCCGCGCCGAAGCCCAGCACCTTGGCGATCGCGGCCTGCATCGTGGCGTCGGCGCCCTCGGCGACGATCGCGAATGCCGAGGCAAGGCTCGCTGGGGAAACCGTCGAATCTGCATTGTCATCCTTCGACAGCCGTTCGATCAATTCCCAGGCGAGCTTTGTTTGTGCGGCATTGAGAAGTTCGTTGCTGTCGGATCGAGCAGCGGTTGGTGTCGCAGCCGCCTTCTGTGACGCGGCTGCCAGTGGGGTTTGTTCGGCAACCACCCATGCTGTCGTCGACAGGGGGAAGTGGCTGTGGAAAGACGGCGAAATCAGTAGTGAATCCGGCTGAAGCATATCCGCCTGCGCCGCCGTTGATTGCCTCCCCGCAAGATCGTGCATACGCGGTTCGTCCGCCAGGGCCGGCTCGGCGAAAAGCAATAACACCCCGATCAGCACGAATTTGGAGATGGGCATAGTTTTCTCCTGCGGTCAGGCGGCGCGCTTCGAGTGGAGCATCGCTTTGCCAGATCACATTCATGACTTTGGATTAGATCAATCCAAAGTCATGAATGTGATCGATTCAAATAAGTTGGAGCGCGCCGGAAAACCCGCGCAGCGTCCCAGTTTTCCTCATCCCGGCCTAAGGCTACAGGACCACGCTCCATGATCTGTGATCTTGGTCACTTTGGATTTCGAGTGGTGCTCGTCCTGCTTGGATTTGTGGACTTACTTTTCCGATCAATCAACACCGGCTCCCGGCGATTGATTTACTGCGCAGTCTTGTTGCCTGGCCGAGTCCATCCGGTCAAACAGCGCTCCAGGCAGATTGCCCCGCCGGGCCTCGTGGCGCCGCAATAACCGGCCGAGCAGTAAAGCGGCTTTGGCGTTGAGCGGCTTAACCTCACCACCAAAGCCGAACCAGCGTTGCGGATCTTGCGCAGCAATTGCCAGAAGATGTTCGGCGATCGCGATCAGCACGTTCGGTTGCGCCACCGCAAGGCCCGGATGGAGACTTTCGAGATCGAAGGGGCGGCGGGCAAAATCGCGCGCGCGGCATTTCACCATGTGGACGGCGCTGCGGCGGGCTTGCGCCCGAATGGCTTCGAGCGCGGCAGCCTTTGAAAAGATTCTGGATTGCGACATGCTCATCCCTCCCTTGACTCAGGGATGATATTAGGTATTATTACCTAATACAAGGTAATAATACCTATTTTTTGGCTCTGGAGCGGGAGCGCTCCAGACGTCGCCATTGATCGGCCCGCACCGCGGCTAAGATACTGGCGGCCCATTCGATGCCGACGCCGCGGATGGGTGCCGCGTTATGGCTTTCGAGGTCGAAAGTCCCGGGAAGCGCGCCCCGCCGAACACGCTTCAGATAACGGCGGCCGTTCAAGGTACGGACTGCGGCTTCGCTGCCTACGACGCTCTCGGCGTCTTCGCTTTGGCGCGCGCAGATGATCACGTCGCCGGCATCATATCGCGGCCACATGCTGTCGCCTTCCACTTCAAATGCGATGGTGTCTTCTGGAATAGGAAAGGGAACTTCGATCTCGAAGAGCCCATCGGGCGGAATCTGCTCGAATTCGGGCAAAATCTCGGCGCCGGCCCCGATCCTTCCGACCACCCGTGCCGTGTTGCTGGGGTGGGCATCGCCGGCGCCCTCGAGCAGCCACGCGGCCGTGGTCTCGAGGACCGGAGCGAGTGCCGCAAGCGTCTCTGTCGTGATCCCGCGGCGGTCGCCGCTTCGCACAGCGCGCCGCAGGTTGCGGATCGCATCCGGCTTTTTCGCCGCCACCGAGGCGGCATGAGCCGAAAGGCCTATGGCCTTCAATCGGCTCTCGATGCGGGCAAGAACGTCTTCCAATTCCATACCGGTATTTTCACCGGACTCTCTGTCAAAAGCATCGGGTAATTTTACCGTTGACAGATGCGGTAATTATACCTGATAAGAGCTTGGTGAGACATCTGGGAGGTTTGCATGTCGAAGTCAAAAATTCGCTGGACCGTCGAGCGCATCGCCCGGCTTGGTTTTCTGATTGGGCAAGGATTTGATGCGACGCGGGTCGCCGAAGATCCGTTGATCGACACGACGCCCAATAATGTCCACCGCCAGGCGCATCGGTTCGGCCTTGCTTTTCGTGAGCTCAGTCCGGCTCGCGTGAACCTGCCGCCGGAGGCAGCTTTTATCTATGACATCGCGGCCGAAAAGCGTGGGCTGACCCGTGAAGCTCTCATCCGCCAAATCGTCCTGACCGCAGGGAAAGACGCGAACCTCCTGCAAAATATCCTCGATGATGGAGCTTGAGCCGATGGACGAGCACCTCAAGGTCAATGCGTTGGAACAGCCTTATGTGCCCGAGCGTGAGACTATGCCTCAGCGTTGGGAAGCCGAATATGTCGGACGCAAACTCGTCGCGGCCTTTGTCACGCTCGATCGCCTGCCGCGGGTGCGCGGCCCTCGCGATCCGGGGCGCCATTGGCCCGAACATGCCGTCGAATGGGCTGACCGCTTGGCACATGCCGAACTCGATGATGCTGAAAGACAGGCGCGGGAGATCCAACAGAATCGAACGATCTTGCGTCCGACTTCGGCAGAAATCGCCGGCATGGATGCTGCCTTCGATTGGTTGCGCGAGTTGCGCAAGGTCGATCCAGGCATGGCTCTCGTCACCAGTCTCTGGGCGCTCTATTCCGCCCGCCATCGCTCGATCCGCAAGCTCTGCACCGACAAACATTGGGCGCCGCATACGTTTTACCGCAAGCGCGCCAAGGCACTCGCGCATCTCGCTCACTGGCTGAAAAGCCGCGCCGTACCGGTGTTTTGATGATTCGAAAATTGTTTGGAGGTTTGCAATGAAGCTCGACGAGAGCAAAATCGATGACGCCGTCCTGGCTCTGCTTCGGCTCGGACTTCACGACGAGTGCCGCGCCTGGAAGAGCTTCGACTGGGATGCCATGGCGCGGCTTCACGCCAAGGGTTTCATTTCCAACCCGCGCGGCAAAACGAAGTCGGTGATCCTCACCGATGCAGGGCTCACCCGTTCGCAGGATTTGCTGCAGCACCTGTTTGGCGCGGGCGAATAGACCGCACAGCCGTCACTCGAGGACGTATCACGTTCGCCGCACATGTAAGAAGCGGTCTCGCTGCTGCGGTCCGATACATTGACTTGCAACCCGATGCGACGCAAATATGCGCGCATCGACAGCGCCCGACCTGCGCCTCTGCTTTGACGAAGCCATCGCCCCCGTGGTGGCTTCGTCCTTTTGGGACGCGGTCCTCCGCAGAAGCCCAAGCCTTCCTCCGTTCGTCGATTTCCGAAATGAACTTGCAAGACGAGCGCCGCGTGTTGTTTCGCAACTGCGGGAAAAGAGGTGTGCATGGTGGTCTTCAGCAAGAGGCAAGACAAGGCAAGGCGTCTGCTTGAAGGGCCGCAGCGTTATTCCTGTCTCGCCGGGGGCACGCGCTCCGGCAAGACATTTCTCATCGTGCGTGCCATTGTCGCGCGGGCACTCGCGGCAAAAACATCGCGACATGCGATTTTGCGGTTTCACGCCAATGCCGCGCGCGCCTCGATTGCGCTCGACACTTTGCCAAACGTGATCCGGCTCTGCTTTCCGCATCTCAAGCTGAAGGAACATCGCCAAGACGGCTTCTTCCAATTGCCGAACGGCGCACGCATATGGATCGGCGGTCTCGATGACAAAGAGCGCGTCGAAAAAATTCTCGGCCTCGAATTTGCGAGCGTCTTCCTGAACGAGGCCTCGCAAATTCCCTATGGCTCGGCGCTCGTCGCGTTCACCCGCCTCGCCCAGGTCGTCGAAGGCCTCGAGCAAAAAGCCTATGTCGATCTCAATCCGACCGGCAAGGCGCATTGGACCAATCTGCTGTTTGGCGAAAAGCGCGATCCTGTGTCGATGCGTCCGCTTGTCGACCCCGAAAACTATGCGCGGACCTTTCTCAATCCGCCGGACAATGCGGCTAATCTCTCACCGCATTTTCTGCGCAGTCTGCAGAACCTTCCCGATAGGCAGCGCAAGCGCTTTTTCGAAGGCGTCTATGTCGACGAAATGGACGGCGCACTGTGGACCTATGAGATCATCGAGGCGGCGCGCTGTGATCTCGCCGATATTCCCGAAGCCGAGCGCGCGTCGATCGTCGTCGCGCTCGATCCGTCGGGTGCGGCCGGGCGTGACGATCTTGCCGCCGACGAAATCGGCATCATCATTGCCGCCCGCGGCAGCAATGGCGAGTGCTATATTCTCGCCGACCGCTCCTGCCGGGAAGCACCGGCCGTTTGGGGACGCCGGGCGGTCGTTGCATTCCACGAATATCGCGCCGACTGCATCGTCGCGGAAGCAAATTTCGGCGGCGAAATGGTGCGCGCGACGATCCAGGCCGCCGATCCGAACGTGCCGGTCCGGCTCGTGACGGCGAGCCGCGGCAAGGCCGTGCGGGCCGAACCGATCTCGGTGCGCTATGCACAAAAACAGGTGCATCATGCCGGACGCTTCGCCAAGCTCGAAGACCAGCTCTGCGCCTTTACGGCGGCCGGCTATGGCGGCAGCGGCAGCCCCGATCACGCCGACGCCGCGATCTGGGCGCTGACCCATCTCTTCGGCTTGGACGACGGCACCGGCATCATCGAATTCTACCGGCGCGAGGCCGAAGGTTTGAATCGCAGCTGAGCTCTAATCAATCATCAAGGATTTTCACATGGCCGAACGTGGTGCGGGACAGAAGAGCTGGACCCTAAACCCCTATGAAGTGAACGTCAGCTACGGCAAGCCCGGCGCGGCCGGCGAGGGTGCCGACTGGTTCGGTCCCTTGACGCCGATCACGCCGCTGGCGCCGCCGGAGATCGCCGGACGGCAATGGGATTTTCCGTCCGGCTATAATCTTTCGACCCTGCCCCGCATCTATGAGCCGATCACATTCGGCACCCTGCGCGGCCTCGCCGAAGGCTATGATCTCTTGCGGCTCGTCATCGAGACGCGCAAGGACCAGGTCGCGCGGCTCGATTGGACCTTGGCCGCGCGCAACAAGCAGCCCGGCAATGACCCTCGTCTCGCGCAAATCAAATCTTTCTTGGCGCGGCCGGATGGACGCCATTGCTTCGCCGACTGGCTGCGGCTGCTGCTCGAAGAATTGTTCGTCATCGACGCGCCGGCCCTCTATAAGACGCGCGACCGCGCGGGGCGGCTCACGGGACTCTTGCCGATCGATGGCGCGACGATCAAGCCGGTCATCGACGATTGGGGCCGCACGCCGCAACCTTTTGTCGAAGACGGCGAGATCGTCTATCCCGTCGCCTATCAGCAGATCCTCAAAGGCTATCCCGCCGTCGATTATTCGGTGCGCGATCTCATCTATCGGCCGCGCAACATCAGGGTCAATCGCGCTTACGGCTTTGGCCCGGTCGAGCAGATCGTGACGAGCGTCAACATCGCGCTGCGCCGGCAGGCCTTCATTCTCGATTATTTTACGCAAGGCAATATTCCCGACAGCCTGATCGGTGTGCCGGAGAATTGGACGCCGGATCAGATCGCCTCGTATCAGAAATATTGGGACGCCTATTTCGACGGCGATCTGACGCGCCGGCGCCGCGCCAAATTCGTGCCCGGCGGCGTCGCCAAGACATTCGTGCAGACCAAGGAGCCAGATCTCAAAGGCCCCTTCGACGATTGGCTGGCGCGCATCGTCTGCTTCGCCTTTTCGATTTCGCCGCAAGGCCTCGTTCAGCAGATGAACCGGGCGACGGCCCAGACGCAAAAGGAACTCTCGCAAGAAGAAGGTCTCGCGCCGGTGCTCGCCTGGGTGAAGGGCCTCATCGACGATATTCTGACGGATGAATTTTCCGCGCCCGATCTCGAATTCAACTGGAGCGCCGATCCTTCGATCGACCCGCAGACGCAAGAAACGATTCTTTCGAGCTATACGACGAAGGGCATTCTCACCATCAACGAGGCGCGTGCTGCTTTGGGCCGCGAGCCTTTGGCGAGTGCGGCGGCCAACCAGCCGATGGCGCTGACGGGCAATGGCTATGTGGCGTTGGGGGAGCAGGCCAAGCCCGTAAACAAACGCGCCGGTCCCGTCGCGAAGTACAACTCCTATCATGATGAAGATGGACGTTTCACGACGGCGGAGGATGTCGGCGCTGGCGTGGACCGTCAGGCAAATGGCCGCGTCCGGGTCGCGGAGAATGCATCGAATGTTTCGGTCGTGGCGGACGGCAAGGACCCGAACGCTGTCAGGAAGGAAATCGTTAACCAGGCGCTGAGCCACGTCGGTTCGGATGAATGGGACTTTAATAAGCCGAAAGGCAATCTCCCTGCTGGGAGAGACAAGTGCAATCTATTTGTCTATGATGTGCTCACCGCAGCTGGCGCGAGCCCTGGTCTACCAAACCATGGACGTTTCGGACTTAGCAACTACCCGCCCGGCGCCGGAGATTGGGCCGATCCGAATTTCGATATCCCAGGATGGCGCGTGCTCGGTTCTGATGAGACACCTGTGCCGGGCGATGTCGTTGCGCAGAAGATCGCCTTTCAACATGCAAGCGGCCATGTCATGATCGTCGGCCCGGATGATACGGTGATCGGAACGGGGGAAAACGAAAAAATCGAACAGATACCGGAGCCGCCTGTTCTCGCGCAGCACCTTGAAGAGCGGGTGATAACGTACGGGCCAAAGGTCTACCGCCGGTGGGGCAAATAATGTTGCGAAGCCATCTGCTCAAATCCAAAATTGTCATTCTGTTCGTCGCGCTGCTGCTTGCCTCGGCGGAATGCGCCCTAGCCGATCCGAGCGGTTTGAACACGGCAGACGTCTATGCTGAATATGCCAACCAAGTCGTTGCACTCTCCAAAAGATGGGAACGGCTCCCCACGATAATAGGCCTTTGGGAAGTGCCCGACTTTGACGCTCTTTCGTCGGACGCCCTAGCGCATGTCGATGATTGCATCAGATTTCTCGCCGACCCAAAGCACGCGGGCTTCCAAAAGGTATATGCAATCTGGTCGATGTATAAATTGTCTCTAGACGATTATCTTGCGTTCGTCCGAAAATTACTCGATCTCTATAATCGCGACCCCCGCACCGGGGGACTGCTTATTGTCGCACTGATGCCCAACCCGTCTATCGTGCCCAGAAACCAAATCTTCGACAATTATAACAAGCCCGAGGTTCAAGCGCTCTTAAAGGACATAGCCGCGCGACCCGGCTGGGACCAATATCAGAGAGGGGGGCTTGATTGGATCATCACAGGCGGCGGCTTCGCAGATTTTGCTATCCAAGTCATTGCGATTTCCAAACGCTCGGAAGGAGCTGTCACCCTAAAGGGTCTTTGGAGCTCCTCGGACTTTGATGTTCTTGCAGTTCAAGCGCCTGCGCATATCGACGACTGTTTCAGATTTCTCGCCGATCCGAATCATACGCGTATTCAAAAGCGATTCGCGATCTACTCTATGTATAAGTTGCCGCTGCGCGATTATCTCGCTTTCGTCCGAAAAATACTCGACCTTTATGATCGCGGCTATGCCACCACAGATGAACTGCTCGCTGCTGTGGCTGAGAAGCGTTTATCTGTTTTGCCCAGAAGCGTGATATTCGACAATTATGACGATCCCGAGGTCCAGGCGCTCCTGAAAGACATTTCGGTGCGGCACGGCTGGAGCCAAGACGAGCGGTTGATTCTTGCCCGGGTCATGGAAGGCGGCGGCTTCGAATATAGATTCAGAAAGCACCGCGACGCAGTGATGCGCTATTTAGGGCTTCAATGAAGAGCCGAGAAACGGGCGCATGTTGAATCCGCGGTGACGTAGCCTCCGCCGATTATCCCGTCGCCTATCAGCAGATCCTCAAGGGCTATCCCGCCGTCGATTACTCGGTGCGTGATCTCATCTATCGGCCGCGCAACATCAGGGTCAATCACGCCTATGGTTTCGGGCCGGTCGAACAGATCGTGACGAGCGTCAACATTGCGCTGCGCCGGCAGGCCTTCATTCTCGATTATTTTACGCAAGGCAATATTCCAGACAGCCTGATCGGCGTGCCGGAGAATTGGACGCCGGATCAGATCGCGTCTTATCAGAAATATTGGGACGCCTATTTCGACGGTGATCTCAGCCGCCGGCGCCGCGCCAAATTCGTGCCTGGCGGCGTCGCCAAGACGTTCATACAGACCAAGGAGCCGGATCTCAAAGGCCCCTTCGACGATTGGCTGGCGCGCATCGTCTGCTTCGCCTTTTCGATCTCGCCGCAGGGCCTCGTTCAGCAGATGAATCGGGCGACGGCGCAGACCCAGAAGGAACTCTCGCAAGAAGAGGGCCTTGCGCCCATCCTCACTTGGGTGAAGGGTCTCGTCGACGATATTATCGCGGACGAATTTTCCGCCGCCGATCTCGAATTCATCTGGAGCGCCGATCCTTCGATCGATCCGCAGACGCAAGAGACGATTCTTTCGAGCTATACGACGAAGGGTATTTTGACGATCAACGAAGCGCGCGCCGCTCTGGGCCGTGAGCCATTGGCAGAACCCGCGGCGAACAAGCCGATGGCGCTGACGGGCAACGGCTATGTGGCTCTGGGGAGACGGGGGAAAAGGTTTCCAAAGCAGTCGTTGCACCTTGTTCCACATGTGTGCCGGAGGCGAGAGCCACGGCGCCAGGTGCAGTGAAGGTTGAAAAAGCCGACGAATGGGATGAAAATCAACACCCACGATGGCCACCGGGATCGAGCGATCATCAAGGCGGGCGGTTCCAGCCCAAAGGCGAAGGTGCAAGCTCCGCCACCCAAACGGCACTTGTCGGCTGCGCAGAGGAATGGGCCGAAGCTCGAGAAACGTGCAAAGGGTTGCTAGCACTACATGAGTTTCATCCTGACCGGGCGCTTCTCGGCGGCCATACGACGGTCGAGGGTTGTGCAAAAGGTTTTGTCAGTGAAAGATGCGGTGGAAACGGGGTCTGACTAAAATGCGTATAACCGACACCATGCAGCTTCAGGCGCTCATGCGGAGCGGGGACTGGGATTCGGTCTACTCCATGCTCGATGATGCGCGTAACAGGGCCGTCACGCAAGAGGATATTAGACAGCTGGCCTATTGGCGTTCTGTTGCCCTGACAAGAGAGCAGCGCTACGACGAGGCGTTAGAACTCCTGCGCGAAAGTGCGGACCTCTTCAACAGCCAATCTCTCGTGCAACATGAATTGGCCTGCATCCTCGTAACGCAAGGACGTGATCGAGAAGCTCTAGACGAGCTGAAGAAGGCGCCCGTTGAAGAAGAGATGGAAAAGCATTATGGCTTGGCGATCGACGCGAAGTTTTTCTATTTCTATCTGCTGGCGAAAAGCGGCGACACATCGGTGAAAGAACGGTTGTCCGAAATCCCGGATGACTATCGCCATATCGCGATGGACGGGACGTTTTTGACCAAGACCGATATCGTATCTTTGTTGACTTGAGCTCATCCTCACCAGATCGCAGAAACAGAGGCAGCCTTTCGTCCCCTGGAGCACCGATCTCTCGTCCGGTCAGGAACGCCGAAACCCTGATGGGAAAATCATGATCGATATTCGTCACCTTTTAGCTGGGCTTATGCGAGCCCTCCGCAGCGCGGATTTTCCTGATGCAAACACCCTTGCAGCTGTGCTTGATCTGAATATTTCGCAGGCGAGAATTACGAAGACAAAACAGGGAAATATGGGTATCAACGGAGCGCGCTTGAACGGCAGTGCGGTTGAGGTAGGCATAACATGCGGGATTACTCCACGGCGCGAAATCTGGCTCTTATTTGATAATTCTTCGACTCCCTATCGAGACGTGAAAGACGAAATATTCGGAGCCAATCAGCGCGTTCAACCGTCAAAACGCAGCGCGGGTTTTGGGGTTCTTTTCGAGATCGATGGCTTGATTTGCGGCTTCACGGTGTCCTCGTCTGACGGGGATGTGGATAGCCTCTTTTGCGAAGAGCCGAAACCGGCGTCGGCCGGTTGATGGGAGCGTAAGGCACACGTCGGGTCAATTCATCTCTCGTCTTGCAAGATCGCCGCGCCAGGCGCCGCGTCGCGTGATTGACGTGCGATTGATCGCAATCAAATATACGCGCATCGACAGCGCCCGATGTGTGCGTGTTGGTCTTCCATCTCGATAAGAAGCGCGATTCCGTAAAGATCGACACCCAAGCGTGATGCTGTCCCTAGTCTACTGGGACTGCGCGACGACAGCCACGCAATCGCCCCTCACCTCAGCCCGATAATTCCTGAACCGCCGGACGCCTCGCGCTCCGGCGGTTTTGTTTTGCCCCTTCATCAGGATCGACCATGCGAAGCCTCGTTCACGACCTGCGCGAGCGCATGGCCGCACGTCCCCGCACGCTCATTGCCGCGCAGGGCAAAGTCTGGATCTGGCCGGGAATAGCACTGACGTCGCGCCATGAAAGCGAAATCGTCGCCGCATCCGGCGAGACGATCCTGTTCTGGATCACGCGACTGCACGGGCCTGACGCGTACTACACGAATGCGGTTCATTTCATCGAAGAGGCCGCGCGACGGCTGACGCGCGGCGACGAGGCGGCAGCGCAGCGCGCGCTCGACGCGGTCGGACTCAAATCCCTGTCGCTCGACGGCGCGGCTCTCATGGGCCGCATCGCTCCGCATCTCGGTTTGGAAATTCTGGATCTCCTGGTGCAGCCAGGTCCGCGCTGCTGGAACGCGCGCGACATCGATCTGCATGTGCCGTTCTTCGCAAAACACTTCGATCGTGCGGCGCCGCTCGCCAAATTCAGCACTTTCGATCCGCTCAAACATCCGCGCTGGCCAGCCGGCGCACCGGACCGGCAAGGCGGCGAATTCGCCGATGCGGACGAGTCCGGGACTACCATCATTCCAGTCGCTACGGGCGGCAGCGATAAGGGACCGAAAGGCGGCAAGCAAACGCAAGAGGGCAATCCGGATAAGCCTTCTGCAGCCGTGAACCCCGAAACACCCGGAGTGAGGTTCGCCGAGCCCAACGAGGCCCCAACTGAGTTCCCGCTACCACCAAGACGCCCCCCGGATCTCAGTTCGCCACCTCTGCCACCGCAACGGCCGTCGAATTTAGGTTCGCCGCCGGCTCCAGAGACACCGCCGCCAAATTTGCTAGGCCCCGAGGATCTCACTCCCGGCATCGGACATAACAAGCCACCGGTCGATATCCCACCTGACCTTCCGCAAGACCCCCCGCCCGAAATTCCGGAAGAAACTATATCAGACAAGGCCCGCAATCTCTTCACGAAAGCTGCTGTGCGATGGATCGCTCGGGCGCTGATCCTCGCCATCGCTCCTGAACTCGTCCCTTATTTGATAGCCCTGCAGGTTGGCTGGTGGGTTGCGAGGGCATGCTGGCCTTACATTAAGGCCTATTTTCAAGGACCGAAAACACTGGAAGAACTGCAGGAAGATGCTCTCCATCCCGAAAAGGGTTATGATATCCATCATTTTGTCGAGAAGGGACAAGCGGACGACGATGGCGTTCCGGAGAGTGTATGGGACGGCCCGGAAAATCGCGTGCGTGTCCCGACCTTGAAACATTGGCAAATCACCGGCTGGTATATGACCAAGAACCCGGAGTACGGTTACCTCTCGCCGCGCGATTATCTGAAAGGCAAGAGCTGGGAAGAAAAGATGGAAGTGGGACGTAAGGCTCTAATCAAATTCGGAGTGTTGAACCCATGAGTGGAACAAAGCTCGATCGGCTGACGATCGATCAGCTTGTTGATCGCTTCGCCGAGATCGGTGGTGCGCAGGACGAAGCTCTCTTTAACGATCAATACGCCAAGTTTAATCGGCTATTTGATAAAATGAAGGCAGTGGACGATGAGTTGCGTCGGCGTGGCAGAGACGCTCGGCTGGCACTCCAAAAGCTGTACGGCCATCCCAATTTGCAGGTGCGCCTGCAAGCTGCAAAATGGACGCTAGGCGTCGCACCGGTAGAAGCAAGACGAGTTATTCAACAGATATATGATTGGAAGTTGTATCCTCAGGCCGGCGATGCTGGAATGTGTTTATCCAACCTTGATGATGGAACATTCAAGCCGGATTGATTGCCTGAGAGAATGCTCAGCAAAACAGTGGTCAAATTCGGAGTGTTGAAGCCATGAGTGGAACAAAGCTCGAGCAAATGACCAACGACGAACTCGTCGCGCGCTTCGCTGAAATCTGCATTGCTGAGGATGAGGCCCTGTTCCATGATCAATATGCAAAATTCAATCGCCTATTCGAAAAGATGAGTGCGGTGGGCCACGAGTTGCAGCGGCGCGGTCGAGAAGCAAGATTAGAGCTCTCAAAACTTTATGATCACCCCAATATGCAGGTACGCCTAAAGGCCGCAAAATGGAGTCTAGCCGTCGCGCCAGTGGAGGCGCGACAAGTTATCCAACAGATATACGATTGGAAACTGTATCCCCAGGCGGGTGAAGCTGGGATGTGCCTATCGAACCTTGACGACGGCACATTCAAGCCGAAGTAGTATCCGCGGGAAAGTGCCGCAATGGCGCCTCGATAGCTCCGAACCTTCTCCCGTGCCGCAAGGTAAATCATCCAAACGGTCTTGTAAGATCGCGCCACCACGCGGTGCTCCGCATCATTGACTTGCGATCGTTCGCAACGCAAATATACGCGCATCGACAGCGCCCGATCTGCGCGCCGATCAAACCTCTAGAGCATTTGCGGATGGCGGCACATCTCGCCCTGAAGAGCCGCGAGCGGGACAAGTTTTAATCGAATTGCTAGCCGTCATCGCGAGCCGACGGGTCCGGCCTTCGGCAGGCCCGATGACAGGCCCCGCGAAGCGATCCAGGCGAACGCGCACCCTCTGGATTGCTTCGTCACTGCGTTCCTCGCAATGACGGTAATCGATTCAATCTCGAATCATCCGGTTCTAGGCTCGCTCTTCAGACGTCCAAATCCTCGGCCGGTCTTTCGCGCACCCAATGCGTGACGTCGCCCGTTCCGCATAACGCGAACCTCGCGGCTCTGGCCTGCGGCCTTCTCCACCCTGACTGCAATTCCGTCGGCCGGTGCGTTCTGCGCCGCGCGACCCTGCGTCTCCGCCTCAACTCAAATCGTGGGAGCCCATATGTCCGCGCTCGAAATCCTCATTCCCATCACCAAGGTCGATGCCACGCAACGACTTGTCTATGGCATCGCAACGGCCGAAGTCGAAGACCATGCAGGGGAAATCTGCGATTACCAATCGACCAAGCCTTATTATGAGAAATGGTCGGAGGAGATCGCCAAATCGACCGGCGGCAAATCTCTCGGCAATGTCCGCGCCATGCATGGCGCGATCGCGGCAGGCAAGGTGACGACGCTCACCTTCAACGACGCGCAAAAGCAGATCGAAATCTGCGCCAAGATCATCGACGATGCCGAATGGCTGAAAGTCCGCGAAGGCGTCTACACGGGCTTTTCGCAAGGCGGCTCTTATGTGCGCCGCTGGACTGACGACGACGGCCTGCAGCGCTATACGGCCGAGCCGCTGGAAATCTCCCTCGTCGATCTGCCGTGCCTGCCGCAGGCGCGGTTTGAAATGATCAAGGCCGATGGTTCGCACGAATGGCGCAAGTTCGCCAAGGGGTTCGACACAATCGCGCGGCTCTCCGCCATCATCGACAATCTCGACAATTTGAAAACGGACGCCGATCTCGATCCGCTCGGAGAAGTCAAAGACCCGGGCTTTGCGGCACAATTGAAAGACCTCCTCGGACACGCGATCGGCATCCTGCGCGCTCTCGTGGATCAGGAGACATCGGACAATACGAATGACGCGCCCGCAAAATCTGCGCGCGCGGCAACGCGGCAGGTCCGTGCGGCAATGCCGGCAATTCCGCTTTCGAAGGTGGGGGCGCGCAACAATGCCGAGGATCTCACGCGAATCCAGAGCATGCATGACACGTCCGTCGAACTCGGCGCGATCTGCGATGCGCAAAAGCACGCAGCCGGCGGACTGGCGAAACGCTTCGATGCGATTGCGGCCACACTCGAGGATCTTCTGCGGCGCGTAAAGAACATTGAACGGCAGCCGCTGCCCCTGCCTCTCGCTGGCCAAGTGCGTGCCGTCTCCAAGAGCGAAGACGGGGCTCCCGAAGCCGAAAAGCCCGCCGAACCGGCGACGACCGATCGCGACACTCTGGCGCTTCTTGCGATCAAAAAGGCGCAGCAGAACGGCCGCAGCTATCTCAGCCGCTAGAGCATGTCCCCTCTCCCCGCCTGCGGGGAGAGGTGATTACGCCGAGATCGTCTCGGCTCGTCGACCTTCAAATTTCACCAGGAGCACTCAATGACCACGGAAGCCCAATCCCAGCAGTCGCTCGAAAGCATCAAAGCGGCGCAGCAGCGTCCACTCGCCGATCCCCGTCTCGCGGATCTGGAAAAGAGCACGTATTCGCAAAGCACGAGTGCGACGTCCGGCCTGACCTTCTACGATCTCGAAGTCGGCGCAAAGATCCTCTATCCGGTGCTGACGCCTTTGCGCAATATGATCCCCCGCGTATCCGGTAAGGGCGGCATCCAGGCGAATTGGCGGGCGATTACGGCGATCAACACGTCTGGACAGAGATTTGGTGTCTCGGCCGCCCACCGCGGCGGCGTGCTGGCGGTCGCGACGGAAGATTACACGGCCGCCTACAAAGGCATAGGCATCGAGACCAGCGTCGATTTCGAAGCCCAATATGCCGGCCAGGGTTTTGACGACATCCGCGGGATCGCTGCCAGAACCGGGCTGCAGGCCCTGATGCTCGGCGAAGAGGCCTTGATCCTCGGCGGCAATACGTCCGTGGCACTCGGCACCACGCCGACGCCCTCGCTCAGTGACCAGGCGACGGGCGGGACGCTCAGTGCCGATACGCTTTACAGCGTGATTTGCGTGGCGCTCACGCAAGACGGCATTTCGCATGCGACAATTGCCGGCGGCGTCCAAGGGCAGATTACGCGAACCAATGCGGACGGCACGTCGGATACGTTCGGCGGCGGCGCCGCAGCGCCCTCGACCAATGCGACGCTCACCACCGCCAATGACGGCAATGCGACGCATGCGATCAAGGCGAGCGTTGCCCCCGTCACCGCTGCGCTCGGCTACGCCTGGTTCTGGGGGGCTGCGGGTTCGGAAGTGCTTGGTGCCATCACGACGATCAATTCGCTCGTCATCGCCGCGACGGCGAGCGGCACGCAAACGGCCGCTTCGCTCGGCACAAGCGACAATTCGATCAATGCTCTCGTCTTCGATGGTTTGATTCCACAGGCCGCAAAATCCGGTTCGGGCGCCTATGTCTATACGATGGCGACTGGGGCTGCCGGCACAGGAACGCCGTTGACGGCCGACGGCGCCGGTGGCGTCGTCGAGATCGACACGGTGCTCAAATATATGTGGGACAATTATCGCCTCTCGCCCGATACCATGTGGGTGAGCTCGCAGGAAGCGCTGAATATTTCGAAGAAGATCCTCAGCGGCTCGGCGACCGCGGCGCAACGTTTCGTCTTCGAATCCGATCAGAATGCGCTCGGCGGCGGCATCATGGTCCGCACTTATCTCAATCGTTTCTCCATGCAGGGCGGCTCTGTCGTCGACATCAAGATCCATCCCAATATGCCGGCCGGCACGGTCTTGATGACGACCAAAGTGCTGCCTTATCCACTATCGGGCGTCGGCAATGTCATGCAGATACGGACACGCCAGGATTATTATCAGATCGAATGGCCGTTGCGCTCGCGGCGCTATGAATACGGCATCTATGCCGACGAAGTGTTGCAGCATTATTTCCCGCCTTCGCTCGCCATGATCACCAATATCGGCAACGGTTGATCATCCGACTTTCGCTGACGAAGCCGCCGGCTAGCCCGGCGGCCCCTTCATGACGAGGACTCCTTAATGAAATTGCGTGCTCCGGAAGGCTGCAGCAGCGTCTCGCATTGCGGGCATGTGTTGCAGGTCGAAGCCGACGGCTCTCTCGACGTCGAAGACGATGTTGCTGAAAGTCTTGAGGCGCATGGATTTTCGCCTTGGCAAGAGACGAAGCCGCGCGACATAGGCGTCATGACCCGAGACGAACTTATCGTGCAGGTCATGGACCTTACTTTGCAGACATTGAGGGCGACCGAGACGGAGGCGATCCGGGAGAGGCTGCACAAAACCCAACCTGTCGGCACGGACCTTCCCGACGAAACGGCAAGTGCCGGCGTGATGCTCGATACCGAAAAACTCTGTGAAAAAGATCTGGAAAGCCTCAACCGACCCGCCCTCTTTGCTCTGCTTCGCAAAAAGGGCGTGCGGGTCGCGTTGCCTGTCACCAATGCGGAATTGCGCGCCGCGGCCAAGCGAGCGCTGGGCGAATGAACTCAAGAGCGGGATGCGAAAAAGTGGAAACCCGTTTTCCGCAAAAATCCCGCTCTAATTTTTTGGAATCGATCGCGTTCATGATTTTGGATCGATTCGATCCAAAATCATCGCGATCTAGGAGAACTGCATGGCTTCGCCCTTCGATCTCGCGCAACTCGCCGATCTCAAGACATGGCTCGACATCCAGTCGAGCGATGATGACGCACTCTTGGCGCGACTGATCACGCAGGTGAGCCGGGCAGTCCTCTCGCATATCGACAGGCCCATGCTGCTTCCCGCCGCCTATGTCGAGATGCGTGATGGCGACGGTGACGCGGCAATCGTGCTGCAGCAATGGCCAGTGACCTCGATCGCCTCATGCAGCGTCAACGGGGTCGCAATCACGCCTGCCACGCCGCTCTCGCCAGGGCACGCATGGACGTCCGGCTACGTGCTGGAGCCCGCACAAACTGCGCCGCCCGGCCGCATGCAGAAAGTCGCCTTGCGGGGGTCCTATTTTTGGCGGGGCTTGCAGAATGTTTCCGTCGCCTACCAGGCAGGATATCAGGTGAGCGGGGAAGCCGCGCTGGTTCCATATGCGGCGCCTTATGAGATCGTGGCGGAGGCACCCTACGGCGACTGGGCGAGCGACGCCGGTGTGACCTATGCGGATGGCACGCCGCTTACCGCGGTCTCCGGCACACCTTCGGAGGGTCAATATTCGGTCTCCGCCGGAACTTACATGTTTGCGGCCGGCGATGCCGGCGCAGCCGTGCTTTTGTCCTATGGCTACGTGCCTGCCGATCTCGGCTTTTGCCGCCTCGATTGGGCGGCAGAACTTTACAGCTATCGCGCGCGCATCGGCCAAAGATCGAAATCTCTCGGCGGACAGGAGACGATCTCGTTCATCGTCAAAGACGTTCCGGACTTCGTCGCGACGGCGTTGCAGCCGTTCAAACGCGTGGTCATGCCATGACGGATTTCTCATGATGGATTTCGAAATCACGTTCGATGCCGACGCCGTCCAGGCGGCGCTCGTCGAACAAGCCGCGACGTTGCGCGCCGCACTCGAAGACAATATCCGCACCAAACTCTCCGGCGATGTCCTGCACATCCGCTCGGGTGCCCTTTTGAATTCGATCAGCTCGGACCTCGAAGACGACGGCTCCGCAATCACGGTGACGGCGCAGAGTGAGGGCGTGCCTTATGCGGCGATCCTCGAATATGGCGGCAGGACCGCCGCGCATGAGATCGTGGCGGTGAAAGCAAGAGCGCTCGCTTTCGTCATGGGCGGCGCGAGCGTCTTTGCAAAATCGGTGCATCATCCGGGCTCTGTGATCAAAGCCTATGCGTATCTTGCGAGCTCGCTCGAAGAATCTGCCGGCGAGATCGAGACGAGCTTGAAGGACGCGGTGCTGGCGGCGCTGGGGGCGGAGTGAGGATCGATTGCATTCAAGCCTTGGCGGCTTGACTTGTCGCGTATAAAATAGCGTTCGTTCACAGGATGCGGCCCATGGCTTGGGACGTCAAAGCACCGATATTGCGAACACCTGACACGGCTCTTCGTCTCGCTGAAATACTGTTCGTCGAGACGATCGGTGCTGACGAATTGCAATGGTTCTTGCCATTCAAAGTCGAAAATAATGGTGCCGAATGGTTTGTGACTGGACATGGCGATGATATTCACAAGCGCCCCCCCGACCCATTCCATGATCAATTCGTGGACGAGGCCTTCCAAATGCAAGTTGTGAAGGCGGACGCCGAGGTGAAGGACTTTGGCATCACCGCCGGCTTGAACATTCCCCCCGAAGTCAAGGCTCAGATCCGCGCCACCCTTGAAGCCGAGGGCAAATGGCCCCCGTCGTTTCCTGCGCAGACATCATCGGCTACTTTGGAGGCCTTCTCCATTATGGTCATGGCCAACGGAGGGATCATCAATTCCACTGGCGCAGCCATCCGGTTTGGCGAACTCCTATTCGAAAATCACTTTTCTCTGCAGCCGAAGCAATTTCGTAAGTTGCACGCCGAGGAAGTCGAAGGGCTGTGGCATATTTATGGCCGGGCGGATGGCCAGAGTGCGGAACTCGTCTTCCGGCGTTCCAATGCGCAAGTGATTTCGTTGGACCTCCGGCCGGTCGAATAGGCGCCGCCGAGGCGTATCTACTACGGACGAGGGCCGAGCAATGGATTATAAGGACGCAGAAGCGCTGAAAGCGTCTTTGGATGCCTTGATGCAGTGCCTCAACGCGCCGATGCTTCTGGCGTCGAACACAGGGGACGAGCAGCTCAAACGTCTGATCGGCTCGCTCGCGGCCGATGTCGCAGCCAAACTCGACTTTGAAATAATGCCGTATATCTACACGTCGTTTCCGCAGCTCGAAGCAAACTGAAATAACCCAGCAATTCTCATTTTGGCTTTTCCAACGTGTCTGTGGCGAGCCTTTCGCCGCCTCGCTCTGCTCCGGCCCTTTCCCTCTCCTTGAACGAGCTCATTCATGACGACGACGCGCGACGCGGCGATCGAGGCTTTGCTGAGTCTCGTCGCTTCTGCCTATGCCTGGAAGTCCGGTCCCTCGCGCAAACTCAAACTCTGGAGCGACGTGCCGCTCGCCAGCCGGCCCGCCTGTTTCCTCTTCGAAGGCGGCCAGGAGACCTATGCGTGGAGCGAAGGCGCCACGCCCAAGCGCAGCATCGAAGCGAAAATCTTCGTCTACCTCAACGCGAAAGATCAAAGCATTTTTGGCGCTTCGCTCATCAACGGCGTGATGGACGCGCTCGACGGCGCCTTCGCGATCTCCGGCGCCGACCTGGCCGTTGGCCGCAACACATTGTCGGGCGCGGTCTATAGCTGCCGGATCGATGGCAAGCCACTCAAAGACCCGGGCGATCTCGATGGCGATGCTTTGCTCGTCGTGCCGGTGAAGATCGTCCTGCCCTAGCAGCACGTCATGGCCGGGCCGGCCAAAGGCCGAGTCCCGGCCATCCACGTCTAACTTCGGCCGACAATCGTGGGTGGCCGTGACGCGGAGAGAAGAGCTGAAACAACGGTCCATGGCGCTTTTGTCCTATCCGCCCTGCGGATGATCGACACCACCAAAAATGGCGAGAAAAGGAGATAAAGATGTATAGTTTCGGCTCGGGCGTTCTCATCGGAACGCGCACCGATATTGAAAATGCGACGCCGATCAATTTCGGTCTCGTGCAAGAAGTCACGCTCGATGAGACATCGAGCGTCAAGGAACTCTATGGCCAGTACCAGCGTCCGCTGGCCATCGCGCGCGGAACGATCAAGACGACGGGCAAAGCCAAAGTGGCGCGCATTTCCGGGCTGGCGTTTGCCAATCTCTATTACGGCACCCCGCCGGCAGCCGGACAGGCGGCGACGTCCTTCGCCGAAGCCGCAACGATTGCAGCGAGCTCGCCCTATATCGTGACCGTCGTCAATTCCGCGACTTTCGTCAGCGACGAAGGTGTCGTCTACGCGACGAGCGGCTTGCCTTTGACGAAGGTCGCGTCGAGCCCCACCGCCGGTCAATATAGCGTGGCGGCGGGGGTCTATACGTTCAGCTCCGGCGATGAGGGCAAGAATGTTCTCGTCACTTACACCTATAATGTCAGTGCCACCGGCCAAAAATTGACGATCGCCAATCAATTGCTCGGCACGACGCCGACGTTCCAGGCGCTGTTCTATACGAGCTTCCAAGGCCAGAACGTCACCCTGACACTCAATAATTGCACGTCGAGCAAATTGAGCTTCGGCACCAAGCTCGAGGATTTCGTCTTGCCGGAATTCGATTTCGCCTGCTTTCCGGATTCATCCGGCAACGTGATGACCTGGTCCTTCTCGGAGGCCTCGTGACATGCGTCCACGACCCGTCACAATCAAACTCGGCGAGGCGCAATGGCAGGTGCGGCCGCTCACTTTGCGTCAGGTGCAAGAGATCGAGCCTTTGCTCCTCGCTGACCCGCAGGCAGCAAAAGGCTCCGTCGCCGCGGCGATTCAAATCGTGTCGATCGCGCTCAACCGCGATCATCCGGATGCCGCCGCCAACCTGCCGGACCTTGAAGCCTCGGCGCGCGATCTGAGTGCCGCCATGGTGAGCATATTGGAACTCGGCGGCTTCATTACGCGGGCGCAAGCGGAGACAGAGCCGGGGGAAGTTTACGCGGGCGCGGATTAGATTTCGGTCTTCTCTACGCCCGCCTGATGACCGCCTGCGGCTATACGCCGGCGGAGATCGACGAAATGACTCTCTTCGATGTGATGGCGCTCATCGCCTATTGGCGCGCTCATCCGCCGGTTCACGAAATCCTGAAAGCCGTCTTTCGCATCGAGCGCAAGCAGGAGGCTGCGAAATCACCCGATGACCCGAGTGGCATAGGCGCGCTCATCGCGCGCTTTCCGGATGGGCAAGTGAAGCAGAGATAGAGGGCGTCCCCGCGCCTCCGATGCGTGACGAATTGAACCGCCCGACGCCCTGTGCTCCGGCGGTTTTACTTTGTCCCCCCCAAATAGGATCGACCATGCACAGCCTCGTCCACGGTCTGCACGAGCGCGTGGCTGCGCGTCCCCGCACGCTCGTTGCGTCGAATGGCAAGATCTGGCTCTGGCCGGGCATAGCGCTGACGTCGCTGCGCGGAGACCAGATCGTCGCGGCATCCGCCGAGACAATCCAGTTTTGGATCACGCGACTGCATGGCCCGGATGCGCTCTATACGGAAGCTGTGCATTGCATTGGCAGGGCGGCCGAACATCTCACGCGGGGCAACGAGACTGCGGCGCAGCGGGCGCTCGACGCCATCGGGCTCCGCGGGCTCTCGTCCGATGGCGCTGCGCTCATGTGGAGCGTTGCCAAAAGGCTCGATCTCGAATGGTTCGATATGCCGGTTCGTCCCGGTCCGCGTTGCTTGACCGCGCGCGACATCGCCATGCAGGTGCCCTTCTTCGAAGAGGTTTTCGACCGCGCGGCGCCGCTCGCCAAATTCGGCCCGTTCGATCCGCTCAAACATCCGCGCTGGCCAGCCGGCGCGCCGGACTCGCAAGGGGGGAGATTCGCCCCTGCCGGCAGTGAAAATGCGCAGATAGTGGATGTTCAATATCGCGGGTATTACCACGACCAGGTTGTCAATGAGTTGGTAGATTTCGCGAACGCCCATGGCGCAGTCGCCATCAAATCGGTTCCTCTGATTTCGGTTATTGGCCTAACGTGCATTGCTGATGCTATCATCAAGCCGATCGGTACCGGAGAGCCGTACATATTGGAAGTTAAGACCGGCGACGACCCGACATTTACATTCAACCAGGCGCTTGTCTATCCAATGGCGGTGACCGGACCTCACGTCACCTCTTTCAAAGCAGACGTCAGCCGCCTTGGGCTTGTGCCCGGACTCCCGTTTCCTAGGGTCCGGACTCAATTAATTCAGATCCAATAGGCCAAGGTGGCGACGAAGCACAGCGCGGAGAGGAAATTTTGCGCGAGCTTGTCGTAGCGTGTGGCGATGCGACGCCAATCCTTGAGCCGTCC
>JBKQHN010000009.1:0-3529 GCA_052148755.1 Beijerinckiaceae bacterium | reverse complement strand
ACCGGGATGCGCCGTTGCTCGCCGATCGAGGCTATCAGGCGTCCGTCGCGGGTATAAACCCGAAGAGGCACCTCTAATTGCACGTCGCGCAGCGTATCCACGTCGGGCAGCGCCGGCTTCAGATAGGCATAGGCGCAGACATTGGCAAAGCCGAACAGCGCGATCGCCCCTATCAGGACAATCGAAATGCGGGATATGAGAACTACGTAACGTTTGGCCACAGAAAACCGTTCTAACTTATTGCAAGGGCGGAAGTAGACATGCATATTACCGCTGGTTACAGGGGCATACTCATCGAAAGATGAGGACGCAAAGCTACCGGTCTAAGGGTTTGTTGCCTAGGACAGCGGGGTTGCCAGACTTTGGCGCGCATCATCGGCGGGTTCCCCGCGCGACGAGCGCAGTCTGAATCTACCGGCAATCCGCGCCCGCCTCCTTAGTCGCAGCTCGACGCTGAGTTTTGCCGCCCACTGCGTTGCGACATCGTCCGGACATTATGGTGCATTGATGAATTTTCGCGAGCTGATGGATTTTGGCGACGATTATCGTGAGTGCGGTCACGGTCTATTTAACAGTTCCTTGCTAAGTTTGGTTCCCGTAGTTAATCTCGTGTAATAGTTTCGACCTCCAAGGTACTGAGCTAAAAAGGAAAACTCTGTGTGGTCGCTCGTCAAAAGATATCGTCCGCTGCTGGGACTTGACATAACCACCTCGTCCGTGAAGCTAATAGAGCTCACGATGTCGGGGGGGCAATATCGAGTGGAATCGTATGCAGCGGAGCCGACGCCGCACAATGCCATCAACGAAAAGGCCATTGTCGACGCCGAAGCCGTGGGCGAAGCGATTCGCCGCGCGGTCAAACGCTCGGGCGCGAAGAGCCGCCTTGCCGCGATCGCGATCAGCGGCGACGCTGCGATTACCAAGGTAATCCAAATGCCGCGCAGCCTCGGGGAGAACGAACTCGAAGGTCAGGTCGAGATGCAGGCCGACCAGTACATTCCGTTCCCGATGGAGGAGGTCAGCTACGATTATCAGGTCGTGGGTCCATCCGAAAAGGATCCCGAAATGATGGACGTTCTGCTGGTTGCGACCCGCACCGAGAATGTCGAGCAGCGCCGGGCAGCCGTGCAAGCCTCGGGCCTTACTGCGCACCTCGTCGACGTCGAAGCATTCGCGCTGGAAAACGCCTGCGCTCTGATGCGTCATCAGATGCCGGACGGCGGCTTGGACCGCACGGTCGCGGTCGTGGATTTCGGCGCCAGCAGCACGACATTCAGCGTGCTCGGCAACATGAGGGTCATCTACACGCGCGATTTCGCCTTCGGCGGCCAGCAGCTCACCGAAGAAATCATGCGCACCTATGGCCTCAGCATGGAAGAAGCCGGCCGTGCCAAGAAAGAGGGCGGCCTGCCCAGCAATTATCAGCCCGAGGTGCTCGATCCGTTCATCGACGACATGACCCAGCAGGTCAGTCGCTCGCTGCAGTTCTACCTCGCCTCCGGCAGCGGCCGTTCGCAGCCCGATCAGCTGCTGATCTGCGGCGGTTGCGCCAACATCCCGGGCGTCGCCGACGTGATCTCGAGCCGCGTGGGCGTGGCGGCTGAGAAGGGCGACCCGCTCGGCAACATGAAGGTCTCATCGAAAGCAAAAGCACAAGCTGTGGCGCGCGACGCCACGGCCCTACTGACTGCCTGCGGCCTTGCGCTGCGCAGCTTCGACTGAAAGAGCCACTATGCCCCGTATAAATCTACTACCTTGGCGAGAACAGCAACGCAAGATACGGCGCCGGGAATTCATGGTCGCGGCGCTCGCCGCGGTCTTCGCGGGCGGTATGGTCGCCGTCGGCGGCAAAGTGCTGTACTCGAGCTGGATCGCCTTGCAGACGCAGAAAAACGAGATCCTAAAGAAGGAGATCGGCAAGCTCGATTCGCAGATCGCCGATATCATGGATCTCGAAGGGCGCAAGCAGCGCCTGATTGCGCGCATGACGATCATCGAGACGTTGCAGCGCAGCCGTCCCGAAGTCGTGCACCTGTTCGACGAGCTCGTGCGCACGGTCCCGGAGGGCGTCTATTTGACGTCGATCAAGGAAACCGACGGCAAGCCGCAGCGAAAACTCGAGATCCACGGCGTCGCCCAGTCGAGCACTCGCGTCTCGTCATTCATGCGCAACATCGACGGGTCTGCGTGGATGGATAATCCGCAGCTGCAGGTCGTCGAGTCCGCCAAGGATTCGCCATTCGGCGGCTCTAGCTTCACGTTGTTCGCCAACGTCGTCGGCGTGGATATCGACAGCGGCGGCGCAATCACACCCAAAAAGGTTGCCGGGAAATGAACCTGCTCGACCAACTGAAATCTCTCGATCCGCGCGATCCGGGCCGCTGGCCATGGCCGGTCCGCGGCTTCTTCGTGTTGCTGACATTCGTCGTTTGCGCCGGTTTGTCGTGGTACCTGTTCGTCTGGAGCGACGATCGCCCGCAGCTCGAGAAAGCCGAAGCCGACGAGCAAGACCTGCGCGCGCAATTCGAAACGAAGCAGCAGCGTGCGGCCAACCTGGACGCCTACAAGGCGCAGCTCGCCGAAATGGAGCGCAGTTTCGGCGCGATGCTGCGGCAATTGCCGGGCAAGACCGAGGTCCCGAATCTTCTGGTCGATATCTCGCAGACCGGTCTTTCCGCGGGATTGCAGGAAAAACTATTTCAGCCGGCGAAAGAGGAAACCAAGGGCTTCTATGCCGAGTTGCCGATCAAGATCAGACTCGTCGGCAGCTATCACCAGTTCGGCAGCTTCGTGAGCGGCATCGCGGCGTTGCCGCGCATCGTGACGCTGCACGATATCGAGATCAAGCCGGTGGGAACGGGCAAGGACGCGGGTTACGACAACTTGACGATGGATATCACGGCGAAGACGTATCGGTACATCGAAGATACGGAAACGGCCAACAAGACGGCGAAAAAGAAGGTCGGAGGTGCAACGTGAAGCGAGGCGCCGGTCCAATCGCGGTATTGCTCGCAGTTTTCGGAACGATTCTCGTGGCCGGCTGTTCCGGCGGCCAATCCGATCTGGAAAAATGGATCGCCGAGAGCAAGAAGAAGCCGGGCGGACACATCGAAGCGCTGCCCGAGGTCAAGCCCTACGAAACGTTCACCTATAACGCCAACGGCATGCGCTCGCCGTTTCAGCCGGTGGGTCCGACCACGGGACAGTCGAACCTGCGGCCGAGCTCGCGGCGCAATCGAGAGTTTCTCGAGGGATTTTCCCTCGACACGCTCAAGATGGTCGGTACCTTCAAAGTCGGATCGAGCTTTTATGGGCTCGTTCAATCTAAAGACGGACTGGTCCATAAAGTGCAGCCGGGCAACTATATCGGGCAAAACGACGGAAAGATCACCGACATTACGGGCGGCAAAATTAGTATCACCGAGATCATCCCGGATGGCCTCGGCGGCTACATCGAGCGACCGGCCTCGTTGGCATTGGCCGACTGAGGCCACAGGGAGACTTAAAGCATGAATAGATCCATAAAGCG
>JBKQHN010000008.1:0-23312 GCA_052148755.1 Beijerinckiaceae bacterium | reverse complement strand
ACATCAAAACGGCGTAAACCATTCGTTATAGCGATCCACGTAAATTGCACCGATCGGGACACGTTCATGCTTCCGTGCCACGACGACCGGCGCAGAGCATGCCCAGCGTGAGACGGGCTTGTCACCGCGACAACTCTGGCGGCACAACATGCGAGGGATCTCGATGCGGGACTATTCGCGCAGAGACTTGATCAAGCTAGTTATTGCGGCCGGCAGCAGTGCGGGAGCGTGGCCGCTCAGCGCGTCGGCAGACCCCCCAAATGGGCGCCCCGGCGAGTTCTCGGCCGATGAGGTCGTCCAAAGCGGCCACAAATTCTTCGGCACGTTGTCACGCGGCCTCGCCCAAGTAGTGGAGGAGGCGACCAAGCGCTGGGGTCGTCCAAACGGCTATATTCTCGGCCAAGAGGCGAGCGCGGCTTTCGTCGGAGGGCTTCGCTACGGCGAAGGCGTTATGTACACACGCAATGCCGGCGACCGGAAGGTGTTTTGGCAAGGGCCGTCGCTTGGTTTTGACGCCGGCGCCGACGGCGATCGGACCATGATGCTCGTCTACGGACTGCCCACGGCGGACGCAATTTATCGGCGGTTCGGCGGGGTCGATGGCTCTGCCTATCTCGTCGGCGGCTTCGGAATGACGGCCCTCACGACGGAAGGAATCGTGGTAGTGCCGATCCGGACGGGTATCGGCGCCCGCCTCGGCCTCAACATCGGCTATTTGAAGTTCACGCCGCATTCGACCTGGAACCCCTTTTGACGCTATGCTGCTGAGCTTGATGCGGCGAGTAGTTTGTCCTGCGGGCGCAGGAATGGCATAGTATCGGCTCGCATTAGGCGCCTTTTGAAGGGCGGGTTCCATGGTTAGGGGAATTCCGGCCGGGAAGACGGTTTACGAAATCGACGCTGTGGCTCCTTTCGAACCACGGCGGGTGTGCGGGTTGAGCGTTGTCTCATGATCGAACAGGCCATGATCTTTGCGCTCGGGTTCCTCCTTGCAGGGCTCGTGGCATTGGCTGTTGCGCCGGCCTTCTGGCGGCGCGCGATCAGGCTCACGCGCCGCCGGCTCGAAGCGCAAGTGCCGGTATCGATTGAGGAAATCCTCGCCGAACGCGATCAGTTGCGTGCCCAGAATGCTGTGGAATGCCGGCGCCTTGAGCAACGGGTGGCCGCGTTGAACCACCTTCATACCGCCGATTTGAGCGAACTTGGCCGGCGGGCGGCCCAAATCGTCACGCTCGAAGCAGATTTGGCCGCGCTCGCCCAAGAACTCAGCGTGCCGATCGCCGAAAACAAGCGACTCGAGCGCGAGCTTACGGAAGTGCGAGCAGAGGCGGCTGCCGCCGACAAGGCGCTCTTCGACGCGGAAACGATCTATAAGCGTCAACGCGACGAAATCTTGGATCGCAACGAAGCGCTCAGCTCGCTTTCGGCATTGGCAGAAGTGCGCCTCGCGAGCCTGACGGCTTCGGAAAATTATGCGAAAGGTTTGGAGCGGCGCCTCGCCACCCTCCGCGCCGAACTCGCCAAAAGGCAAATTCGCTCGAGGGAAAAAACGCAAGAGACGAACCAACTTGCAGACCTGCTCGGAGCCGCGCGCAGTGATCTCGCCAGAGTCCAAAAAAACCTGGACGTCGAAGCCGCACGCGCGGCGGAGCTGGACGCGATTGCGAGCGCGCTGCGCGCCCATGGGAGCTCGGCAGCCGTAACGGAAAGCGACGAAAACGCGCTCCTGCGCAAGAGCATCAACGAAATTGGCGCGGCGATGATCCGGTTTGCGCAAATGGCAAGCGAGCCGGCTCCGCCCGTCGCCAGCGAAGTGCCAAAGACAGAGGCGAACGGCGCTGGCCTCTGGATCATCGCGAATGGCGAGCCACCACGCGAGATCGGTCTCAGTGCACATTCGACGCCGGCCGAGGAGAATGCCGCGGCCGGCGAGGGCCGCGGTGAAGCAGAAACGCCGATCGAGATACGCAACCAAGTCTAGTTTGCCGCCGGTTCAACGGCCTCGTCTGTGCAGCATCATCGGCATTCCGCCTTGCGGCCGCAGGGTGATCCGTTGGACCGGGCGCACAACATGGCTCTCGTCATGTTCCAACCTGAACTCGCGCATGATTTTGGCTAGGACGATGACGGCTTCCTGCAGAGCAAAGGTCGCCCCGATGCAGACCCGCGGCCCCGCGCCAAAAGGAATATAGGCGAAGCGGTCGATCGTCTCGCGTGCGCCCGGCAGGAAACGGCGCGGGTCGAAACCATTCGGATCGTCCCACAACAGCCGGTGCCGGTGAATGACCCACGGCACCATCATGATCCAGGTGCCCATGCGGATGCGACGGCCGAGGATGTCATCGGGCCCGATCGCTTCCCGGCTGAGACTCGCCACCGGCGGATAAAGACGCATGGCCTCTTCAACGACGGCTCGCGTTTCGACAAGTCGGTCGACATAGGTTTCGACGGGGCCATCGAGTACGGCATCGGCCTCGCGGCCGAGCCGCGTCCGCCATTCTTCCGAATGCGAAAGCAAGAACAAAGTCCAAGTCAGAGCATTCGCCGTCGTCTCGTGACCGGCTCCAATGAACGTGATGATATTGGTGCGGACCTCGTGCTCGCTGAGACCGGTGCCGGTCTCAGGGTCTTGCGCTTCCAGAAGCAAGGTCAGAAGATCGCGGGGACCGGTCTGCGCGTCGACCTCCAGCCTCTGTTTGCGGCGCGCGACGATGGCATCCACCGCCTCGGCAAAGAAGGTGAGCGCGCTGCGGCTGCGCAGCCGGCTGAGGCGCGGCAGCCAATCCGGCATGTCGAACAGATCGAAAGGATCGAGCTGCCCGATCGAATCGAAATAGCGGGTCATGGCAGCCATGAAATCTTCCGGCGCTCGCGCCAACCCGTCTGAAAAAATTGTTCTTTGCAAAACGTCGAGCGTGACGCGCGCCATTTCCATTTGGATGTCCAGCCTTTGGCCTTCGCGCAAGCGCTGCCAGCGGGCGACGAGAGCATCTGCGGCCTGCGCCATTGCCGGTGCGAACGAGGCGACTGTTCTTGGCGTGAACAGCGGTGCGAGCACGCGCCTCTGGATTTTCCAGGCTTCGCCTTCGACGGTCAGGAGACCTTCTCCGAGTCCCGGCGCAAGGACGCGCTTTTGCAGCGCGTCCTTGCGGTAGTTGGCGACATTGTCCACCAACACGCGGCGGATGCCGGCCGGCGCACTGACGACGGCTGCATTGCCGAGCACCGAACGGCCCATGAGAATAGGCAGCTCGAAATGCGCCTGCGTCCAGGTTTCGATCGGATTGCGCCGCAAGACATATAGAGTGGCGATCGGTCCAAGCGGCGCTTTACGCGGAACCGGCGCTGGCGGACGCCAGGAGGACGGCAAGGAGCGCGAGCGGGAAAGAGAAGTTGCTGTCATGATCGAGCCCAACCATCGAGGCGCAAAGAATTACATGTTCGAATGCCGAAGTCGCGCAAAAGTGATCAGCGCAGATGAATTGAAAAAATGACCGCTTATTGCGGCGCCAATAAGCCGTGCCGAAATCTCGTTGCGGCGCGAAGATCTTTCATGTTCTAATTCTTGCCCCATCTCTGTGGATCATTGCAAACGCTCCGACATAGGGTTGGGCTATGCCGTTCCCGAGTAGCGTTGAGACCGCGTCGCGTTCACGAGGCACGATCCGGGCTCGCCGAATGTGCTGCGAACCGAATATCCCAGCGAGGAGGCCGAGATATGAGCAAGCGGAAAGTCGATCAAAGCATTATCGATCTTTGGGAAGCCTATATGCATGTCCATTTTGATCGGCGCATCTTCCTGGATAAAGCAGCGCGTCTTCTCGGAAGTGCGAGCGCGGCGGCGAGCATTATTTCCTTGTTGCAGTCAAATTACGCAAATGCTGCAACGATCGCCGAAGACGATCCGCATATCATAATCGAAAAAGCTAACATCGCGGGTGCGAGCGGCGCGCTTGCCGCTTATCTTGCGAAGCCGAAAGCGCCGGGCCGCTATGGCGGTGTCCTTGTCATCCACCAAAACCGCGGTCTCAATCCGCATATTGAAGATGTTGCGCGACGCTTGGCGAGCGAAGGCTTCGTTGCTTTGGCGGTGGATTTCCTATCGCCAATGGGCGGCACGCCGAAGGACGAAGAACAAGCCATCAAGCTCATTCGGCAAACCGATCTCGACAAGGCGGCTGCAGATGCTAAAGCCGCGGTTGCCTATTTGCGCGGGCGGCCGGACGTCGACGGCAAAGTCGGCGCCATCGGCTTTTGCTGGGGTGGCTCAATCGTCAATCGGCTCGCTGAAAATGACGCAACGCTCGATGCTGGCGTCGTCTACTACGGCGGCCCGCCGCCGCTCGACAAGGTCAACCAGATCAAGGCGCCGCTGCTTCTCAATTATGGCGATCCCAAGCTCGACAAGTGGCTTGGACCGCTGTTGCCCGATTACGAAAAGGCCCTCCAGGCAGCCGGGATCAAATACGCCTTGCACGTCTATCCGGATGCCAATCACGCATTCAACGACGACACGCAACCCCGCTACGATCCCGCAGCCGCGAAACTCGCCTGGACGCGAACGCTGGCGTTCTTCAAGCAGCATCTGGACTAACAATAGGAAAGTGAGCTGGTCTCGATCGCGTCCGCGGCTGCCTCGACGGACGAAACAGCTAGCTCTTCCAACAGAATCGTGATTGACAAAAACGCCGTTCGGAGTCCTTGGCGGGGCGAGCCGAGTCAAGGGTCCACAAGCGCTAAAAGCTCGGAAATTCACAAGACCTAGGGAGACATTCACTCATTCGTCAAGATCTCGTGGCGAACAAAGGGGGATTCTCGGCGAGTCAGTGATTCGGCCGCGATTCGTTCCCGCCTCGTTCGAGGCTTTAACTGATGTGATGATTCGCGCGCACAACTTGCAGCGATATGGTACATGCGGCTAACCCCAACGCGAGGAGAGAAAATTTCCAACGTGAGCAAACAATCTTCCCGCTCCGCTTCGCCATAGCTAGTTTTAGCTGAGCAAAATCAGCGCCTTGCTCCGATGGGGCCGAGATGGCCGCCATCCCGAGCGATTTTCGGTGCGCTGCGCCGAATGGTGACGACACGCGATGAATATTCCAATTCCCGCCTCTCACTTGCATCCTCTCGAAAGAGCGGGAGGCGTGCGGGTTTTGCTTGGGCCGACCAATACCGGCAAGACTCACTATGCGATCGAGCGCATGCTCGCGCATAAGAGCGGCATGATCGGGTTGCCGCTGCGGCTTCTGGCGCGCGAGGTCTACCAACGCGTCGTCGAAAAGGCCGGCGAGGATGCCGTCGCGCTCGTCACGGGCGAAGAAAAAATCAAACCCAAGGCGCCGCGCTATTGGGTTTCGACGGTCGAAGCCATGCCGCGCGACCTCGATCTTGCCTTCGTCGCTGTCGACGAGATCCAGCTCTCCGCCGATCTCGACCGCGGCCATGTCTTTACCGACCGCCTGCTCAACCGGCGCGGCCGCGACGAAACTTTGCTGATCGGTGCCGCGACCATGCAGCGGGCGATCGAAGAGCTCGTGCCTGGCGCTCCGATCCTGTCGCGGCCGCGTCTTTCGACGCTAAGTTACTCTGGCGACAGGAAAATCTCCCGCTTGCCCCCGCGCAGTGCAATCGTCGCCTTTTCCGTCGAGGAGGTTTACGCAATCGCCGAATGGATCCGCCGGTTGCGCGGCGGCGCAGCTGTCGTGCTCGGCGCCCTTTCGCCGCGAACGCGCAATGCCCAGGTGAAAATGTTCCAGAACGGCGAAGTGGAGTATATCGTCGCCACCGACGCGATCGGCATGGGGCTCAACCTCGACGTCGACCACATTGCCTTCGCCTCGGACCGAAAATTCGACGGCTGGCAATTCCGCCAGCTGACGCCGGCGGAATTTGGTCAGATCGCCGGGCGAGCCGGCCGGCACATGCGCGACGGCACGTTCGGAACGACCGGGCGCTGTCCCCCTTTCCCTCCCGAACTCGTCGAAGCCCTTGAAAACCATCGTTTTGATCCGGTGACGCTGCTGCAGTGGCGCAATACGCAGCTGGATTTTTCGTCGCTTGCCGCACTGGTGCGCACGCTCGACCGGCTGCCGAGCGAACGTCGCCTCACCCGCGCTCCAGTTTCGGAAGATCAAATGGTGCTTGACATTGCCTGCCGCGACGAAAATGTCGTTCGGCAGGCCAAAACTCCGGCAGATGTGGCGCGGCTCTGGGAAACGTGCCAAATTCCCGATTATCGAAAACTGTCACCCGCGGCCCATGCGGACCTTTGCCTGTCAATTTATCGTTTCATCGTGCGGGCCGGGCATATTCCAGAAGACTGGTTTGCCCGACACCTTTCCCAACTCGACAGGATGGATGGCGACCTCGACACGTTATCGGCGCGCATTGCGCAAGTCAGGACCTGGACTTTCGTCGCTAACCGCTCCGGCTGGTTGCGCCATCCTGAACATTGGCAGGGCGTCACGCGTCAGGTAGAGGACAGGTTATCGGATGCCTTACACGAACGCCTCGCCCAAAGGTTTGTCGACCGAAGGACGAGCGTCCTCATGCGCCGTTTGAGAGAGAACGCAATGTTGGAAGCGGAAATCACCCCCGGCGGCGACGTAATGGTCGAAGGGCAGCATGTCGGGCATTTGTCCGGCTTCGTCTTCAGCCTCATTGCGCAAGTGGCCGGCGAAGAAGCCAAGACTCTCCAAGCGGCAGCTCAAAAGGCGCTCGCAAGCGAAATCGAAGGCCGCGCCAAGCGCGTCCATGAGGCCGTCGATGAGTCCATCGTCCTCGCGAACGATGGGATTGTCCGATGGCTCGGCGAAGCCATCGGCAGAATCGTCCCGGGCGAGCACGTGCTCGAACCGCGCATCACTGTCCTGGCTGGCGAGCAATTAACGGGCCAATCGCTCGAACTGGTGCAGCGGCGCCTCGACCTCTGGCTCGCCCAATATGTCAAAAAATTGCTCGGGCCTCTGATAGAAATGGAAAAAGGCGAGGGACTCGAAGGCGTTGCACGTGGCATAGCATTCCAGATCGGCGAATCTCTCGGCGTCCTCGACCGGTCGCAGGTTGCCGATATCGTGAAAAGCCTGCCCCAAGAGGCGCGCGCCTCCTTGCGCAAACTCGGCGTTCGTTTCGGCGCCTATCACCTCTATTTGCCCGCTTTGCTGAAACCCGCGCCGCGCGCGCTTGCCGCGCAGCTTTGGGCGCTCAAGCAAGCTGGTCTGGCGGGCGGCACGGAACTGGCCGAAGTGCCGCATCTCGCCGCCTCGGGGCGGACCTCGTTTCCCGCCGACAAGAACATTCCAAAAGGCTTCTACCGGGCGGCCGGTTTCCGCGTCTGTGGCGAACGCGCCGTCCGTGTCGACATCCTCGAACGCCTGGCAGATCTGATCCGTCCCGCAATTGGCTACAGGCCGGGCACGACCCCGGGCAACCCGCCGCCCGGCACCGCTGACGGCGACGGTTTTGTCGTCACGGTGAACATGACCTCGCTCACTGGGTGTTCGGGCGAGAGCTTTGCCACAATCTTGCGATCGCTCGGCTATACGAGCACGAGTCGGCAAGGGCCGGCGATCACGGTGCCGCTCCTTGCGGCGGCGCCGACAGCGCCGGTCCAGCCCGCCTCAGCAACCATGCCTCAACCTGCGGCAGATACGGCCGCCGAGGCGGAAACGGCGCCTGCGTCGGATGAGAGCCCCGCAGCCGAGATCCACGCTGAAGAAACGGCCGCAGAACACGATGACTTTGAATTGAAACAATCCAATGTCGCGATTGAGACGTCGGAAATATCCGATGTCTTTAATAACATGATCGATTCTAATAATTTAGAGCTGGATGCGCGATTCGGTTTAGGCAATCTGCGTGAACCTGATTTCGTCGAAAAAGCCGCGCAGCGTCCCAGTTTTCCGCATCCCGCTCCGAAGGCGGCCGTTGCAGACCAGGTGCCGCTTCAGGCCGCCCAAATAGCAGCGGCTGAAGCCGCGCCGGAAGTGACGGCTCTTGAGGCTTTCGCCGCAGAGGCCGCAGTCTTCAAGACTTCCGCCACCGATTTGCAGGAGTCCTGCGCTGCGGCCGCCGTCGAGACCGAAGCCTTTCTTTCGGGCAGCGAACCGACGCTTGTTTCTCCACGCGCCGAAGAAGCGGCGGGAATCGCCGCTTCCGAGGACGCTCCGCCGGCGCCGGAGGCCATCGCAGCAGCCGAAGTGGCTCTTATCGAGATATGGCGGCCACAGCGACAACATCATAATCAACGTCGCGACCACAATCGCCAGCGCCCGAACCAGCGGCACGATCAGCGAGCGGGGAACGGCCGGGAGGCTGCGACGGGCTCTTCCGAGGCCGAGACGAGCCAAGGGGGAGGCCGCAATCAGGCTCGGCAAGGTCCGTCGCGCCGCAATTTTAAGCTGCCGTTGCAGGCTCGAGTTTCGGCTGAGGCTCAAGCTTCTTCCGAGCCGAGCGCGCCGGTGGCGAGCGAAACCATTGCAGCGCAGCCTCGCGAAGACCGCAAGGACCAGCGCCGCGACGGGCCGGCGGGCGATGGCAAGCCCCGGCAAGGCCGACGCAACGACGAGCGTCGCGATCGCCGCCAGGGTTCATTCGGGAGTTCGGAGAAACCAGCGAGCCGCGAGCGGCAGCCGGACCCCAATTCGCCCTTCGCAAAACTCTTGATCCTGAAACAGCAATGGGAAAATCAAAGCAACAAGACTTGACTTTAGGCAGCCCGATCGCCGCGGCCATGATCATGGCGCAGCGTTGATGCGTCTCGTACGGCCTTCGCGGTGCGAGCCGCAGCTTACGCCGGGGCCCGTCGGACGGCAGCCGTCGAGCTCCAAATTTCCCAATCGGCAGGCGGGACGCGATTTCTTTTGTAAAATTGCGATGTACTAAGTTTATTGGCCTTGCCCGGAAAACCAAGTTAGATTGGCCCGTTATAGTGAGCATGGGGATAATCGGTGGAAACCAAAGCGCTCGACAAAGTCGAACTCGTAAATCAAATCATTGACGTGATCGCCAGCGAAGGCATGGTAGACCGCGAAAAAATCACTATGGATGCGACGATTGAAAGCCTCGCTCTGAAATCCATCGATATCGTCATGATTTTGACCGCGCTCGAGGACAAGTTCGACGTCTATATACCCATGGACGGCCCTTTCCATGAGGCCAAGGACGTGAAAAGCCTGATTGAGGCGGTGGCGTCCTATATTAGCCAAGAGAAACATTGAATGACGGTAAGGAAGCGTATCGTCGTCACCGGCATGGGGGCGGTTTCGGCCGCCGGCATTGGTTCCAAGGCTTTATGGCACGCCGCACGCGATGGGCGATCTTGCATTTCTGAGCCGACCTTTCCTCGGCCCTATCGCGGCCGTATCCGGCTGGCGGCGCAGGTGCGGGATTTCGACGCGAGCCAATTTCTCGAAGCCGGGGTTTTGGCTTTCTGCGATCCGGTGACGAGCACCCTTCTCGTCGCCACGGACGAAGCGATTGCGGCGGCGGGGCTTTTGCACGCCAAGCCGATGGGTCCGCGAACGGCGACCATCATCGGCACCGGCGTCGGAGGCGCCCATACGATCGAGGACAGCCTCTACACAGTCTTTGTCAACGAGGGCCGCCCCGATGCCCTTGCGATTCCGCGTTTGATCGCGAGTTCCTGTCCTGCAATGGTCAGTATGCGCTACGGAGCGACGGGCCCCTGTTTTGCCGTTGCCAGCGCCTGCTCCTCCGCAACGCAGGCAATTGGCATGGGCGCCCATATGATCCGGTCTGGCATGATCGATCGCGCCATCGTTGGCGGCACCGAAGATTGCGTCGTCAACGGCGGCATGCTGGCATGGGAAGGCCTGCGGGTTCTGACGCCAACGGCTTGCCGGCCCTTCTCCAAGGACCGCAACGGCATGGTGCTCGGCTGCGGCGCAGCGGTCTTCATACTCGAAACCGCGGAGGCTGCGGCCGCGCGCAACGCGCCGGTTCTGGCAGAGATTTCCGGTTACGGCACGACGAGCGATGCCAAAGATCCCGTGCGACCCGACGTCCAGGGCGCTTTCGCTGCCATGCAAGCAGCCCTGCTCGATGCCGGCATCAGTGCCGATGAAATCGACTATGTCAACGCGCATGGGACCGGAACAACGATCAACGACACGACGGAGGCCGCCGCGCTGGGTCTCATCTTCGGCGCGCGCCTGCCGCAGGTGCCGGTCTCCTCGACCAAGCCCATTCACGGTCACGCGCTCGGCGCCGCCGGCGCTCTCGAACTCGTCGTTACGATCGGTGCTCTGCGGGAAGGCATCATTCCGCCGACGATCAATTGGAACAAAGCCGACGAAAAATGTCCCGTCGACGCCGTCCCCAATGAAGCACGGCCGATGCCGATTCGCACGGCTTTGACGAATTCCTTCGCGTTCGGCGGAATCAACGCGACCCTCGTCGTGCGGCGTGCGGACTCGGTATGAAAGTCGCGACAGCCGAATTCGATCGTACCGCGAACCCAATCGAGATGGTGCGCTTGCGATGCGGCTTTGCATAGGCCCCGTCATGGTGAGAGCCGACGCGACGCAGGTTGCTGCCTTTCGACGCGCAACGCTGGACGTCGCAGCGGCCGACGAATTTGGCGTGCTTCCGTTCACCTTCCCCATCCGTTGGCTGGCTCGACCCGAGATCCGCGCCGCCGTGGCGCGGCTCGTGCGTGGTGAAGACAGAGCGGCACTCCTGCCCCTGCATGAATCGCAAGTATTTGACTATGCGACGCCGCTTCTCGCCGATGTGGATTATTGCATGAGCGTCGACATCTGCAGGGAGGCTGAACCGGCGCGGCTCGTCCTGCGTGCCGAGGTCGGCCCGGAGGCGAACATCGTTCATCTTCGCATGGAAATGGTGTTGCGCATTGTCGCCGTGGACGACACGCAACCCGCGAGTGCCGAGCGTGCAGGGCTCTGAGATGATGAATTCGAACGCCGGGGCACGCGCTTGGCCGAAGGTTGGCGAAAAACTGGCGCTGCGCGTTTTCGGTCCGTTTCTGCAAGACCATCTTCACGCCTATGCCGCGGCATCCGACGATGACAACCCTATCCATCTTGATCATAACATGGCACGCCGTGCCGGTCTTGCAGCGCCTCCCGTGCATGGCATGCTGGTAATGAGCTGCTTCAGGCCGGCGCTCGCGAGTTGGCGAAGTGATCTTCGTATAGCGCGGCTTTCGGGCAAGTTCGTGCAGCCGCTCATGCGCGGCGAATGCGTCGAAATTTCAGGGCGCGTCGTGCAATCGCGCGAGAGCGATTCACCCCTGGCGATCATGCGATTGATGGCTCACAGCGAGCGACGGACCGTCGTCATTTTGGCCGAGGCGACGCTCGTGCCGCGCGCAGAGAGTTTCGTCTGATGCGGCAGCACAGCTCAATTCTCATCACGGGTGCGTCGAGCGGCATCGGTCGCGCACTGGCCCTTGCCTACGCGCGGCCGAGCGTACGTCTGGCACTCATCGGGCGCAACCTCGAGCGCTTGACCGAGGTTGCCGCGGCGGCGAGAGCAAAAGGTGCCGAGGTCGCGCCGGTTCGTTTGGACGTGCGTGACCGCATCGCCATGAAGGACTGGATGACTGCCGCAGATGCCAGTCGGCCTTTCGACCTCGTCATCGCCAATGCCGGCATTACGACCGGCCTGGCGCCACAGGCAATCACCGAAGATCCGGAAGCGGTGCGCGCCATTCTGGCAACCAATCTCGTCGGCGTGTTGAATTCGGTCGAACCCCTGATAGTGCCGATGGCGGCACGCGGCCGCGGCCACATTGCCGTGATCGGTTCGGTCGCCGGATTGATCAGCCTGCCCTATTCACCGGCCTATTGTGCGACGAAAGCGGCGGTTCACGCCTATGCTATGGCCTTGCGCGGTCGCCTCGAACCGCGCGGCGTCCTCGTCAGTCTCGTTATTCCCGGCTTCGTCAAGACACCTTTGAATGACTCGATTTTAGCATTCAAGCCATTCGAAATCAGCGATATTAATGCAGCCGCAATCATCAAGCGCGGGCTCGCAAGGGGTGCCTCGACGATCGCCTTTCCTTGGCCGCTCGTTGCCGCGGCACGCTTGGCCGGCGTCTTGCCGAGCCGCCTGGTTTCCCGCGTCCTGGCAGGTTTCCAGGTGAACGTACCGGAAACAACGGAGAGAGTGCAGCGCGATGCGCAAGATCTCGTTTGAGACTCTTATTCCTTGCTTGTTTCCGCGCCTGTTTTTGTGTTGAACAAGAAGGCTCGGCAGCGTCGAATCCAGGTTTGCTAGCTCGACGGGCCTGCCCGATGACGTCATGCCAACTGAAAGTGTGCCTGCAGTTCGATATTAAATCGAATTTTAGTTTTGGGTCGGGCAGATGGCAAACGTCCGCATGCTGCGTGGACGAGCTGCCGGTCTGCGCTCTCACAGCCAAGGAATGGATATTTGATCGTCATCGAGCTCGTGCGGTTCTTCTTTGAAATCATTTTGACGCTGTGCATCCTCGGCCTCTGCCTGGTCGGCGGCAGCTTTCTGATTCTGATCGGGATCAACATCCTCGAACTCGTGAGCGGCGGGCGCTGGCGGGTGCCTTTGCCGCCAGCGCAATTATCGGCTGACGAACTCCCCCACGTACTCGTCCAGATACCGGTGTTCAACGAAGCAGAAATGGTTGTTGATGCGCTCAAGGCTGCGGCCGAACTCGATTGGCCGAAAGACCGGCTGCACATTCAGCTCCTCGACGACAGCACGGATGATTCGCCGGCAATTGCCGATATTGTGATCAAGCAATTGCGCGCCGATGGTGTCGACATAGAGCATGTGTGCCGCGAAAACCGCACTGGCTTCAAAGCGGGTGCGTTGGGGGTCGGTCTGTCGATGAACGACGCGCCGTTCATCGCCATGCTCGACGTCGACTTTCGGCCGCCGCGCAATTGGCTGCGCGCGACCGTCCCTTATCTCGTCAGCGATCCGAAGGCGGGTTTCCTGCAATCGCGTTGTGAATTCTCCAATTACAAGACAAATTGGCTGACGCGTGCGCAGGGCATGCTGCTTGATGCGCATTTTGGCATGGAGCAGGCGACACGCTACCGCGCTGGGTGGATATTTCAGTTCAACGGAACGGGCGGCATCTGGCGGCGCACGGCGATCGTCTCGGGAGGCGGCTGGTCGGCCGAATCCTTATGTGAGGACCTCGACCTCACCGTGCGTACCGGCCTTGCCGGCTGGCACGGGATTTTTCTGATGGAACCGGCGGTGCCGGGGCTCGTGCCCGAACGCGTTCGCCATTGGCGGGTTCAGCAGAGGCGCTGGTCCAACGGCTTCGTGCAAGTCGCACGCAAATTGATGCGGCCCGTCTGGTTCTCGGCTTGGCCGCTCTCGCGCAAGGTATCGGCGACCGCCTTGATCATGATTCAAGCGTTCTTCCCTTGCTTGGCAATCGCCGTCATCTCGCTCTTGTTCTGTCTCATCCTGAGCGGCCTCAATCCGCTCGCCTATCTGCCGCTTCTCGGCCTGTGCCTGATTTTCTTCATCCTGGTAGCCGTCGGAATGACGCTGGCGCCCTATGTCGCTTTGCGGCGTGGCAATTTTATAGAATATGTGAAGACGCTCGCCTCGCTGCCGCCGTTGATGATTTTCGTCAGTGTCACGAATGCGCCGTCGATCTTGAAGACTTTGTTCGGGCGCCGCGAACATTTCAAGCGCACGCCGAAGACGAAGGCAGCCACGCGGGGCTGAGATCAAGCGCGCGGATTGTCGACTTGCAACTGGGTCAGCGAAGCCGCCCAGCAAGACGAGATCAGGGCGGAGTAGCACCGGAAAGAGCAAGCAGCGCAAAAACTCGCAGCGATCCTGACAAATTCGCAGTCGGCGGGTTACGAGCGGACCGTCCTGCCGCTCGGGCCGGAGCGGCAAGCAGCTGCCCAACGATCCGGCCCAGCCGCAATATCAGGAAAAGTCGGCCGCAACGATCCATGTCCTTGCCGCTCGCCGAAGGAATTCAAGAAATGCTGTTTGCAGTCAGCGTCGCCGGGCTCCGATCGACCCGTGAAAACAACGTGTAGCGCTTATCGAAGATGAATTCGAAGAAGAGCTTCGTCCACGACGGCCTGGTCGCGAGATGATCATAAAATTCCGGTGCCATCTGCTTCAGCTTGGGAAGCTTGGTCCATGGAACCTCCAGAAAATCATGATGCTCGTTGTGATAGCCGATGTTGAGAGCGATGCGGTTAAGCGGCCCATAATAGTCATAGGTCTCTTGCGCAGGATCAAACGTGAAATGTTCCTGCACCCAGCGCGCGCCGAGCGGATGCAGACCGACGGAAAACCAGAATGATGCGAAAAGATAGAGCAGCGCGCCGACGCCGAAGAAATAGAGGATCGCAAGATCATAGAGGATGATCACCGAGGCATTGATATAGGTCCAGCGGCCGCCCATTGGCACCGTGCCCCTGAGCCGATGGAGTCGGACAAGTTGCATGACGGGGAAGAAAAACAGCCAGAGCGCTTTGCCGTACCAGCGATTGCCGACGAGACGTGCCTCCCAGCGGCTCGGCAGATCGGCATCATAGTCATAATCGCCGAGATGCGAGTGGTGTTTCATGTGATAGCAGCGAAACCCCATGGAAGTCGGAAATGAGTTGGGCAGATCGGCTATGATCGCAAACCACTTGTTCAACGTGGGCGATTCGAAAATAGCGTTGTGGACCGCATCATGGATCGCGACGAACATGGCATGGTTGGCGAACGCGCCTATGCAATAGGCCGCAATCAACAAAAGCCACCAATAGCCGAGACCAAGATGGCCGAAGAACGCCGCGAGGGCCGTCTGGCCGAGAACGACGGCAAGAATGATCACGGCGGTAATCGGGTCGGGGCTGAACAGCGTCTCCACTTCCGGATGCGCGGCAGTAATGTCCCGGCGTCTTTGCGGATGCGGCCGATCCTTGCGCGCCGACAGAAACGCAACGGGCGCGGGAATTTCCGCGGAGCTAACATTTTGATTCTTATCGCGCATCAGCGCAGTCCTTTGCAACTGCCGGCGGCCACTGCACTTGCACGAAGTGGATGGACGCGGCAGGTCGTTGCATCCGCCGCCGATTGGGACCCGCCCTTGATCTATGTCAAGCCTTTTCGGCGGCCTCAGGTGTCGAGCCTCTTCTCATAAATGCGGTGGATCTTGTCGAGACGGGCGCCGGCGAGCTCGATCGGTCGCCGCATCCCCATATTGTGCTCGAGGACCCAGCCGAATTCAAGACGTTGCATCGCCCAGGTTCGACTCCTGCGACGGCACTCCGCGATGAAGGCGATGATTATGGCGCCGCCAGCGGCCTTGCGATGCAAGGCGCGGCGGATTCCCAAGAGTGCGAGCCGCCCCGATTTGAATTTGTGCCGGCGGATCCGGGTGATCACTTTCGCCAGACCAAAAGGAAACAATCGGCCGTCGAGATCGGCAGTGATTTCGTGCATATTGGGCAAGATGATCCCGAACGCCTGCGGAACGCCGTCGAGTTCGATCATGAAGCCACCTTCCGGCGGCGTGATGTATTTGAGGGTCTCGGCGATCGACCAAAATTCCTCGAACGTGAACGGCACGAAGCCCCAGTTCTCGCTCCAGCCATCGTTGAAAATATCGACGACGAGCGCCGCTTCGGCCTTCGTATATTCGATGGTGCGGATCTTCAGCCGACTACGCGATTCCAACCGCCCTTTCATGCCGGGATCGTCGACATGGTCCCTGGCCGAAACATCGTAGCGGTAGGAAACGAGGTCTTGGGCCTTCACGTAGCCGTGCTTTTCCAGCATCTGCGGCAGATAGGGCGGGTTCCAGGGCGTGAAGACCATTGGCGCTGAGTCGAAGCCTTCGACCAACATGCCGCATTCGGCGTTGATCGACGGTGAGAACGGACCATGGATGAGCTTGGCGCCCCGCTGCTTCAACCATGTTTCGGCCGTGTCGAGAAGCGATGCGAGAACCGCTTCGTCTTCGATCGAGTCGACACAGCCGAATTGCGCTGCTGAAGCCTCGACGGGAACAACCCCATCTTTGTAGATTTGCGCAAAGATGCGGCCGGCGATCTGGCCATCCTTACGCGCCAGCCAGGATTGATGATCGACAAATTTGAAATGCGGGTTGAGCTTGGCGCCGTAGAGAGTCCAACGCTCGGCATCGAGCATCGGTGCAAAGCCCTTGCAACCCTGATAGAGGAGCCGCGGAACCTTGCAAAATGCGAGGAAAGGGCCGAGACCCTTGACGGGAACGATCTCGATGCCTTTCATGCGCACAACCTCTTATCTGTACTTCCGGCGAAACACGCGTTCTCGCTCGTGCCGGCTCTACAGCTGCGGGCCGCGCACCGCCCCCTCCGATCCCGCTTGCCGGCGGTTTCGGCCAGTATCCGGCAAAAGTGCATCCCACTCTCGCGAGACCTGCTTTAAGTTGTCGAGTTCGAGTGTGTTCCGATCGGATTGATGCATTCGGGCGAACCCGGCTCTCGCGTCGTGCCGCAGCCGATCACGTCGCCACACTGAGCGACGACCGGGCGGAGACCGCATGACGCTGCTGTGGACGAGCAAGCAGACCGATGACGCCGCGAATATCGGCCTCCGAATGGGCCGCCGAAATGAAGAAGCGCAGTCGAGGTTGATCTTTCGGCACGCCGATCCAGGCGATCGGCGGGACATAATAGCCGTTGTTCATCAAGTGCCGAGATACCGCGAATGTTTCTTTGGGGTCGGAGAAGATGATCGGCACAACGCCGCGCCCGATGGCGGGGCCGGTGTCGAGCCCAGCCTGTCGCGCCAGCTCGACGAAGAGTTCGGCGTTTTGGCGCAGCTTTTCGACACGCCAGGACTCCTTTTGGACCAGTTGCAGAGCCTTATGCGCCGCCGCCGTTATGACTGGCGACAACCCGACACTGTAAACGAAGCCCGCCAATCCTAAACGCAGCCAATCCACAATCACCTCTTTCCCCGCAACGAACCCACCGCAGGAGGCGAAAGTCTTCGACAAAGTTCCGATGATCAAATCGACCTGGTTGGGGTCGACGCCGGCAAATTCGCACAAGCCGCGCCCGTCCTGACCGAGAACCCCGATGGAATGGGCCTCGTCCACCAAGAGCCAGAAGTTGTGCCGCTCCTTCATCTCGACGAGACGCGCGAGATCGACGACGTCGCCATCCATACTATAGAGGCTTTCGACTACGATGAGCACGTTGCGATAGGAGTCGCGCTTCTGGCGCAAAAGAAATTCGAGATGGTCGAGATCGTTGTGACGGAACACGACGTTCTCGGCGGTCGAACTTCTGGCGCCGTTCACGATGCTGTTATGCGAAAGCTCGTCAAGAAAAATCGCGTCACGTGCGCCCGTTACATGGGGGATGACCGTGACATTGGTCAGATAGCCAGAGACCAGAGTGAGGACGGATCCGACGCCGAGGAATCCGGCAAGGTCCTTCTCGAATTGCCGGTGAATCGAACGTTCGCCCCCGACGAGCCGAGACGCAAGAACACCAATGCCGAGCGTTTCCAGCGCTTCCACCGCCGCAGCGTTTATGGCCGGATGATTGGCCAAACCGAGGTAGTCGTAATGGGCGAAGCTGACGAAGTGACCGCCCTTTGCTTCGGCCTCTTCGCGAAGGCGGTCGGTCGGAATGTGAAACGGATTCCCGTTTTCGAGGAAAACTCTTTCCGCGACCGCAAGTTGCTTGCTGGCAATGTCGGCGAGGTTGTTGATCTTAGCCACGAGTTTTTGCAGTCCAAAATTTCGAATGAACGACGATCGGTCTGGTTCTTGACGTCAGAGAACACCAGCCCTCTTCTGAAAGCCATTTCGAGCCATAGCACCCTCGCGCATGGCGAGCAAAAGATCGAATAGCCGAAGATGCTGCGATGCCCCCTGGCTTCGCCTCTTGATCGACCATATTTGCTTTAAATTCAGAGGTATAAGGAGAATAGTCAATTCTAATTACAAACCGTAACAATAGCGTTTCCGGCAGCCTGCACCGGTTCTCAACTCGCTTGTCAGGAGTTGGAGTTCGGACGTGTCGACGTTAGGTTCCGCCGGTCCGCTGTCGATTCGCCCTCGCTGGAGCATCATGCTTTAGAGCGGGAATGCGCGGATTAAGTCTACGCAATCAGCGTCAACTCGATTGCGCCGGAAAAGTCGCGCGGCGTCCCACTTTTGCTCATCCCGCTCTAACGCTCCGGCTTGGACCAGGGGCCAACGGCCCGTGTCTCGGGCTCGGCGGCGACGCGCCGGCGCAGAATGATGCGATCGCGGCTCGATATGCCGAGGAGCTCGGCGATGCGCCAAACAATGTTTTCCTCGAGTTCGTGGACGTGCCCATCAGCAAACGCCACTTCCCACATCATCTCGACAATCTTGAGCCGGCCGTCCTCGTCGAGAGCGCGCTTGAGCACATTGGTGAAATGAAAAAAGTCGACGGCCTCGCGATCGCTGTTTTCTGCTGTCGCAATCAATCGCGCCGTGGCGTGGTCGTCGAGGCCGAAGCTGCGTTCGATGATCTCTCTCAGGCGCATTTTCTCGGCCCCGTCGATCGCCCCATCCGCTTCAGCTAGGTGGACGAGCAAAGCGACCGCTGCGAGTCGGTAATCGTCCTCACAGAATTCGCGCGGCGCCGCGCCGCTGGAAAATTCGCCCAAAAAATGCCTGAGGTTATCGAACATTAACGCGTCCCACCAAGGTTTCGAGATTGTGACTCCGTTGCATAGATCGCGATGATTTTGGATTTATTCAATCCAAAATCATGAACGTGATCGATTCCAATAAATTAGAGCGGGATGGGCAGATAGGTTTACGCAATCTGCGTAAACTTGATTGCGCCGGAAAAGCCGCGCAGCGTCCCACTTTTCCTCATCCCGCTCTAGGCGCAGGTAGCGAGGCTAAAGATAGGACCAACAGGCTGACTCCGCCGCCAATGACCTCAGCGCAAAGGCAGGCAGGTCCAATAGCCGGCCGGCCGATGAAAGTCCCGGCGCATCGACGCGACCCAGGCGGAACAGGCTTGCATGGAGGGAAAGCAGCGCTTTTCGTCGCCCCAAGCCAAGGCGACGACGCCGAGGTCTCGATCATAATGCGACACGCCTCCCGAGAAATGCCCCAGCCAAAGGGACGACCAATAGGCCGGCATGAGCATATGCCAGCCGGCGTCACCGACGTCGCAGGCGATACCGACATAGTCCGCGGGCGGTGGCGGATGGCCGTAATCTGCGGCGCCGGCTGTGCCGCCGAGCCCCATGCCGATCAAGACAACGCCGGCAAACCGGCAAGGACGTTTAAAAATTTCTATCATGCCTCTCTCCCTTCGCGCCGGCCTTGCCGGGGGCCGCCCGCATATTGCCCGTGCGGGTCGTTGCTGCCGATCGTTCGGCCCAGTTTTCACCCGCCGCGGGCCGAAGTCCAATCGCACGATCGCAACTTCCCGCCCATTCAGATCGGAGCGATGGATCGGACATTCACGCCAGTCCCTCTTTGCCGAAGCCGGCGGCCTCCATTGCGAGGTGGATCTTGTTTTGGAAGCTTGCATCGTCCCCCTGGACGAGCAGTTCCACGTGGGTTGCGATCGCCGCGCAGACCGTCTCGACCCAGGCCGATTCGGCTTTGCCGAAATCGCTCAGCACATAGCCATAGACGCGATCCTTATCGCCCGGATGGCCGATGCCGATCCGCACACGGCGATAGTCATTGCCGATGTTTTCGCTGATCGAGCGCAGCCCGTTGTGCCCGGCATTGCCGCCGCCGACTTTGACCCGCACGCGGCCCGGCGGCAAGTCGAGTTCGTCATGAAAAACAATGATGCCGGATAAGGCGATCTTATAGAAGCGCATGGCCTCGCCAACCGCGCGGCCGGACTCGTTCATATAGGTTTCGGGCTTCAGGAGGATCACTTTTTCGCCGCCGACGAGCGCTTCGCTCGCCAGGCCTTTGAAACGCAGGCGGAACGGCGGCACGCGGTGGGCGCTTGCGATCGCGTCCACCGCCATATAGCCGATATTGTGACGATTGCGGGCATAGGCCCGGCCCGGATTGCCGAGGCCGACAAAAAGCAGCATTGCGGTGGCGCCCCAGCAAAACAACGCGAAGGGCCGCGTCGAGCAAAGCTCTATCGCAAAGGAATGCAGAAAGCTCTGTTCACGCGACCGGGTCGGATCGGCATGTTATTTCTTGGGCTTGGCTTTGGGAGCCTCTGCCTTGGCGGGCGCTGCTGCTGCCGCTGCTGGCGCCGCTGCCACCGCTGCTGCTGGTGTCTCGGCCGCGGTCAAAGGCGGCACGATGGTCGCAACAGTGAAGTCGCGGTCGGCGATCGTCGGCTTACAGCCCTCAGGCAGGAGCACGGCTGAAATATGCAGCGATTCGGCGATGTCGAGGTTGCTCAAGTCCACCGTGATCGCCTCGGGAATGGCCTCGGCCGGCACCCGCATTTCGACGAAGTGCCGCACGATATTCAGACTGCCGCCTTTTTTGAGACCAGGGCAAATATCCTGATTGATAAAGTGCACCGGAACATCCATCCGCAAGCTCGTTCCGGGTTTGAGGCGCAGGAAGTCGACGTGCAGCGGCAGATCCTTGATGGGATCGAGCTGATAGTCGCGCGGGATGACGCGCTGTTTGCTGCCGCCGAGATCGATCTCGAAGATCGTCGTTAGAAAATGCCCGGCATAAATGAGCTTATTCAGCTCGCGGTAGTCGAGCGCGATCGGCTCGGCAGGGTCGCCGCCGCCATAAATGACGGCTGGAATACGGCCTTCACGGCGAACGCTGCGGGCGGCCCCCTTGCCTGTCCCGCTGCGCACCGTGGCCGTGAGAGCTTTGGTCTCGGCCATTGCGGTGTGTCCTTAGAATGAAAATTTTGATCTGCGGCCCTCGCCTCCAGGGGTGTCGGAAACGGGCCGAGCGGCGCTTATAGAGGTTTTTGCGCGAATTGGAACCGGCCCGGAGCTGAAAACGGCGAGGATCGGCGTAAATTCGCGCGCCCGCACGGAATTATGGCAGTTGCGCCATAATACCGTGCCGGCGTCGAGGAAGGCGAGCGGGCTACGACGAAATGGCCGCTGCGATCTTTAGAACGAAACAAAGGTTTACTTTACTCTCTCGCGTAGCGTGCGCTATAATGCAACTTGCACGCTAAGAGAGTCTTTGCGAGACTCACTTTAGGTTGTAATATAATGCATCATCAGGATGCCGCGCGTTATGGCTATGATGATGATCTGAGGGCCGAGATGCAATTTGACCGAACTAAGCTAAAGGAGGTTATCCTTTACGCGTGCTCTCATTGCGAGCCCGCGAAGCTTGGTGCTGTCAAACTCAATAAGGTTCTGTATTTCGCCGACATGCTTCACTATGCGAACGTTGGTGCACCGATTACAGGATCGACCTACCGCAAACGTCCTATGGGGCCGACATGCGACCAATTGCCTGGGACACTCGACGAACTAGAAAGAACTGGAGAACTCCAAATCCGTGATGTCGATTATTTCGGATTTAGGAAGAAAGAGTATATTGCTTCTGCCATAGAGCAGGGTGAAACTCTCTCTAAGTTGCAACGCGAGCTTCTTAACGAAGTTATTGAGTTCGTTTGCGTAAATAATAGCGCCAAAACCATAAGCGAATTCAGCCACAACAAAGCATGGGAAATAGCCGAGTTCGGCGCCGAGATTAAATATAACAGCGTTTTCAATCTATTCCCGACCCAGGTTTCGCCTGACACATGGGAGTGGGCTGCGCAAGAGGCACAGTCTGTTGAAGCTGCGAGATCGGGCAATAATCCGGTGGCGACTAGAACTTTCGGAGATTTTCGAAAGCGCGTTCTGGCGGGCTTACGCAATTAATCCAAGGATATGGGATCTACTAGACAGCGCTGAAGAAGCGCTGTGCTATGATCCTTATGCCTATGGAGAACAGCATCCGGACCATCAAAATAATTGTTGTTGGGTATATGAATTCCCACAACTAGCTTGGACACCACAGCTGTCCTTTTTATATGAAATAAAAGAAGATGACGGATTGGTGCTGCTTTGGGCACTCCGGGTCAAACGTTAGTTTTCGCCAAAATATGCCGTTGCTAATAGCCGGTGAAATCGGGCGCGTTTCTCTTGTGCATGGCGAGTCCTGCAATGCGGAGGGCTTGTTCCCCGTTCTGCATGCGGCGATGATCTTCGCGCCACGAAGCCTCTTGGGCATGGGGGGCGAAATATGGGATTTGCGAAGAGGGAACGGGAAGGGGCCGAGCGCGCGGCGCGTCACTTGAAGGCGGAATTGGAACGCGCGGACGTGACCTATGAGCAATTGTCCGAACGGCTCAAGGAGCACGGCTTCGAAGAGACCAAGGCGAGCATTTCGAACAAACTCGCAAGGGCTACGGTAACGGCCGTTTTTTCTCGCGTGCCTAGCAGCATTAGAACTTGAAGGGTTAAGATTGGAGGATATTTAGTCTGAAATATACGACCGATTATGGCCACCCTCACAGAGATGCACGGTCTGCTTATTGAAGTAAACGCAACTCTCTGTATAAATGCTCTTTCCATTATCTAATGTTTTATCTCGATACTTAATTATGTTGAATACGAATAAGTTATTTGTTCCGTTATCCAAACCTTTGCTTAAATCGTCAGAGATGGGCGGTCCTAAAACTGAGAACCATGTATCATCTGCGCTAGGATGTATTTCATTACTAGCTGCGGGGATAGGCAAAAGTTTAACCTGATTCCGCAATGTTATAAAAAAGGAATCAAGAAGACTGTTTTCTACCGAGGGACCTACAGCCCCGAATCCCACATGATTCATACTTGTAGCTGGTGATTTTCCTCGATTGGTTAAATGTACATTGGCAAAATAATTATGGTTATTTTCGTTTAGTATTCCTTTTTCCCAAAGACGAACACCAAGATCCGCATTGTCTGGACCTAAAGAAATTTCGCTCGCTGATGATGTCGAGAACCAATGACGATCAACATAGTCAAAAGCCGCAGCACTCCAGGCAATCACAGCTAATGTTATTGGCCAGAATGGCTTCCAATGAACCGTTGTCGTCTTGGCAGCGGAGGCGGTTGTCCCTTTCACAGCCTTCCGCACGCTACTCACGGGAGGTGCCTTTGGTCTGTGATAAGTCAATGCCGCATAAGCTACCCCTACGACTCCAGTGACAGCCGAGACATAAACCGCAAAATCGGTCGAGGTCATAAGCAAAATACTCTAGGTGACAAACTCATAAAGGGGATTCCCTTGGCGGTCGAATTCTGATTCAAGCTCCTTGGAGGGGCTATCATGAATGCGCGCCGCTATGAGCTGACGGATTTCGAATGGTCGATTATTGCGCCTT
>JBKQHN010000007.1:0-6215 GCA_052148755.1 Beijerinckiaceae bacterium | reverse complement strand
CCACAGGCCCGCAACGAAATAGCCGAAGCCCCACCACCAGCCGATTTCGAACGCCCGTTTCACCGATGTGAGCGGGGCGCTACGCACTGAGAAACGGCGCTGGACGTTGTCGCTTTTCCACTCCACTGATCCGTCGATCAACCAGATCGCGGCCGTCATCGTGACGATCATCGCCGGTAGAAAATCGATCGGCGCCAGAGCGAGTGCCCCGACGGCGCCGGTGCCGAATGCAATGACGCGACGGCGCCAGCCACTGGAAAGAATGACCTTTTCTGCAAGCGAAAACATTGCCGAATCTTTCTGCAGGCTGTCTCTGCACGCGCGCTGCGGCCGGAGACGATACTTGGCATTGTGTCAAGGCTGCAACATGTGGTGGTGGGATGAGATGACAGACCTCGGCTTTTATTCAGGCTTTCACCCTGCGGGACTCGGGTGAGATTTTGAACATATTCGAGGGTCACGCTCCATCAGTGTCGCCAGGAGGCAAATGTGCGACATGCCCTGTCGCCTTTTGTCTTTCAACCTCGACGTCCGCCTCAGGTTCGTTCGATGTCGATTGAGCGGCGAGGGTAATCTTGACGCGCTTCACCCGGCGCGGATCGGCGTCGAGCACTTCGAATTCGATCCCGCCGTGTTGGAGTATCTCGCCACGCAAGGGAACATGACCCGCGAGGGTGGTAATCAAACCGCCCAACGTATCGATATCCTCGGCATCAGTGATCTCGCCGAACTCCTTGCCGATTGCTTGCGCGACGTCCTCGAGGCCGGCGCGGGCGTCGGCGACAAACTGGCCCTCGCCGATGTTCTCGATCTGCAGGCTCTCGGTTTCGTCATGTTCGTCTTCGATATCTCCGACAATCACTTCAACGATGTCTTCGATCGAGACGATCCCGTCGGTGCCGCCATACTCGTCGATTACAAGAGCCATGTGCGTCCGCGAGGTCTGCATTTTGACGAGAAGATCGAGTGCCGGCATCGATGGCGGCACGAACAAGACGGGGCGCAAAACCTCGGCCTCCTTCAAGGTCATTTCTTGAAAACGCCGCTTGTCCGTCGGCGCTGCGGCGACGGAGCCGCCTGCCGTTAAAGGTCCGGCCCCGAAGCCCATTTCGAGCCCGGCGATGAAATCGAGGAAATCGCGGATGTGAACCATGCCGCGCGGGTCGTCGAGGTTTTCTGCGTGCACGGGCAGGCGCGAATGCCCGGCGGTACGGAAGAGAGCCAGAACCTCTGGCAATGACGCATCGAGCGGAACCGCGATGATGTCGGCGCGCGGAATCATAACGTCTTCGACCCGCACTTCATGCAGGGTGAGCACGTTCTTCAGCATGGCCCGTTCGAGCGGCGAGAAATCGGTGTCCGTCGAAACAGTTTCGAGTGCGTCTTGAATATCGTCGCGCACCGAAGCTGCGCTCAGGCCCAACAGGGAGCGCAACCGATCGAACAACCCAGGGCCTTGGCCGGCGTGTTGCCTCTCGTGTCCCGTCTCGGCCGGATTGCTGCGTTCGCTACTCATAATGCCCCGTCGCTCTCGACGAGCGACCCGCGATAGGGATCGTCAATGCCCAAGGAAATGAGGACCTCGCGTTCCAGGGCTTCCATCTCTTCGGCCTCTGCATCCGTGCCGTGGTCATAGCCGAGGATATGCAGAAAACCATGCACCACGAGATGCGTGAAGTGATCCAAGAAACTCTTGTTTTCTGTCGCCGCCTCACGCGCCGTCGTCTCGAAGGCGATGATAATATCGCCTAAAATAGACGTGAGCGCCAATTCGCCGCCGGCCGGAAACGACAAGACATTGGTCGGCGCATCTTGATTGCGCCATTTCCTGTTGAGATCGGCAATGAAATCGTCGTCGCAGAGCAGCACGCTGACTTCCGCCCCGCTGCAGAGCTGAACCCCTGTTGCAACGAGTGTTTGCCGGAGCGCTCGTCCGATGACTTCGCGCAGCTCCGCGAAGTCCTTCCAATACGCACATTCGATCGCAACTTCGATGTTGAGCTCGTCAGACGCTGTCGTCATCGGCGTTGCTTGCCTTCGGGAATCGGCATCGTCCGAGGGCGCTGCTCATAGGCCGAGACGATCCGTCGAACGAGATCGTGACGCACGACATCGCCATGGGCAAAGCGCACGTGGCCGATCCCCTCGAGGCCGACCAAGAGTTCAATCGCTTCGCTGAGGCCCGATACCTGGCCCGGCTGCAGATCGGTCTGCGAGGGATCGCCGGTGACGATCATGCGCGATCCCTCCCCGAGGCGGGTCAGGAACATTTTCATTTGCATCGTCGTGGTGTTCTGCGCTTCGTCGAGCAGAACACAGGCGTTCGACAAAGTTCGCCCGCGCATGAAGGCGAGCGGCGCGACCTCGATCATGCCTGTCGTCATGCCGCGCTCCAGCGTGCGGGCGTCCATGAAGTCATTCAAAGCGTCGAAAATCGGACGCAGATAGGGATCGACCTTTTCGCGCATGTCGCCGGGCAGAAAGCCCAAACGTTCGCCTGCTTCGAGAGCCGGGCGCGATAGAATCAGCCGCTCGACCGTGCCTTGTTCGAGAAGCGAGACGGCATAGCCGACGGCCAGCCATGTCTTACCGGTTCCGGCGGGTCCTTCGGCGAAAACGAGCTCGTGCCGCTTCAGGGCACGCAGGTAAAGATCTTGTGCCGCATTGCGGGCGCGCACCCCACCGCGGCGGCGTGTCGCGATTTGTTCGAAAACCAGGCGGCCCAGATCGGGGCTGGGGAAAAGACTGCCTTGCATGGCGTCTTCCTGGATAGCTCCGTCGATGTCGCCAAGGCTTATGGGCTGGCCGAGCTTCACGCGTGCATAGAGGGCTTCGAGCACATGCCGCGCCTGCTCGCAGGCATCGGGGGGACCTTTGATCGTGACATGATTGCCAATGGCGTTGGCGAAAACGCCGAGGCGGCGTTCGACCTTCGCCAAATTTTGATCGTATTGGCCAAACAGCACCGACGCATGGCGATTGTCGTCGAAAGCCAGCGTGATCTCGGCGGCGCCGGTCCCTGTCATATTTGGCGCGCCGGAGGATGACGCTGTTTCGGGCTGCGGTGATGACAACGTGCGATCCGGTGCTCTCAAGCCCTCACCTCTCCTAAGCCCGCGGCCGTGGGCAGCCGTCCAAACAATGAATTCGTGGCCGTCGCGATGATCTCGACAGGCCGAATCTCGCCGATGAAGTGCTCCGGCGCTTCAACCTGCACGGCGTGGAAATAGGGGGATTTGCCGGCGATCTGACCGGGGTGGCGGCCGGCTTTCTCAAACAACACGTCGCAGGTCGTGCCGATCATCTTGCGATTGAAGGCCTGGCGTTGGGTTTCGAGGAGCGCCTGCAGGCGCGCGAGGCGTTCGCGCTTCACGCCATCGTCGATTTGCAGGTCCAATTCCGCGCCGGGCGTTCCCGGCCGCGGCGAATATTTGAACGAATATGCGCTGGCAAACTCGACCTCGCGGATGAGATCGAGCGTCGCTTCAAAATCGGCGTCGCTTTCGCCCGGGAAGCCGACAATGAAATCCGACGACAGGGCAATGTCGGGGCGTGCGGCGCGTAGCCGGCCGACCAATTCCAAGTAATCCACACGTTTGTGCTTACGGTTCATCGCCGCAAGGATGCGGTCGGAGCCGGCTTGCACCGGGAGGTGCAAATAAGGCATCAGCTGGGGCAGGTCGCGATGCGCTGCAATGAGCGCGTCATCCATGTCGGTTGGATGGCTCGTCGCATAGCGAATGCGGGCGATCCCCGGCACTTCGGCAAGCCGCGCGCAGAGTTCCGCCAGCGACCATATGCGCCCATTCCGGCCGCAGCCATGATAGGCATTGACGTTTTGGCCGAGCAAAGTGACCTCGCGCACACCCGCTGCGGCGAGCTCTTCCACTTCCACTACGATTTTGGCGACAGGCCTCGAAGATTCGGCGCCGCGCGTATAAGGCACGACACAGAATGTGCAAAACTTATCGCAGCCCTCCTGCACGGTCACAAAGGCGCTGACCCCGCGCTGGCGAGTCTTTTGCGGCAAAGGCGCCGTCAGATGATCGAATTTGTCCTCGATCGGAAATTCGGTGTCGACCAGCGGCTCACCTCGCCGCGCGCGACGCAACAGATCGGGCAGACGGTGATAATTTTGCGGGCCGACGACCAGATCCACAGCGGATTGCCGGCGCACGATTTCCGCCCCTTCGGCCTGCGCGACGCAGCCGGCGACCACGACCTTCGTTGCGTGACCTGCCTTTCTGCGGCCGTTCTTGACCGTGCGAACCTTGCCGAGCTCGGAAAAGACCTTCTCCGCGGCGCGCTCGCGGATATGGCAGGTGTTGAGGATCACGAGATCGGCATCTTCCAGGTGCTGGGTCTCGTCATAGCCTTCCGGAGCGAGAAGATCGGTCATCTTCTGCGCATCGTAGGCATTCATCTGACAACCGTATGACTTGATGAACAATTTTTTGCGCGTGGTCGGCGCGGACCCAGGGCTCTCATCAGGCGAGCCCGATGCAAAGGCCAAGTCGGAAAAAACTTTCATGATCCTCTCAGTTTCGCGGCCGGCTACGGCCGACTCCCTTTTAGGACAAATCGCGATCCATTGGAATGATTTTGGCCCCTCCGATCGGCTCAGCGGAGATCTCGCCGCATGATGATGGCGGTTGCGCCGGCCTCTCCCGGCCGCGAGTAATAGGCTTTCCTCTGACCGACCCGGCGGAAGCCAAAGCCCGCGTAGAGCGTGAGCGCTGCTTGATTTTCGCCGTCGACCTCGAGAAACAGGGTTTTCGTGCCGGCCGCAGCGAGGCGGCCAAGATGGGTCGACAGCAAACTGCTGCCAATTCCAGCGCGGCGGTTCGAGGGCGTGACGGCGATCGTCAATATTTCGGCTTCGTCGGCCGCTTTGCGCGACAGGACGAAACCCGACATATGCCGCGTCTTGGCATCGATTGCGGCATCTGCGAGCACCTGGCGGTCAGCGAGGAGGCTTTCGAATTCTGTGGATTGCCATCCCCGAGCAAAGCATTGCGCATGGATACGGGCACAATCGCGGCTCCATTCGGGGCCGATCTGGCGGATACTTGGTGTGGAGGTTCGATCAAAAAATCCGAGCATGAGCCTCGCTCAAACGGGTGCGAGAGGGACGCGATTCGCGTCCTGCGGCTTGGCATCCGGCGCCTTCAAATAGAGCGGCCGCGCCGGCGTCGTGCGCGGATCGGCCAGAAGACCTAGCTTGGCGACAAAGGCTATATCGGGCGCCAGGAGAGCGCCAGCGACTTCGGCGTTCAATCCGGCCGACCAAGCTTCGATGGCGAGCATGGGCGCTGCCGGTCCCACGAGCCTGACCGGCCCGGCGCCGAGCGCACGAACGGCATCTCTCACGCTGGCAAGCCGCGGCTGCAAAACGGCCCGGCCGTCGCCGCCGAATGCGGCGAAATATACGTTCGCGTGGCGCGCATCGATCGCCGCGACGACGAGGCCGGCATTGTGCTCGAGAATAGCCGGAGCAGCCAGAGCCGCGAGGGTCGAGACGCCGACCACCGGGATTTCGCAGGCGAGCCCAATCGCGCGCGCCGCCGCAATTCCAACCCGCAAGCCCGTAAAGGATCCCGGGCCGACCGTCACCGCGACGCGCGAGAGCATCGGGAAGCCGCCCTCGAGCTGCGCCATGACCCGCTCGACGAGCGGCAGCAGCGCCTCGGCATGGCCGCGATCCATGTTCAGTGTCTCGGCGGCGAGCGGCGCGTCGGCTTCCTCTTCGAACACGCAGGCAGAGGCCGCCTGCAGCGCCGTATCGATCGCGAGGATGACCCTGCCAGTCATTTATGCGGCGGACCTATCGGCCAACAAATGTAGATTTCGGCTGCGCTGCCGAGCACGCAGCAAAACACCCCGTCGCGTCGAGCTGTTGCATCCGAAAGGACTCAGTCAATCGAATAGGAACACGCCCGAAATCAACATCTTGGAGCATGTCCCCAGCAGCCGGGTCTGTCAACTTCTGCGCCGCATGGCGCGGCCGAACTCCGGTTCCCGATCGCCCTCGCCGGGGTGATTTTGTCGCATTCGATTCAGATCTGCTCGACCTCGGTGACCGACGGCACATAATGGCGAAGCAGGTTCTGGATTCCGTGCTTCAACGTCGCCGTGGAAGACGGACAGCCCGAACATGACCCTTTCATTGCGAGATAGACGATTCCGTCGCGATAGCCGCGGAACTTGATGTCGCC
>JBKQHN010000006.1:0-50391 GCA_052148755.1 Beijerinckiaceae bacterium | reverse complement strand
GATCCAAGCGGCCGAAGCGGCGCATGGCGTGACGCGGATCCTGGTCAATTGCGCCGGCACCGGCGATGCCATCCGTATCAACAGCAAGAAGGGTGTGTTTCCGCTCGCAGCTTACAAGCGGATCGTCGACATCAATCTCATCGGCACGTTCAACGTTCTGCGCCTCGTCGCGGCGCGGCTGACCGAGGCCGCCCCGATCGGCGAAGAGCGTGGCGTCATCATCAATACCGCGAGCGTCGCAGCTTTCGACGGGCAAATCGGCCAGGCCTCCTATTCTGCGTCGAAAGCCGGCGTCGCCGGCATGACTTTGCCGATCGCCCGCGATCTCGCGCAATACGGCATTCGGGTGATGACAATCGCGCCCGGCCTCTTTCTGACGCCTTTGCTGATGAGCCTTTCGGAAGAGGCGCGCGCCAGTCTCGGCGCGCAAGTGCCCTTCCCGTCGCGCCTCGGCGACCCGAGCGAATACGCGAACCTCGCCGTTCACATCGTCGAGAATCCGATGCTCAACGGTGAAACCATTCGCCTCGACGGCGCCATTCGCATGGCGCCGCGCTGATTGCATGGGTCAAGGCGGTTCAGGCCACCTTGCCATCGAAAGCCTCGCGTAATTCGCGCTTCAGCACCTTGCCGATCGCGCTGCGCGGAAGGCTCTCGACGAGACGCAGGGCCGACAGGCGCTGCGTCTTGCCCACCCGCGCATTGACCCATTCGCGCAAGGCCTCGGCGTCGGGTGCGGCGCCCGGCTTGGCGACGACGAACGCCACCGGCGTCTCCCCCCAGGCCGCCGAGTCGATCCCGACGACGCTTGCCTCCTCGACCGCGTCGTTTTGGACCAGCACGGCCTCGAGATCACTCGGATAGATATTGAAGCCGCCCGAAATGATCATGTCCTTGCGCCGGTCCAGCAAAGTGAGAAAGCCGTCCGCGTCGAAACGGCCGATGTCGCCGGTGCGGATGTAGCGCCGGCCCTCTGCGTCGAACCATTCGGCTTCGCGGGTCTTGTCCGGCTGATTGTGATAACCGTTCATGACGGAGTTGGAACGACCGACGACTTCTCCGGCTTCGCCCTGTGCAACCTCACGGCCCTGTTCGTCGATGAGGCGAATGTCATGATCCGGAGCCGGTTGACCGACCGTATGCAGCTTGTCGGGAAATTCATGTGCGTGGAGGATGCAGGCCCCGCCGCCTTCTGTCATGCCGTAATATTCGACGAGGGCACCGGGCCAGCGTTGCAGAATGTCGCGCTTGAGAGCTGCGGAAAACGGCGCGCTGGTGGATAACTTCAGTTTGAAGCTCGAAAGATCGTAACTGTCGAAGTCCGGTTGCGCCATGAGACGGCTATATTGGACCGGCACCAGCATGGCATGGGTTGCGCGATGATCTTGCGCCAGCACAAGAAAATCCCGCGCATCGAACTTCCGCATCAAAATTGCGGTGCCGCCATTCGCTAGCGTCGGGAACAGGCACACGAGCGTCGTATTTGAATAAAGCGGCGTCGAAATCATGGTTCGCGCGTCGGGACCGTAGGCGTCTTGTCCCAGGCGTCTGACATGGAACCACCGCATCAAATGCGATTGTTCGATGCCTTTCGGGGTTCCGGTCGTGCCCGAAGAATAGATGATATTGAAGATCCAATCGGGGGCGATCTCGATCGCGGGCGGCCGGGCGCCCTGTCGACCGCGCCATTCGCTGAAGCCTCGTTCCGGCGGCGTATCGTCGAGGCTTACACGCGGCAGGTCGATCGCTGCGAGGCTGGCCCGCGTCGTCGCGTCGAGGAATAAGAGCTTGGCGCCGGAGTCGGCAGCCATTGTCGCGAGAGCCTCGGGCGTAGATGAGGGCGCCAGCGGTGCGACGGCGATGCCTGCCCGCAGCGCGCCGAGGAAGACTGCGACATATTCGAGCGAAGTCGCAGCGCAAATGGCGATCGCATCACGCGGCGCGAGACCGTCCGCAAGCAGCTTCGCCGCTATCGTGTCGATCAGCCGATCGAGTTCGCCGAAGCTCAGCTGTCGCTCACCGTCGACCAGTGCCGTGCGTTCCGGCGCCGCCTGTGCAACCTCGCCAATCAATCCGGTGACGGTCCCGAAATCCGCCTCGAGACTGGTATGAAGCGACATGTCCTCTCCTGCATGATATTTTCTCGTGCGACACGACTTTTAAGGGAAGTATGTTGCCGCCGCAAGCGCCCACTCCGCCGTAATGGTTTTTCTAAACCTCCTAGGGTGGGAGGATAATTATGCTGGAAAAATGCCGAATATGCAGCTAAGAATTCCGTACCGATATTTGTAAAGCAGCTGAGCCGGCAATGGACGCCTGGCGATGGGCCTGAGGCAGCCGACGGGCAATGGGGAGGATAAGATGCGTGAAGCTGTAATCGTTTCGACGGCGCGGACGCCGATCGGCAAGGCCTATCGCGGCGCCTTCAACAATACCCAGGGGCAGACGCTCGGCGGCCACGCGATTGCGCAAGCGGTCGCGCGTGCCGACGTCGACCCAGCCGAGATCGACGACGTCGTGATGGGCGCCGCCGTGCAGCAGGGCTCGACGGGCTTCAATGTGGCGCGCCAATGCGCATTGCGTGCCGGCCTTCCGACTTCGATCGCCGGCATGACCGTTGATCGGCAATGCGCCTCCGGCCTGATGGCGATTTCTGCCGCGGCCAAGCAGATCATCGTGGATGGCATGACGGTGACGGTCGGCGGCGGCCTCGAGTCGATTTCGCTCGTCCAGAACGAACATATGAACAGATACCGCGCTGCCGATTCCGAGCTCGTGAAAATGGTTCCGGCAATGCATATTTCGATGCTCGAGACGGCCGAGATCGTTTCCCGGCGCTATTCCGTCTCGCGCGAGGCGCAGGATGAATTGGCGTTCCAATCGCAGCAGCGCACGGCTTTGGCGCAGGCCGAGGGGCGTTATGACGCCGAAATCGCGCCGTTGACAACGCAGATGCTCGTCACCGACAAGGCGACCGGTCAAACCTCCGAGCGGGAAATCACTTTATCGCGCGACGAGGGCAACCGGCCGCAGACCCGGCTGGAAGACCTGCGCGCCTTGCAGCCCGTGTTCAAGAACGGGATTGAGGTGAAAGAGGGGCAATTCATCACGGCCGGCAATGCTTCGCAATTGTCGGATGGTGCCGCGGCCGTCGTCTTGATGCACGCTAAAGAAGCCGAAAGGCGCGGTTTCGAGCCGCTTGGCGCCTATCGCGGCATGGCGGTCGCCGGCTGCGAACCGGATGAAATGGGCATCGGTCCCGTCTTCGCAATCCCGAAACTGTTGAAGCAGAACGGTCTGAAGATCGAAGACATCGATTTGTGGGAACTCAACGAAGCCTTCGCCTGCCAAGTCATCTATTGCCGCGACAGATTGGGAATTCCCAACGATCGTCTCAATGTTGACGGCGGCGCGATCTCGATCGGCCATCCTTACGGCATGTCGGGGGCCCGCATGACCGGCCACGTCTTGATCGAAGGCAGACGGCGCGGCGCCAAATGGGGGATCGTGACGATGTGCGTCGGGGGCGGCATGGGCGCTGCGGGCCTGTTCGAGATCTTTTGAGGCACCGTATGACTGATAGCGTGCTGCCGGCCGGGGAACCGCAAAATCTCGGCTTTTCCATCCATGCCCTGCAGCGCCTCGAAGCGGCAATCGGCGACGGGATAGCCCGCCGCCGTTTTCCTGGGGCCGTCAGCCTCATTGCGCGCCGCGGTCAGATTGCCTGGTTTAACGTGCAGGGCAGGCTTGATCCGCAATCTGGCGAGGCAATGCCGGCCGACGCGATCTTTCGCATCTATTCGATGACGAAGCCGATCGTTTCGGTCGCAATTATGATGCTCGTCGAAGAAGGCAGATTACTGCTTTCCGATTTTCTACACAGATATGTGCCGGAATTCGGCAAACTTCGGGTTGCGTACGAATCCGACAACGGCCTCGAATATAGAGCTGCGCGGCGCGGCATCACGATCCAGGATCTTTTGCGCCACACTTCCGGGCTCGCCTATGACTTCGTCATGACCGGGCCGCTGCAGAGACTCTACGTGGAAGCCGGCTTGCACCGTCGCAATCGAACCAACGAAGAATTCTGCCGCGCGCTCGCGGAACTGCCGTTGCATCATGAACCCGGGACATGCTGGGATTACAGTTTTTCGACGGATGTGCTCGGGCGTGTGCTCGAAGTCGTTTGCGGCAAGCCGCTGCGGGAAATTTTGATCGAGAGGATTCTCGCGCCGCTCGGTATGATCGATACGGACTTTTTTGTCCCTCCGGAAAAGCAGGCGCGGATCGCCGAACCTTTCCCGAAGGATCCGGAGACCGGCGAGGTTGCGAATGTGATCGAACCGCGCAAGGTCCCGGCGTTGCAATCCGGCGGCGGAGGTCTCATGTCGACCGCCCAGGATTATGCGCGGTTCGTGCAAATGTTGCTTAATGGCGGCAGCTTCGCAGGGGTTCGCATTCTCGGCCGCAAGACGCTGGAGCTGATGACAGCCAATCACCTCGCACGCGATGTCGCGATCGGCTCTGATCTTTTACCACCCGGCTATGGCTTCGGCCTCGGCTTTGCCGTGCGCACCGAGCTGGGCCTCGCCGATGTGCCCGGATCGGTCGGCCATTATTTTTGGGGCGGTATTGCTGGCACGACGTTCTTCGTCGATCCGCGCGAAGAGTTTTTTGCACTCTCGCTGATCCAGGCGCCGGCGCAGCGCGAATATTACAGAAGAATGTTCCGCAATGTCGTCTATGCGGCACTTGATGCGTGAGTGCGGGCAAGTCGCGATGCCGCTGCGGCCAAAGTTCCGGCAACGCGTGTAATGTCTGCCTTGGTCAGGACCTATGGAGGAGTATGTCTCCAACCAAAGGAATTGGTCATGTCCGTGCAGTTGCTGGTCATCTACCCGCCGCCAAAAGATCCCGTGGAATTCGATCGCGCTTATCGCGAAGAACATCTGCCCTATGCGGGGCCTCGCCTTGTGGGAGCCACGAGTGTGACGACCAAGCGCGTTCTGGGTGCGCCTGGCGGCCAACCCTTTGCACACGCGATCTCCTTCGTGGCTTTTCCAAGCGCCGAAGCGGCAAAAGCCTGCGCCCAGTCCAAGCGCGGCCAGGAAGCGCTTCAGCATGCGGCATCGATTTCCACGGGCGGCCCGCCACAATTTCTTCTGATTGAGGACGCTGCTTAGGCCGGGGACTCGTCGAGGGATCGCGGAGAGCTCCGAGCGATCCCTCGGTTCTGGTCGCGGATCAGGCTCGAGCCGGATTGAGCGACCGAGACGCTTCCGCCTCTTCGATGCAGCGCCGCAAACGCTGCTTTGCCCGAGAAAGCAGAACGGCGATGTGGCTGGCGGTTGTGCCCAGCTGACGTGCCACATTCTCGCCGGCAACTTCATCGACCAAGCGCAGGTGGACGACCGCGCGTTGCACCTCGTTCAACGTGACCATGCAACCGAGGACGATTGCGTGCTGCTCGGCTGCTGCAACGACCTCATCGGCTGGGGTTGCGTCGGACGGCAGGCTCTCGATGGTTGTGTCGTCGACTATATGCGGCCGGGCATAATCATGGCGGCGACGGCGGTTGCGCGCGATGTTGCGCGCGAGAATGATCAGCATCCGAGCCGAATCGTCAGGTAAATCAATGAGAAGTCGCGCCTGCGGTAGATTGATGAAGCTCAGGAATGCTTCCTGAACGCAGTCCAACGCATCCTCGGCCAGCAGGCCTTCCCGGCGCACCACGCGAACGAGGCGGGCCCGGTGCTGATGCACCAGAACAGTGACCCAGCCATGAAAACCTACAGGGTGGCTTGGGTGGCCGAGCGGTCCTCGGGCTTTAATCGTGCGTGAAGCCATTGGCTGTCGAGCCGTCATAAGGGGCGATTTGTTCGGAACGGCGTCGATGCCGCCGGCCAAGCCGGCCGTCTGAACGTAGGTGACATAGATTCCTCGTTTCGCTCATACTATTCAGTCTTGTGTAAGCGCCTCGGTTTCCTCCGCCAAACGGCGAGCCAAGTCAGGCGAGAGCAATTTCTCCAGCTTGGCATGCGCCTTACGCCAGATCGGAATCGCCGCTTCGAGCCGCCGCGCACCTGTCTCGGTCAACCACACCATCCGGCGACGCAGGTCAGTTTCGACGACAGCGATTTCAATCAGCCCTTCGCTTTCGAGCGTGCGCAGATTGCGCGACAGCGTCGACTGATCGAGGCCGGTGCGCTCGGCCAATGCTCCCAGCGTGTCATCGGATATCACGGCAATCTGCGCCATAAGGCCGAGTTGCGCCAGGGTCAGCCCGAGCCCCGGCGTCTCGCGTTCGAGGAACTGAGTGATGCGCCGCGCGGCCAACCGACTGTTCCAGCCGGCGCACACCTCAACCAGAGCGCGGGCATCGGATCGAAGGGTCTTTCGCGGTTGACTAGCGGTGTTCATGGATCTATGTATATACATAATTTGTAGATACATGCAATGGGGTGGATCTAATGGCTGAAATCAAATATGGCCTGCCGGCCGCGGCCGAGGTTGCCGGCAAGACCGGTAAGGAAATCCTTCAGGCGATTATCGATGGCAGATTACCTCAGGCGCCGGTGTCACAGACGATGTCGTTTTGGATAACTGAAGTTGGCGACGGTTTTGCAGTTTTCGAGGGTGAGCCGGGCCCGCACCTGCTCAACCCGATGGGCGGCGTCCACGGCGGCTGGGCACTGACCTTGATCGACAGTGTCGGCGGCTGTGCCGGGCATTCTCTTCTGCCGGCAGGGTCCGGCTACACCACAGTGGAGACCAAGGCCAATTTTGCCCGGCCGATCACCAAAGACACCGGTCGCGTCCGCGCGGAAGCCCGCGTCGTTTCCCAAGGCCGCCAGATCATCTCGACCGAAGCCAAAGTGCTGAGCCCGGACGGCAAAGTGCTGGCGCACGGCACCTCCACCCTTATGGTGTTGGGCGGCGCCAAATGATGTCGTTGACGCTCAAACGCGTTTACGAACTGCCGGGCGACGACAACGGAACGCGCATTCTGGTCGACCGGCTTTGGCCGCGCGGCGTCGCCAGGGACAAGGCACGCATCGACCTCTGGCTCAAGGACATCGCGCCAAGCGATGCGCTGCGCAAGCGCTTCCACGGCCAGCCCGAGGATTGGGACGCGTTTCGCGCGGCCTATTTCGCCGAGCTTGAGGGCGCAGCGGCGCAGGCGGCTGCGAAGGATCTGCTCGACCGCTTACACCACGGACCGATCACTTTGCTTTATGCCGCCCGCAATGAAAGCCAGAACAATGCCGTCGCACTGAAGATGTGGCTGGAACGGCAAAGTGAAGGAGGAGCTTGATGCTACGCATCACCCTTCCCGGCAGGAGCAAGATCACCTGAACTTGAGGTCGGCAGCAGCGAACCGGTAGCGGCCTTCGGCACGCCCAACAGACGACATCGCGTCAAGCGCGGCGCTTACCATTTTCTGCGATGCGTCGGCCCGCCATTTCAATCCGATAGATCGGGTGATGTCGAGATCCAGTATAGGGAGGGCAACAACGTCTTGCGTTGCCAGGCTCTGCGGCGCAATCGTGATCCCGAGCCCCTGAGCAACGAGCCGCAGAGCCAGTTCATCCCGTTCGGCCCTTGCCACTACGCGCATGCGGGTGCCGCCCGGCCACAATTGCCCGCGTTTCATCTCGCAGCACGTTCGCAGGATAAAGCTTTCGCCGGCGAGATCTGAGAGAGAGATCTTTGCGCGACGGCTTTGGTTGAGCGGGTGCGTGCTGGAAGCGAATACGGCGAATCCTTCTCTCCACAAGGCTTGGGCCTGCATGCCGCTTTTTTCAACGCTCGTCCAGGCCGCATCGATCCGCCCCTGTCTCAGCCAATCTGCGATTCGGGTCGGCCCGCCCTCCCATAATTGCAGCCGAAGCTCGGGATCTTGTCTTGCAAGGTCCGCAGCGACGGCGGCGACATCTTTCGAGGCGATCGTTTGCAGAATGCCCATGCGCAGCTTGGCCGGTTTTCGTTCCTGGATTCGGAAGCGGGTGCGCGCGGCCTCGCATTGCCGGAGAATTTCCTGCGCATCCCGATGGAACTCGATGGCTTTGGATGTGGGGTGCAAGCGTCGGCCGCTGCCTTTGTGCTCGAAAAGCGGTTGACCCAATTCCTGCTCCAGGGCCTTGAGGCCGGCGGACACCGCCGGTTGGGATATGCGAAGACGTTCCGCGGCTTTGACGACGCCGCCGCAATCGACTACGGCAACGAAGAAGCGCAGGTGCTGAATCTTCATCGTCTTTTCCTATATTCGAACATCGAAACTATATATTTCCCTTATATCATATTTGTCGACTAGCCTTATGTCTCGTAGCAAATCCGGGTCCATTTTGCGACAAAGAGGGACACATGGCCTATCAGCATATCCTCACACAGGTTCACGATTCCGTCGGGATTATTCGATTCAATCGCCCGCAGGCGCGCAACGCGCTCTGCCTTGCGCTGATTTCCGAACTTGGCCGCGCGCTCGATGCATTCGAGGAAGATGATGGCATTGGAGCAATCGTAGTGACTGGCGACGAACGCGCCTTCGCGGCCGGTGCCGATATCAAGGAAATGGCGGAGTTCAAATCCTTCGCACAGGTCTATCTCCAGGATTTCAATGCTGGCGACTGGCTCCGCCTCTCGACTTGCCGAAAGCCGACGATTGCTGCTGTTGCGGGTTATGCACTCGGCGGCGGGTGCGAGCTTGCGATGATGTGCGATTTCATCCTCGCCGCGGATAATGCTAAATTCGGACAACCTGAAGTGACTGTCGGAATCGCGTCGGGCGGTGGTGGGACGCAGCGCCTGGCCCGTTTCGTCGGCAAATCCAAAGCTATGGAAATGTGCCTGTCCGGCAGGTTGATGGATGCGGCAGAGGCAGAGCGGGCTGGCCTCGTCAGTCGCGTCATTCCGGCAGGCGATCTCGTCGACGAGGCGATCCGAACAGCAAGCAGGATCGCCAGCCTGTCACGGCCTGTCGTGATGATGATCAAAGACTGCGTGAACCTGGCTTATGAGGGGCCGCTTGCCGAAGGGCTCCTATTCGAGCGGCGAACGCTACATGCCACCTTTGCGCTCGAGGATCAGAAGGAAGGCATGGCCGCCTTTATCGAGAAACGTGCGCCGGTGTTCCTCAACCGTTGAGGCTGCGGCGCGGGTCGCGATCACGCCTTGGTCCTCGTCACGAATGGAGGAGTAGTGTCGAGCGCTATGGCGACGAGCCATCGCCGGATCGTCTGTTCTTCCTTCGCCGACAGGCCTGCCACGAGTTCGGCTTCGACGACTGCGACGCGCTTGCGGCAGCGCGCCAAAAGCTTCTTGCCAGCTTCCGTAACCTCAAGATGCTGGATGCGGCCGTGCACGGCGTGAGGATGCCGCGCCAAAGCTCCCGTTCGCAGAAGATTGCCGACGATGACGCTGACGGTTTGCGGCGTCAACAGCGACAGCCGCGCCAGATCCGCGTTGGAAAGGCCCGGATAGTTCGCCACCATGGTCAGCACCGCGAATTGAGGCGGCGTCACCTCGAGATCGGATAGCTTTCGCTCCATGCGAGCGCGGAACGCCACCCCGGCTTGCCGCAAGAGATAGCCGAGGTGGCCTTCCTCGCCGCGTTTGCCTTCCCCCGCCTGGGGCACGCGAGGTGAAAATGGGGGCTTGCGCATAATGTTCGAACTCGAATATGTCATTCGTGTACTGATATTATAGAAAGTTCCCGAGGGGAGCCAGCATGTCGGAAACTCATGCCCGCTTGGATTATGAGCATTTTGCCAAAACCGCTGCCGCTGCGGCGCTGCTTACGCTCGGCAAGGCCGTCGACGAGTCCGGCCTTGCCAAGGAGCTGACCGAGCTCATCAAGCTGCGGGCATCGCAGATCAACGGCTGCGCGTTCTGCCTCCAGCTCCATCTTAACATCGCACGTAAGCTGGGAATGCCGAACCAGAAACTGGACCTCGTGGCGACTTGGCGCGAGGCCGGCGTGTTCACGGATCGGGAAATGGCGGCGCTCGCCTGGACCGAGATCCTGACCGACGTGGCGCGGCAGGGGGCATCTGATGAGGCCTATGCCGCCGTCCGACGCCACTTCAGCGAGACCGAAGTTTTGTTCCTGACGGTCGCCATTGGCACGATCAACCAGTGGAACCGGATCGCGGTAGCGCTACGCTTCACGCCGCCCATTCCACGCCAGGACAAGGCGGGTGGCTCATGAATGAAGTCGCTGAGGTCGTAGCATCATCGCTCCCGCCGGACATGCGCGTTGTCGGCGAGGCTGAGATTGCCGCCTGCCATCCGTTGAACAGTTTTGCGATCGCGTGACGCTGGATCGAGACGTAGAGCGCGCATGTAGGAGCAGTTCTCCATATTTAGGCCTCCGTATGTTTCGCGAACGGAAGCCAGCCGCTCCGGGCTGGCAAGTGCCGCTCGGAGACGCTTACGGGCAACGTGCTAAATCACTTGGCTGCGGGCATGTGCATTGGCCGAGACCGACATTCGTTGGTAGTGCCAATCTGACAGCATTTATAGGGTGATTATTTCCGGCACTTCGCGTGGTCCTCTGGCCCCGAATCGAGATCGGGGTTCCAATCCGGGTCCGGGTGGCCGTCCGACGCCATTTTGGCGTGTGCTAGGATTTCGCCGGCTATCTTGAGTGTCCAATGAGCGTCGGCGTTATGGCATCCGTAGGATTTCCCGACCGCGTCGAAAACGAAGTTGTCGAACTGCCCGATCCTGACTATCCCATCCAGAACGTCTTCTGGAAGATCGGTTGACCCTTGCGCCATCGGCCAAAAGGATGCCTGGAATGCATACTCGTCGATCTGCCACTGACTGCCCATCGCGATGAAGATGCGGTCGACATCCGCTTGTGTTTTCGGGCTCTCGCCGACAATCATTGCAGCACGCTTGTAGAGATCTTCCCCAACGGCGACAAAGGTGGAAAGCTTGGAGTGAGCCTCGTCCTTGCCGTATGCTGAGGTGGCGCAAAAGCAGGCTAAAATACATAAAGTCGCCGAACCCCATGTCGACGGGCCGATCATCCGCTTGGCTGTCAAATCGGCGTCCATTGCGCGTATCTTTCTGGTGGAATCCAACCGCTCAAATGCTTGAATAACCCCTCGGACGAGCGCGGTCTGGGATGGCGCAATCGGTGGAGTTGGGAGAAGCATCGTCTAAATCAGAGCGGCCAGTTCAGTGAGGGTGACGAATTTCGCTCCATATGTTCGTTCTAGCCATGCTCGATTTGTTGCATCGAGGATCGAGTCTCCCCCGGCGCTCTTACCAGCGTCCTCCGTACAGAAAAAATCGTTACTGTACCCAATGTGGGCGGCGATTGAGTCACCGTCAGCCCACTCGGAACATGCCCGCTTTACCGCATTCTCTTCGTGGACATCGTGCGCTCGAACCAGACTGTGAAACCAATGTTCAGTCACATTATCTCGTTTCGCGAATTTCTCCGCGAGTGCTTGGGCGCAACTTATTCCCAATCCACGGCCTTCGATCGCCGTAGCAGCATCGTAATATCGATCAAGTCTTTCGGAGAGTGCCGCGGTGTTGGGTTCGGATACGTAAATCGTTCCATCGCGATCCTCGATCCTCAGCCGCCCCACACGCGGGATTCCTAAGACCCGTAGGCCGAGGCCGAGCGCTGCACTGACGCGAGCAGCCATCTCGGGATGCAACGGCGGCCGCCGTTGCTCCACTTCAAGATTGATAGGGATTGCCGGTATTCCGTCCGGGCCAACTGTCTGGGGGAGAATCTCTGTCCGCAGGCTCGTACTCGCGAGAACCGCCGCTCGGTCGTTTCGTTGAATGCCTTCGATCATCACCAGTGTCTCGCAGAAGAAGCCCTTGATCGCGCCACGAGCAAGCGCGTCGTGAACCTTGACGTAGTCAGTCTGTCGGGGGTCTTTTGGGAACCGCTCCGGCCGAACAGCGCGATCGAGTGTGTTCGTGTCGAAAGTGACCCGCATACTTTCTCCTCCGCCAGCCGCGCTTACGCGCGGTGATTCTGTCAAATAAGGGACTTATCATATATTCAGCTGCGGGGAATATGGAGGCGCGCTAACTAGCGGGCCGACTAAATTTCGCTCGCACGCCGCGCTGCGCCGCCGCGCCTGGCGCGGTGGCGGCTTTGACAGCACGTCTCGTGCGGCACGACATAAGCCTTCGTGAGTCAACGGGGAATCAAGAAGCGGATCGTTTCCCTTCCTGATCGCGAAAGAACTTGAATCTATGCCTGATCGGGCATAAAATGAGAAAACGTTCGAGGACATGGTGACGCCACCCAGCGAAGACCATCCGAAGCCGGTGCGCTGGGTTGGCGGCAGCAAGGAAGATCTGAGCGGCTTCCCAGAGGAAGTTCGACGGCGGGTCGGCGGCGCCCTGTGGGAGGCGCAAATCGGCCGCAAAGCATCTTATGCGAAGCCACTGAAGGGGTTTGGCGATGCCGGCGTATTGGAGATCGTTGACAACTTCGACGGCGACACGTTCCGCGCTGTCTACGCAGTGCGCTTTGCCAAGGCCGTCTACGTGCTGCACGCCTTCCAGAAGAAATCTAAGCGCGGTGTCGCCACTCCCAAGGCGGAACTGGACCTGATCGACCTACGACTCAGGCGAGCGCGAGAGGATTATGAACAATGGTCAATAAGCGAGAAGCCAGCGTCTCGGTGACCGCAGGCAGCGGCAATGTGTTCGCCGACATGGGTCTGCTGGAGCCCGATGAGGAACTGACCAAGGCGCAGCTTGCGAGTCACATCCGGCAGGTGATCAAGCGTCGGCGTTTGACCCAGGTTGCGGCGGCGGCGCGCATGGGCATCGACCAGCCGAAGGTGTCGGCGCTCCTCAACGGACGGCTCACGAACTTTTCCAGCGAGCGCCTGATGCGTTTGCTGACCGCGCTCGGCCAGGACGTGGACATTACAGTTAGAACGAAGCCGCGCAATCGAACGCGCGGCCGCATTCGCGTTATCGGCGAGGCAAACGCCTGACAGCGAACTCGGTACCATAATCCAACGCGCGGCTCACGCTGGCAGGATGAACACGGCCGATGGACCTACTCTCGTTGGCAGCGGGGCCCCGCAGCCCACTCCCACTTGGCTTCCCAACCACCTTGCTCGGCAAGCTCAGGTTCCCCCGGTGAACCTTTTGCCTTCCGCGGCGAGCTTTTCGAGCAGAGGCGCCGGTTTGAAGGCTTCGCCCATCGTCGCCTCGAATTCCTTCAGCTTGGCGACAACCTTGTCGAGGCCGATCAGGTCCGCATAGAACATCGGGCCGCCGCGATAGACCGGCCAGCCATAGCCGTTGATCCAGACGATGTCGATGTCGGAAGCCCGCTGCGCCTTACCTTCTGCGAGGATCTTGGCACCCTCATTGATCATCGGATAGATGCAGCGCTGGAGAATTTCTTCATCCGAGATCGTGCGCCGGTTGATGCCCTTCTTGGCGGCAAAGTCGAGGATGATCTGTTCGACGAGAGGCGAGGGTTTGGCATTGCGGGATTCGTCATAGTCATAAAAGCCGGCGCCGGTCTTCTGGCCGCGCCGATCCATCTCGCAAAGAATTTCGCGGATGGTGGACGATGTACTTTTCTCTTTCGACCAGCCGATGTCGAGGCCGGCGAGATCACTCATGGCGAACGGCCCCATGGGAAGGCCGAAATCATAAAGGACGCGGTCGACGTCCCAGGGCATGGCGCCTTCGAGGATGAGCTTGCCAGCCTCGCGCTGGCGCTGCTCCAGCATGCGATTGCCGACAAAGCCGTGGCAGACGCCGACGAGGACGCCGATTTTGCCGATCTTCTTGGCGAGCTGCATGACCGTGGCGATCACCGGCTTTGCCGTCTTTTCGCCACGTACCACTTCGAGCAGCCGCATGACGTTTGCCGGGGAAAAGAAATGCGTGCCGATGACATGCTCCGGCCGCGTCGTGACGGAGGCGATTTCGTCGACATTCAGGTAGGATGTATTCGAGGCGAGGATCGCGCCTTGCTTGACGATCTTGTCGAGCTTTGTGAAGACCTCTTTCTTGATGTCCATATTCTCGAAGACGGCCTCGATCACCAGATCGCAGTCGGCCAACGCTTCGAGGCTCAATCCGCTCGCAAGAAGCCCCATCCGGGTTTCGACGTCGGCCTGCGTGAGCCGGCCTTTCTTGGCCGTGTTTTCGTAATTGCGGCGGATCGTCGCGAGGCCGCGGTCGAGCGCGTCCTGTTTCGTTTCGATGATCGTCACCGGAATTCCGGCATTGAGAAAATTCATCGATATGCCGCCGCCCATCGTGCCGGCGCCGATGACACCCACTTTCTTGATCGGCAAGGTCGGCGTATCGTCCGCCACGTCGGCGATTTTCCAGACTTGGCGCTCGGCAAAGAAGACATAGCGCTGCGCCTGCGCTTGCGACGTCTGGACAAGACCGAGAAACGTTTCACGCTCGACCTTCATGCCCTCGTCGAAAGGCAGATCAGCCGCGGCCTTCACCGCCCGCATGGCGCCTTGCCAGGCTTCGAAGCCGCGGTACTTACGGGCATAATCCCTGCGGATCTTGTCGAATATTTCCGCTTTGCCGCGCGCCGCTGCGACCTTGTCGTTCATGTCGCGGATTTTGCGCAACGGCATATGGGTGTCGATGACCTTGCGGGCGAAGGCGAGGGCGCCTTCGCGCAGCTTGCCTTCCGCGACCAGTTCCTCGACGACGCCCCAGTCCAGCGCCTGTTTGGCACCGAAAGGCGTGCCCGACAGAATCGCTTCGAGGGCATTTTCGACACCGATCAATCGAGGCAGGCGCTGGGTGCCGCCGCCGCCGGGAATGAGGCCGAGCTTGATCTCAGGAAGTCCGAGTTTCGCGGAGGGTACGGCGACGCGATAATGGCACATGAGCGCAACTTCGAAGCCGCCGCCCAAGGCTGTCCCGTGAATGGCAGCGATGACCGGCTTAGAACTGCCTTCGATGGCGGCTGAGATTTCGGGCAGTGATGCGCCCTTGAAGGGCTTGCCGAATTCGGCAATATCCGCACCCGCGATGAAGGTCCGGCCCGCGCAAATCATTACGATGGCCTTAACGGCCGGATCTGCCGCCGCCTGTTTAGCGCCGAGATAAAGCCCGTCGCGCACATCGGCCGAAAGCGCGTTGACCGGCGGCGAGTTGAGCGTGAGCACGGCGATATCGCCCTCGCGGCTAAGATCGGTCACGGAATTGATGGCGGCCATCGCTCGCTTCTCCCTCTCATCTCTACGCCGAATTCATTTCGGCGGAAAATCTGCACCGGCCGAGCCCTTCGCGCTTGCAGCACCTATTGCGCAGCCTGCCCGACCGGGCCTCGGCAGTCGCTCTTACCGGCATTTTCAAAAAACCGGTATGCTACGCTCCGGTCAATCGACGCCAAGTAAAGCGACCCTAGCATGGAGCGGCAACGCCGGGCTAGTTCGACATTTCGAAAAACCGGCTTGCTTTCGTCGGATGCCTGGGTAAGCTCGCGCGCCAGCAATTGGAATATCATGGGGAGGGCGTTTTAGTGTCGCTATTCGATCTCGAGGGCAAGGTGGCCGTGGTCACCGGATCTTCGCGCGGCATTGGCCGGGCCATCGTCGAGCGTATGGCCGAGCAGGGCGCGAAGGTCGTCGTCTCTTCTCGCAATATTGAGCCCTGCCAGGAAGTGGCGGCCGCGATCAATGCGAAATATGGTGAAAAACGCGCAATTGCCATACCGGCGAACATATCCTCGAAAGAACATCTGCAGCATCTCGCCGAGGAAACGACAAGGGTCTTCGGCAAGATCGACGTGCTCGTCTGCAATGCGGCCTCCAATCCTTACTACGGGCCGATGCACAAAATCAGCGATGAGCAATTCCGCAAGATTCTCGACAACAATATAATCGCCAATAACTGGTTGATCAGCTTCGTTGTGCCACAGATGATCGCCCGCAAGGATGGGTCGGTCATCATCGTTTCTTCGGTCGGTGGTCTCAAAGGCAGCCCGGTTATTGGCGCCTATTGCATTTCCAAGGCGGCGGATTTTCAGCTCGCACGCAACCTTGCCGTCGAATTGGGTCCGCATAATGTGCGGATCAATTGCATCGCTCCCGGTCTTATCCGCACCGATTTCGCGCGAGCGCTTTGGGAGAATCCCGAGACGCTGACGCGCTCGACCGCCCGGACGCCACTCGGCCGTATCGGCGAACCCGACGAGATCGCCGGCGCCGCAATCCTGCTCGCCTCCAAGGCGGGGACCTTTATGACGGGGCAAATGATCGTCGTCGACGGCGGCGCAACAATCACTTGATCGCCGGCAAATTTTATCGCCGAAACCACGCACGGAGAACTTTGCATGAGAGCTGTTTTGAGCAAGGCGGCAGGCGGACCCGAGACGCTCGTTCTCGAGAACATCGAGGCGCCGTCGCCGAAGCCGGGTGAAGTTCTGGTCAAGGTCGCAGCTTGCGGCGTGAACTATCCCGACGCGCTCATCATCGAGGACAAGTACCAGTCCAAGCCACCGCGGCCCTTTGCGCCGGGCGTTGAGGTCGCCGGTGTGATCGAGGCGACAGGCCCAGGAGTGACCGAGCTCGCGCCCGGCCAGCGCATTATCGCATTAGTAGGCTGGGGCGGCATGGCGGAGAAGGTCGCAGTGGCGGCGGCGAGATGCGTGCCCATTCCACAGGCCATGCCGTTTGACGAGGCTGCGGCTTTTCTCATGACCTATGGCACATCTTATCATGCCTTGAAGGATCGCGGCCGCTTGCGACCGGGCGAGGTTCTGCTCGTGCTCGGCGCGGCCGGCGGCGTTGGCTCGGCCGCGGTCGAACTCGGAAAGGCGATGGGCGCGCGCGTGATCGCTGCGGCGTCCAGCCAAGAAAAGGTCGAAATGGCAAGGACTTGCGGGGCCGACGAGGGGTTTGTCTATCCGAGCGGTCCTTTCGACAAGGATGGCGCGAAAAAGCTTGCCGAGCTTTTCAAATCCGCCTGCGGCAAAGACGGCGCGGATGTGATCTATGATGCGATCGGTGGCGATTATGCCGAGGCGGCCCTGCGCGCAATCGCCTGGGAGGGCCGCTTTCTCGTGATCGGATTTCCGGCCGGTATTCCCAGGATTCCACTCAACCTCGCCCTACTCAAAGGTTGTGAGATCGACGGCGTCTTTTGGGGCGATTTCACCCGCCGCGATCCAAAAGCTAGTGCGCAAAACAACGCCGAGCTTCTCGCGCTCTATCAGAAAGGCGCGATCAAGCCGCGCGTGTCGAAACGCTTCCCGCTCGCGCAAGCCGGCGAGGCCATAGCCTGGCTCACCGGGCGCCACGCGCTTGGCAAAGTCGTGGTGACGATGGACTGAGAACTGCCGTCACGTCTTCATTCGAGACTTAAGGAAACGCTGGCCATGTCGGATCTCGAAACTTTCCGCAAAGAAACGCGCGCCTGGCTGGAAGCCAATTGTCCGCCGGATATGCGGCTTCCCCTCGAGGATGACGAAGATCGCTGCTGGGGCGGCCGCAACCCGACGTTCAAGTCCGAAGGCCAACGCCTTTGGCTGGAGCGGATGGCCGCACGCGGCTGGACTGTGCCGGAATGGCCGAAAGACTATGGCGGCGGCGGCTTGCCGCGCGAGGAGGCCAAGATATTGCGGGCTGAAATGCGCAAACTCGGCTGCCGTCCGCCGCTCGATTCCTTCGGCATTTGGATGCTCGGTCCGGCCTTGCTGAAATATGGGACAGAGGTGCAAAAGCGCCACTATCTTCCGCAAATCGCGCGCGGTGAAATTCGCTGGTGCCAAGGCTATTCGGAACCCAATGCCGGGTCGGATCTCGCCTCTTTGGCAACACGTGCCGAGGACAGGGGCGACCACTTTCTCGTCAACGGCCAGAAGATCTGGACGAGCTATGCCGACAAGGCCGATTGGATCTTCTGCCTCGTGCGAACCAACCCGACCGCGCCGAAGCACTTAGGCATCGGTTTCGTCCTCTTCGACATGCAGACGCCGGGTGTTTCAACGAAGCCTATTCTTCTGATTTCGGGCAAGTCGCCCTTCTGCGAGACCTTCTTCGACAATGTCCGGGTCCCCAAGGAGAACCTCGTCGGAGAGATCGATAAAGGCTGGGACGTCGCCAAATATCTCTTGACGCATGAGCGCGAGATGATCAGCGGCATCGGCCTGCCTGCCGGACGCCCGCTCGGCCAGATTGCTGCCGATTCGGTCGGAAGCGATGCAGGCATCCTGGCCGATACCTGTCTTCGCGCCGATATCGCACGCTTAGAGATTGACGCCTATGCGTTCCAACTCGCTCTGGAGCGCGTCGGCGACATGGCCAAAGCCAAGCAGGCCCATCCGGCGATTTCCTCCATGCTCAAATATTATGGTGCCGAATTGAACAAGCGGCGGCATGAGCTCGCGATGTCAGCTGGCGGCTCGGATGCTCTCGAATGGGAGAGCGAACGTTCCCGCAATGGCGAGGCGGCGCGCGGTTGGCTGCGGACCAAAGGCAATTCGATCGAGGGCGGGACGAGCGAAGTGCAGCTCAACGTTATTGCCAAGCGTATCCTGGAACTGCCCGGCGCGTGATGGTGGAGAGGGCTATGGCACTTATTTTGAACGAAGAACAGATGATGGTGCGGGACAATGCGCGTGCCTTTCTCGCCGAGAAGGCACCGGTCTCGCAATTGCGCAAGTTGCGCGACACGCGCGATCCCGACGGTTTCTCCCGTAATCTTTGGAGGGCTTTCGCGGAGATGGGGTTCTGCGGCATTCTTGTGCCGGAGACCCATGGCGGCTCGGGCCTCGGCTATGTCGAAGCCGGCGTCATTATGGAAGAAATCGGCCGCAATCTGACGCCTTCGCCCTTCTTGGCAACGGCGCTCCTCGGCGCGACGGCGCTTCTGCGTGACGGCAATAGCGCCCGCAACGGCGAGCTCTTGCCGAAAATCGCCGCAGGCGATCTTCTGATGGCGCTGGCGGTCGACGAGCGCACGAAACACGCGCCGAGCGCTACGGCGCTCAGGGCGGAACGCAGCGGCAATGGTTTTGCCCTCAGCGGTGACAAAAGTTTTGTCGTCGATGCCCATGTCGCCGATCTCCTCGTCGTCGCCGCACGCAGTGCCGGCGCGCCGGGCGAAACCGAAGGCCTGACGCTGTTTCTCGTAGATCCCAAATCGAAAGGAGTCGAAATCGAACGCACGATCATGGTCGATGCACACAATGCCGCGCGCATAAGGTTCGATCATGTCGAAGTTGACGCCGATGCAGTGATCGGCGAGGTCGATCATGGCTGGTCTCTTCTCGAAGGTGTGCTCAACGTCGGTCGCGCGGCAGTTGCTGCCGAACTCACGGGTCTCGGCGGCGAAGCTCTTGGGCGCACTGTTTCTTATCTCAAGGAGCGCAAGCAATTCGGGCAGCCGATCGGGTCGTTCCAAGCCCTGCAGCACCGGGCTGCTCAGGCTTTCACCGAGCTCGAAATCACTCAGGCCGCCGTACTGAAAGCCTTGCAGGTGCTCGACACAAATTTCGAACACGCGGCAATGATCGTCTCGGTTGCCAAAGCGCGTGCCGGAGCCAGTGCGACACTCGCTGTTCAAGAAGCCGTGCAGATGCATGGCGGCATGGGCATGACGGATGAATTCGACATCGGGTTTTTCATGAAGCGGGCGCGGGTCGGCCAAGAGCTTTTCGGCGATGTCGGTTTCCATGCGGACCGTCTCGCTCGGATGCAGAACTACTGAGCGCGCGGAACTAAAAAGGCCCAGCTGAAAGGTGCCTGTGATACAGGGAGGTTTCATGGCGGAAGCGACCGTTTTTCCAGCCGTCTCGCTTGCGCAGGCGCATGCGGCATTGACGCAGCCGGGCTCACCGTTCGAAATTGAGGAGCGTGAGATCCGCGGCGTTCGCACGCGTGTATGGAAGAATGCCCCGCCGACCTTGCGGGAAGTGTTTCTTCTTGGCCGTACTTTCGGAAATAGGACTTTTGTCGTCTATCGCGATGAACGTGCAAGCTATGAAGCCTTCGCTCGCGCCACCTTGGCGATCGCCAATGCGTTGCAGAAGGAGGGTCTGAAAAAGGGCGATCGCGTGGCGATCGCGATGCGCAACGTGCCGGAATGGCCGGCCGCCTTTTTCGGTACTGTGATCGCAGGCGGCATAGCGACTCTGCTCAACGCCTGGTGGACGGGGCCGGAACTCGAATATGGCCTGACCGATTCCGGCGCCAGATTCGCCATCGTCGATCGCGAAAGATTGGAGCGCCTGTCCGAACACCTGCACAATTGCCCAGCACTCGAGCGCATTTTCGTCAGCCGCGAAGGCGAAGAGGTCGCGCACCCGAAGGTCACAAAGCTCGAGACCATAACCGGTGACGTGAATTCCTGGTCTTTGCTACCCGACTTGCCCTTGCCCGATGTGGCGCTCGAGCCGGAGGACGACGCGACGATCTTTTACACTTCGGGAACGACAGGCAAGCCGAAGGGAGCCGTCGGGACACATCGCAACTCCTGTACGATCATCATGGGGGGCCCGTTCTCGCTCGCTCGCAACTGTCTGCGCCGCGGCGAACCCATACCGGCACCAGATCCCGATGCGCCGCAAAAATCCTATCTGATGGCGATCCCGCTGTTTCACACGACTGGCTGCCAGGCGATCATGCAGGGGCTTGTCGCTGGCGGCGGCAAGCTCGTCTTGATGCACAAATGGGATCCGGAGCTGGCGATGCAGCTCATCGAGCGCGAGCGCATTACGAGTGCCGGCGGTGTGCCGACGATCGCATGGCAATTGATCGAACATCCGGCGCTTGAAAAATATGACCTGTCGTCGCTCGAAGGCGTGACCTATGGCGGCGCGCCAGCGGCGGCAGAACTGGTGCGTAAGATCAAGCAAAAATTTCCGGCATCTGCGCCCGGAACCGGCTGGGGCATGACCGAGACGTCGAGCGCATTCACCGGACACCAGGGGGAGGACTATGAATTGCGGCCGGACAGCGCCGGTCCGCCCGTGCCGGTCGGCGACATGAAGATCATTGGCGACGACGGCAAAGAATTGCCGGTCGGCGGCATCGGCGAACTTTGGGCCAAAGGTCCCGGTGTGGTACGTGGCTATTGGCGCAACCCCGAGGCGACGGCGCAGACTTTCTTCGATGGCTGGCTGCGTACCGGCGATATCGCGCGCGTCGATGAAGAAGGCTTCCTCTACATCCTCGATCGTGCCAAGGATATGCTGATCCGCGGCGGCGAAAACATCTATTGCGCCGAAGTGGAGAATGCTCTCTACGAGCATCCCGCAGTCGTTGATGCGGCGGTTGTCGCAATTCCGCATCATTCGCTGGGTGAGGAACCTGGTGCCATTGTCACGCTCAAACAAGGCATGCAAGCCGGCGAAGACGAATTGCGGGCCTTCGTTTCTGAACGTATCGCCGCTTTCAAAGTGCCGGTCAAAATCATTTTCTCGGATTCGATTCTGCCGCGCAACGCGAATGGAAAGATCGTCAAATCGGAGCTGAAGCGCCTGTTTGTGAAATAAGGCCATTGAGGCCTTTCGGAGTCCTGCTGCGGAGTCCCACGCTGCTTCGATCAGGCGGCATCGAAGCACAGAATATCGGCACGGTCAGGTGGCCGCTTGCCGTTCAAAACCTCCGCATAAACCTGCTCGATTGCGGCTTGGCCACTGCTGCACTCGATCGTGAGCCAAGTGCGAGCCTGCGTGACGAAGGCTTGCCATTCGAGTACTAAGCGGCGGCGGAGTTCATCGGGCCCCCAGCTTTCGCGCCGCGCCAAAATATGTTTCGGCGTGAAGAAGAATTCCGGTGCTGGCCCCGGCAGAGTCTCGCGCGCGAGAGGATCGGGCAAGGCATGCGTCATCCCGACACCGCAGCTATAGAGCAGGAGATTTCCGAGCGTGCGGTGAACGTCGGCACGAATGCGATCATTGCCCGCGATATCGACGTAAAGAGATGGCCCGAGCTCTGACAGAGACGTAATCTCGGAATAAGCGAGGACATGATCGTAGAGGCTCGCACTTTCGACGAAGGCGAGATTCGATAAACCAGTCAGGCCGACGGTCCGGACTGGGCTGAAGCCGATGCGTCGCAGTTGAAACGCGAGCCCCATCGCCGTCTTGCTCGAGGCGCTCGAAATGATCACGTTGCGTGTGCCGAAGAAAGCCGCATCGACGAGAAAATGCGCCAAAAAGAATGATAGGCTGAAGAGGGGCCGAAGCACGAGATGCGCATCGGCGTCGGCGGCATCGTAAGTGGGATCGCGATCGATCCGCACATATTCATTATAGGTCCGCGGCAATTCCGCCCGATGTGGCATAGCGTCGACGAAACCCGTCGCTTTTAAGGGCTCCGGCTGGAGCACCAGATGGCTCGACATCGGAAAATAGCCATAGACGTATTCTCCTTCCGCAAGCTCGTCGTGACGGGAATGAATCACTTGGCCGATTCCCCAGACCGGAATTGACCCCCACGACCCAGCTGCGGGAAAATAGCGCCAATATGCCAGCAATTCACCACAACGGGCATAGGTGATATTATTGGACGTGAAGGCGAAGCGCTTGTGAGCGACGCGCGCTTGGCCGGGGCTAAGATCTTCGCGCGTTCCGAGATCTGCGTGTTCCCAACAAGTCCGGCTGAGATCTTGACGGTCGATGAGGAAGTCATGTCGGGCTGTCATATCGGCCATCCTGAGCGGGCGCATCGAGCAATGTGGGTTAAGCTAAATGCAGCCTTCGGCGAAGAAAATTGCAATTTCAGCAAGAGCTGTTGCGTTCGGCGGCAGCGCTTGACTGTCGCGAGCCGCAAGGTTCAGACTGCGCCGCGGGAGATATGATATGGGCCGTGATACTCCGCCTTGGCCAGCGCTCGAAGCTTTCGTGGCTGCCGCGCGCAGCGGCAGTTTCAAAGAAGCTGCCCAAAAACTTGGCTTGAGCGCGCCGGCCTTCACGCGCCGCATCCAGACGCTCGAACATCATGTCGGGCTGCGATTGTTCGACCGCGAAGCGCAACGGGCGGTTCTCACGGCGGCTGGTCGCCACTATTTCGAACTGCTCCAACCGGCGTTCGAAAGTCTCTGCGCCGCGACCGCTGCGATGACGCCGGACGCACGCGCGCGGCCCTTGCGATTGCGGATTTCACATTCGCTTGCGACGGTCTGGCTCGCGCCTCGCCTGGCACAGTTTTGCGCCTCTCATCCGGAGATCGATCTGCAGTTGCAGGCGCGCGGCACGCCCGACGATCTGAAGGCCGGCCTCATCGATATCGGCATTTTCTTCAGCCGCGAGCCATTCGAAGGTTTGGCCGTATGCAAATTATTCGCGCTCGAGGCCTTCATTGTCGCAGCGCCGACATTGTTTGCCGCCCCCTTGCCGACTTTGCAAGATCTTGCCCGCTATCCGCTGCTCGATCTGACCGATCCCGGAGAAATATGGCCGGAGTGGCTGCAGGCGGTCGGCTACGACGGTGCGCGGCCGACGGCAAAAGTTCTTTTCGACAGTATAGAGGTCATGTATCAGGCCGCCGCTGCCGGTGTCGGACTGGCTCTGGCCTTTCGCCCGATCGTCGATCCTTTTCTCGCCGATGGGCGATTGCACGTTGCCTTTGCGCAAAGACAGGAAATGGCGGGCGCTTATTACGCGGCGGCGACGCGGCAAACATTGCGCCATGCGGCCGCCCGAAAACTTTGGCGCTGCTTCGGCGAAGAGGGCGCCGCGGGTGCCGCACGGCAGTCGCTCCAAACGCATCCCTGAGCATGCCGAGAAAGATCAGGCCCACTCGTCCGCTTAGGACATTGCCGCCAGGATGGCGGCAAAACGCTCCTCTGCCTCGGCGCGCATTTGCGGATGAGTGAACACGTAGAGTTCGTCCTCGCGGATCGCGGTGAGGACTCGCGCAGCGACATCCGCCGGGTCGAGCCCGGACAGTACGAGTTCGGCGATCTGGGCGGCGAGTGCGCCCGCCTGGCTTGCGGAGTCCGGCATCTGCGTCGGACCGTAGCGCTCCGGCCGATTGCGCCCACTCTCGCTGATGCGGGTGCGAACATACCCGGGACAGAGCACGCTCACTCCAATGCCAAGCGGCGCGAGCTGCATCGCCAGCCCCTCAGACATAGTGACCACCGCGAACTTGCTCGCTGCGTAAGGGCTAAACCCGAGCCCGCTCACCATCCCGGCCATGGACGCGGTGTTGACGATGTGGCCGCCTTCGCCGTGAGCGCGGATGTGCGGAAGGAAGGTGCGGATGCCGTGTAGGACTCCCATAAGGTTGACGTCGAGCACCCATCGCCAAGTGTCGAGCGAGATGTTGTCGATGCCGCCGCCGCCGGCGACACCGGCATTGTTGCAAACCACATGGACATTTCCGAATGCCTCGTACGACGCCTTGGCCGCACGCTCGACGCTGGCAGGATCGGCAACGTCACAGGTGACGCCGCCCACATCCGGCCCAAAATTGTGCAGGCTCTTGACAGCGGCCGCCAATGCGTCCGTCTCGATATCGGCGAGCATCACTTTCATACCCGCCTCCGCAAGCGCCCGGCCGAGCGCGAGCCCGATGCCGCTCGCCCCACCGGTCACGAATGCTGTCTTGCCGGCGAGCTCCCGCATGGTTCCCCCCAAATATGTCTCAGTGCGGCGCGCTCGATTTCGACTTCAGCGAATCGGCCGCGTGAAGGGGAGCGTGCTCGAAAGGCCACCGTCGACCGGGAAGGCTTGGCCGTTGACGTAAGAGGCTTCGTCGCTGGCAAGAAACAAGGCCATGGCGGCGATTTCCTCCGGCACGCCGGCGCGCTGCAGTGGGTTGAGCTGGCCGATCTTGGCTTCTGTGCCGCGTTCCCGCGCCGATTCGAAAATCGGGCGCGTCATGCCAGTCTCGATCAGTCCCGGACAAATGGCATTGACGCGCACACCGGTCCCAAGCAGAGAATTCGCCGCCGTCTGGGCGAGGCTGATTACCCCGGCCTTGCTGGAGCTATAAGGCGAACCACCCGCATTGGCGCGCAGTCCCGCGACGGACGCCGTAAGGATGATCGATCCGCGGCCTTTTTCGATCATATGCGGGGCGGCATGTTTGATCGCGAGGAAAGTGCCGATCAGATTGATCTGCAGGACGTGCAGCCAATGTTCCACGGTTTGTTCGAATAAGGGCACGAGGCCACCGCTCACTCCGGCGTTGGCGTAGACGACGTCGAGTCCGCCGAAGGCCTCCAGCGCATAGCGGACGTAGGACTTTACATCTTCTTCGTGACTGGTGTCCGCCGCGATGAGATGGGCGGTCCCACCATTCTGCGAAATGATGTTCGCGGTTCCGGCCAGGTTCTCGGCATTCTGATCGACGATGACGAGGCGCGCGCCTTCGCGCGCAAACAGGACGGCGCTCGCGCGGCCGATGCCGCTTGCTGCGCCCGTGACGATTGCGACCTTGCCATCGAGCCGACCCATGAAATCCTCCCTTGCTGCGTGTCTTATCCAAGGCTCTTGAATTGCGCTTGAACCCTGCCGCGGCAGCCTCTAAGCAAGGGCTAGGATCGCAAATTGAGCGGATGTGAATATTCGAGCATTTTTCAAATCGTGAAGCAACGCCTTACGCGGGTCTTTCGACACACAAGGGAGCTTAGTTTGTCCGAACCACCGACGTTCAGCGAAATCGTGGCGTCCGACGCCGCGGAGAGGGGCTTCGTACGCACGCGCTGGTGGTGGATCCGCCATGCACCGGTGCGTGTGGACGAGGGCCGCATCTACGGTCAAAGAGATCTGCCTTGCGATTGCAGCGATGTCCGCGTTTTTGCCGGTCTCGCGGCGATCCTGCCGCGCAAGGCGATTTGGGTTGCGAGCCATCTTGCACGGACGCACCAAACGGCCGCAGCGATCTGGGCCGCCGGCCTCGAGGCGCCGGGAGACCTTTTGCAGGACAAAGACCTCGCCGAGCAACACCTCGGCGATTGGCAAGGGCTCGATCGGCAAAGTTTTTTGCAAGGTCGCAGCCAAGAGCCGGATTCCTATTGGTATGCGTCGGCGGAAGAGCGAGCGCCGAACGGCGAAAGCTTCGTCGACCTGGTCACGCGGGTCAGAGCTGCGATCGCGCGCGCGACCCAAGCCCACCAAGGCTGCGACATTGTCGCCGTCGCGCATGGCGGTACGATCCGCGCGGCACTGGCGATCGCACTTGGCCTGCCGCCACGCGGCGGACTTGCTTTCACGATCGATAATTGTTCAGTGACACGGCTTGATCACCACCAGGGCCAGAATAGGGCCGGCTGGCGCGTTGCTATGGTCAATCACAGGCCCTAACCACGCGGATGCTTTCATGCTCCGGCTTTCTGGGCGAAGCTCCAGGCAGCATTGGCGAGCGGCGCGGCGCGCTCGCCCATTTCGCGCGCCCTTTCGTTTGCCGCGGTTCCCTCGACGACGCGTTTGGCGATACCCTGTACGATGGCGGCGAGGCGAAAGAGATTATAGGCGAAATACCAGTCGAGCGCGGGAATGCCCGCGCGGCCCGTGTGGGCGCAATAAAGTTCGATCGTCTGTTCGATCGTCGGAATGCCGAGTGCGGTAAGGTCGAGGCCGCCGAAGGCGCTGCGGCCGTCGGCCGGTAGCGCCCAATTCATGAGAAGATACGTGAAATCGGCGAGCGGATCGCCGAGCGTCGACAATTCCCAATCGAGCACGGCAATGACCCGCGGCTCGGTCGGATGATAGACCATATTGTCGATCCGGAAATCGCCGTGCACGATCGCGACGCGATCCTGCGGCGGCACGCAGGTCGGCAGCCAGGCGATCAGGTGATCCATCGCTTCGATGACTTTGGTTTCGGAGGCGCGATATTGCTTTGACCAACGGTCGATCTGTCGGGCGAAATAATTGCCGGGCTTGCCGTAATCGCCGAGCCCGATTTTTTCGGGATCGAACTGATGAAGATCGGCGAGCGTCCGGATTTCGGATTCGTAGATCGCGCGACGTTCCGGTGGTGCCGATGCGGGCAGGGTCGCATTCCAAATGATGCGACCCTCGACCATGGACATGACGTAGAAAGCCGCGCCGATGACCGCCTCATCGGTGCAGAGAGCGTAGGGGCGGGCGACCGGAAACCCTTGCCTGTGCAACGCCGAGATCACCCGGAATTCGCGGTCGACGGCATGTGCCGAAGGCAGGAGCTTGCCGAACGGCTTGCGGCGCAGCACGTAGGACGTCCCCGGTGTGTTGAGCCGGTAGGTCGGATTGGACTGCCCCCCTTTGAACTGCAAGACCGTCAGAGGACCCTGGTAGCCCTCGACGTTCTCGCGCATCCACGCGTCGAGCTTTACCTCGTCGATGCGATGGCGTTCCTCGACGGGTTTGGTGCCGGCGAAGGCCTCTTCTGCGGGGGCGCTCACTTGCAGCATCGTCACACTCGTGCGTTCGTATATTTTCGCATTTCAAGGCGCGCGATTGACCGGCAATGGACTTCATCGGGCCCGTCGGCGAGCCGCAACGTGCGGATGCCCGCATAGGCTTTTGCCAATCCCGCGTCGGTCGTCACGCCCATCCCGCCATGCGCCTGAATCGCGTTATCGATCACGCGCAGCGCAATGCGCGGCGCTGCCACCTTGATCATGGCGATTTCGAGTTGTGCTGTCTTGTTGCCAACCTTGTCCATCATGTCGGCCGCCTTGAGGCAGAGCAGGCGCGTCATCTCAATGTCGATGCGTGCTTCGGCAATGCGCTGCTCCCAGATCGAATGTTCGGCGATTTTCTTGCCGAAGGCAACACGCGAGAGAAGCCGTTTGGTCATCTTTTCAAGGGCGACTTCGGCAGCACCCAGCGTGCGCATGCAATGGTGGATGCGGCCGGGGCCGAGACGTCCTTGCGCGATCTCGAAGCCACGGCCTTCGCCGAGCAGCAGGTTGCCTGCCGGGACGCGGACGTTGTCGAGAAGCACTTCCCCGTGGCCGTGTGGGGCGTCGTCATAGCCGAAGACGGGCAGCATGCGCAGGACTTTGACGCCGGGCGCATCGAGCGGAACCAGGATCTGCGACTGCTGTTCATGCTTTGCGCGGGTCGGATCCGTCTTTCCCATCACGATCGCGAGTTTGCAGCGCGGATCGCCGACGCCGGACGACCACCATTTGCAGCCGTTGATCACATAGGAGTCACCGTCGCGCTTGATGGATGTTTCGATGTTCGTCGCGTCGGATGAGGCGACAGCCGGTTCGGTCATCAGGAAGGCGGAACGGATCTCGCCGGCGAGCAGCGGCCGCAGCCATTTGGCCTTTTGTTCGGCCGAACCATAGCGATGCAGAACCTCCATATTGCCGGTGTCGGGGGCCGAACAATTGAAAACCTCGGATGCCCAGAAGATGCGGCCCATTTGCTCGGAGCACAAGGCGTAGTCGAGATTGGTGAGGCCGGCGCCGTGATAGTCGCCGTCGTCGTGCTGGGGGGAGGGCGGCAGGAAGAGATTCCAGAGGCCTTCGGCTTTGGCCTTGGCCTTGAGCTCTTGAACGATCGGAATGACCTTCCAGCGCTCACCTTCGGCATCCTGCGCAGAGTAAATTCCGACCGCGGGATAGACATGCGCTTCCATGAAGGCGATGACGCGCTCGCGCCAATATTTTTGCCGCTCCGACATCGAAAAATCCATAACGTTTCTCTCCCAACTATTGCTTGTCGCAGGACCGACGCGACGCGACCTCACACCAAATCCTATCAGACATTGTCCAACATTTTGAATAGGTGTGCATTATTCTCGATGATGCCACCCGATCGGAATACGCGCTAGGCTTGCGTTCGGTGCCTAATTCCACTCGTCACCCTGATAGGCCAGTTAACCGTCGCCAGTTTAGCCCGAAGCGGCGTCGCTGGGAAACCGCATATTCGAAAATCCGGCTCTTTCCTTTGGCATATTACCATACCATTGCTTCGATCAGCTTGACACGAAGGGCTTTCCTTTGCGAATTATTCATCTACGCTGCTACCGTAGATCACGATGATTATGGATTGAATCAATCCATAATCATGAATGTGATCGATTCTAGCAATTTAGAGGGGGTTAGCCAGATAAGTCGACGCAATCTGCGTAAACTTGATTGCGTCGGAAAACCCGCGCAGCGTGCCACGTTTCCTCATCCCGCTCTCGAGTTCGACCTTGACATTCGCATTTAAGATGGACGACCCTCAACTCTCTGCTCCACTTGCGCCTTTCGAGGGGCGAATGCCGGATGCTCCGGCCTGGTTCAAATGGGCCCTCGCCCAGCTTCCCGAAAGGACATTCGTCGAAGTCGACGGCGCGCGTATAGAAACCCTGATTTGGGGCGAGCACGGCCGGCCGGGGCTGCTGCTGTTGCATGGCAATGGCGCGCACGCGGATTGGTATTCCTTCATCGCGCCTTTTCTTGCTCGCACGCATCGTGTCGTGGCTTTGTCCTGGTCCGGTATGGGCGGCTCGGAATGGCGCGAATCTTATTCGCTTGATCTTTTCGTGCGCGAGGCCATTGAGGTGGCGCAGGCCACTGGGCTGTTCGAAGCGGCTCCGCCGGTCGTTGTCGGACATTCGCTCGGCGGGCGCGTTGCCCTCGGCCTCGCGGCAGCGCATGGCGAGGTGCTGGCGGGTGCGGTCATTGTCGATCCGCCGGTTTTCACGCCGCAAAATCTAAAACAAAAGTCGCCACGTCTCGCGTCAAAGCCGCATCGCGTCTATCCGACCCTCGCAGCGGCGTTGGCGCGGTTTCGCTTGGCGCCGGTGCAACCCTGCGACAATCTCTTCATCCTCGACCATATTGCGCGTCAGTCTCTGCGCAAGGTTGCCGATGCGGCCGGAGGGCCTGGATGGGAGTGGCGTTTCGACCCTTTCTTGTGGAACAGCCTGCGCCACACGAACCCCATGCCGCTGATTCGCGCCGCGCGGTGCCCCTTGGCGCTCGTGCGGGGCGGAATATCGCGGCTCATGAAGGGCGACGACGCCGCCTATATGAGGAGCGTTCTGCCGGAGAACGCACCCTACATCGAAGTGCCGGAGGCCGATCATCATGTGATGCTCGATCAGCCTCTCGCCTTTGTCGCTACGATCGAGGCTCTATTGGCCGCTTGGCCGTCTCCAGGGCAACTGGCAAAGCCATGACCTGCCGCAAATATGCGGACGCGGACTCAATCGGCAAAAAGCCCGAGGAAGAGCGGGCGTGCAAATAACGTCGCGGCATCGCCGGAATCAGCGGAAGGAACCCAGCGCTGCAGTTCGGCGGCAGCATCGACCATGCTATTGACGAGATGGGCGGTGATGACCTGGTCGACCGGGCGCAGCGAGCCGTCGGCGATGCCGTCGACGATGAAATGCGTATAGCGGAGCGAAAGCCTGTTCATCGTTGCTACGAGCTCGTGGCGGATGCTTTCCGGCAGCGCGCTCAAGGCGGTCGAGCGCAAGAGCGGGCCTTGTTCGGACAGCTGATAGCGCACCAGTTCGGCCGCGGTCGCGGTGAGTTTCGTCCAGCCGTCGGCATCAAGTGTGGCGGCAGCATTCTGAGCCCGCCGTATCACCTCGAAACTGCGGGCAAAACAATTGGCGACGAGATCATCCTTGTTGTCGTTGTGGTGGTAGAAGGAGCCTTTGGTGACGTGCAGCCGCGCCGAAATCTTTTCGACCGAGGCGCCGCGATAGCCCTGTTCATTGATGAGGAAGTTCGCCGCGCGCAGGAAAGATTCGGCTGAGACCTCCGACAGGTCGCCGGCTTTGCCGCAAGGCAGCGGCGGTGGAGACCAGCGCGCCTTGGCGCTGCCCAAGCCATGGGTGAGGATATCCGCCACCCTGTCGGCGACCCACGGATAATCCTCGATTTCGTAGCGGCCAATCCAGTGCCGCATCGAATGGATCGCGCTTACCAGGACATGCGCCCGCGCATTGAGTGCAGTGCGCGGCACGGCTTCGCGTCCTTTTCGCGCCAGCAAGGCACGCATGCGCCGGAACATATCCGTATAGGCATTGAATACGACCTCGACATGGGGGCTGCGCATCGCCCGAATGTCGTTGAAATACACGAGTTCTGCGTGGTCGCCGCGGGCGATTTGCGCGAGCAGATCGGCATAGAGGCGCAACATTGCGCGCACCTTCTCGCGCGGATCGGCTTTGGCGCCGGCGTGTTCGCAAAGGCCGTTCAGAACCCCGATCGTACACAAGAAGCTTGCCGAAGCGAGGTCTTCCTTCTTGCGATAATAATACGTGACGCTGTTGGTTATCAGCGCGACGCTATGGGCGACGTCGGCAAGCGTCGCGCCCTTCACGCCCTTCTGGTTGAAGAGACGTGCGGCGGCATCGAGAATGTCTTCCCGCTTTTTCTCGAACCGCTGTGTTTGCGGAGCGCTGGAAATTGTTTTTGAGTCCATTTCCAATCAGTCGCAGGCATCGGCTTGCTTGTCCAGGCGGCGCGCTGCCGCTGGGGCGTTGCGGGCTCTTAAATCCCTCGCGAACTTGCGGCCGCGCAAGCCGGCAGCATCCATCCGTCGCAATGGCTCGGCGCAATCGGGTGGACCAGTATGTCGAGCTCGCCGAAGCTCAGCCGTCGGTCACAGTCGATCAGTGCCGTGCGGTCCGGCGCCGCCTGCGCAATCTCGCCGATCAATCTGGAGACGGTCCCGAAATCCGCGTCGAGACTGGTTTGAAGCGACATGTTCTCTTCCGCGTGATATTTTCTCGCGCGACACGACTTTTAAGGGAGGGATGTCGCCACCACAACCCCCAATCTCCGTAATTGTTTTTCTAAAATTTTCGAATTGCGGCATAATTGTACTGGAAAACGGCTGAATATAAGGCTAATGGTTCCGTACCGATAGTTTGAAAACGGTCGAGTCAGCTGAGGCGGCCGGACGGGGAGGAAGCAAAATGCGGTTGGGTATCGCGTGCTTCGCATTCGCGGCGAGCTTGTCTGGGGGAATCGCTTGTGCGGTTCCAGCCCAGGCTGAGGACACGATCAAGATCGGCTACATCGATCCGTTGTCGGGCGGCGGCGCGTCGATCGGCGAATTTGGCTTGAAAACCTTTCAATACCTGGCCGATCAGATCAATGCCGCCGGCGGCGTCAACGGCAAGAAGATCGAAATCATCGGCCTCGACAACAAGCTCAATCCGCAGGAGAGCCTGGTCCAGGCGCAGAAGGCGGCCGATCAGGGCATCCGCATCATTACCCAGGGCAATGGCTCCTCGGTCGCTCATGCACTCACGGATTTTGTGTCGAAATACAATGACCGCAATCCCGGCAAAGAGCTCCTCTATTTCAACTATGCGGCGGTCGACCCGGCCCTCACCAATGAGAAATGTTCGTACTGGCATTTCCGCTGGGATGCGAATTCCGACATCAAGATGAGCGCGCTGACGACGTTCATGAAGAGCCGGCCGAATATCAAGAAAGTCTATCTCATCAATCAGGACTATTCCTTCGGCCAATCGGTGCGCAAGGCCGCGCGCGCCATGCTGACGGAAAAGCGTCCGGACATCGAGATTGTCGGCGACGAGGTCCATCCGCTGGTCAAGATCACGGATTTCTCGCCCTATATCGCGAAGATCAAGGCATCCGGCGCCGATACGGTCATCACCGGAAACTGGGGCCAGGATATCGCACTTCTGATTAAAGCCGCCGCCGATGCGGGCCTTCAGACGGATTGGTACACGTATTACGCCGGCGGCGCCGGTGGACCGACAGCGATCAAGCAGACCGGGCTTTCGCATCGCGTCTTCTCAATCGCCGAAGGCGTTCCGAATTCCGAAGGACCTGACGCGGCGAAGTTCGAGGCGGACTTCCGGGCCAAGGTCGGCATAGGAGTTTGGTATCCGCGTGCGGTGAACGAAATGCGCATGCTCGTCAAGGCAATCAACCAGGCGAAATCGGACGACGTCAAAGCGATCGCCAAGCAGCTCGAAGGCATGCAGATCGAAACCTTCATGGGCAGCGAAGGCTTCATGCGCAAGGACGATCATCAGTTCTTCCAAGACATGTATATCTCGAGCTTCGGGCCGCTCGATCCCGGCGCGAAGTACGACGAGGAGGGAACCGGCTGGGGCTGGAAGGCGGTTGGCACGATCAAGGCCAAGGACACGGTCCTGCCGACGACTTGCAACATGGATAGACCCTCCTAGGCGGGCCTGCCTGCGATTTGCGTTCGCTCAGGTTCAGGTGCGAGGCTCACAGCCTCGCCAATTGGCCAGGGCGAGCGCTTCTCGGTTGCGGGAATCGCTCTGAACGCCCGCGTTTCCCTGGCTTATGCCGGGGCCTGATTTGAAAAAGCGCTCCGCCTTCCTTGCAACCCGAATGCAATGCCAACTGGCCTTGATTCTCCCTCATGCTGCAGCTCGTAATATTCTCAACGCTCAACGGTGTGCTCTACGGCATGCTGCTTTTCATGATGGCGAGCGGGCTGACGCTCATTTTCAGCATGATGGGCGTGCTCAATTTCGCCCATGCGAGCTTCTATATGCTCGGCGCTTACTTTGGGTTCGAGATCAGTCGGCACGTCGGTTTCTGGCCAGGCTTGATTTTAGCGCCCGTCTTGGTCGGGTTGGTTGGCGCCGTCATCGAGCGATACGGCCTGCGGCGTCTCCACAAATATGGGCATTTGCACGAATTGCTCTTCACATTCGGCTTGGCCTTCGTGATCGAAGAACTGGTCCAAATGTTTTGGGGCAAATTGCCGGTCGACTATCGCGTTCCGGAATCTCTCGATTTTGTCGCGTTTCGTCTCTTCGACACGACTTACCCTGCCTATAAGATGTTCATGCTGCTGACTGCGATCGTCATGTTCATCTTTCTTCTCGCGGTGCTGAAGCGCACGCGCGTAGGTCTCATCATTCAGGCGGCGCTGACGCATCCCAACATGGTTGCCATGCTCGGGCACGACGTGCGGAAAATATTCATGCTCGTCTTCGGTGTCGGCGCGGCGCTTGCGGGGCTCGCCGGCGTGATCGCGGGGCCGGCGCTTGTGACGCAGCCAAGCATGGCGGCTATGCTCGGTCCGATCCTTTTCGTGGTCATCGTCATTGGTGGGCTTGGGTCGCTGCCTGGGGCTTTCCTTGCTTCGTTGCTGATCGGTATCATTCAGACTTTCGCCGTCGCTATGAATTTTTCATTTGCGCAATTCTTGGGTCCGCTGGCGCCTCCGTTCCTCGGCGATCTCTGGCAAGTGACGGTGGCTCAGCTTGCCCCGATCATTCCGTATTTGCTTCTCGTCCTCATGCTCGTTCTGCGACCCACCGGCCTGCTGGGGACGCGTGAATCATGAGTTCCGCCCTTCGCATGTTCGGCCCCTGGGTCCTGCTGCTCGTCGTGCTCGCCATTGCCCCGCTGGTGTTTTCCTCCGGCACGGCCCTCACGATGATGTCCGTGATGGGCGCGATGATCATTTTCGCGCTCTCCTACAACATACTGCTCGGCCAAACGGGCCTGCTCTCCTTTGGCCATGCCGTCTATTATGGACTCGGTGGTTTTGTCGCCGTTCATGCCATGAATGGCGTGATCCACAACAAACTCGGCATACCTGTTCCGGTGATTCCACTCGCCGGTGGCATCGCCGGTCTTTTTTTCGGTTTTCTCTTCGGCCTTGTCTCAACGCGCCGCGCCGGGATCGTCTTTGCCATGATCTCTTTGGGGCTCGGCGAGCTCGTCGCGTCGAGTTCTTTCATCTTGCGGACGTTCTTTGGCGGGGAGGAAGGTGTCACGACGAACCGGACGAAACTCGTGGCCTTCTTCGGGCACAAGTTCGGTCCCCAAATCGAGGTCTATTACCTCGTCGCCGCCTACTGTTTTCTATGCATCCTCGCGATGTACGCACTCACCCGAACGCCGTTTGGCCGCATGTGCGTCGCAGTACGCGAAAATCCCGAACGCGCGCAGTTTCTCGGCTATTCGCCGCAAAAAGTGCGGTTCATTGCCTTCTGCTTTGCGGCATTCTTCGCGGGCGTTGCCGGCGCCCTCGCGGCAGTGAATTTCGAGATCATGAATTCCGCTTCCCTCGGGGCTCAGCAATCGGGCATCGTTTTGCTCATGGCCTATGTCGGCGGCGTGGGTTTTTTTGCAGGACCGATCATCGGTGCGGTCATCATCAGCTTTCTGCAAATCACGTTGTCCGATGTCACCAGCGCCTGGCAGCTTTATTTCGGCCTGCTCTTCATCGTGGTCGTGCTGTTCTCGCCGGGTGGGATTGCCGGCTGGCTGGTGCTGCATGAAGACGTTGTGCGGCGCGGTGAGGCTTGGCGGCTGCTGCCCGCCTATGGCCTCGTCACGGTGCCGATCGCCAGCGGAGTGATCGGGTTCATCATGCTGATCGAACTCGGCCATCGGCTCTTGGTAGAAGCCCGAACCGAAGGCACCGCAATGCGCTTGTTCGGCCTCGACATGGATGCAAGTGCTGCTCTGCCCTGGGTCCTGGCCGTAGTTTTCCTCGCGTTCGGCCTGGTCGGGGGCCGCTTGGCTTGGCCAAAGGTCACCGCGGCTTGGGGCGAGATACATTTGCGACATCACAAGAAAGTCTCGGCATGACTCCCGCACTTGCGCTCTCCGCGCTCCACAAGAATTTCGGAGCAACGCCGATCATTCGCGGCGTTTCGCTCGACATAGCAATGGGCGAACGACATGCGATCATCGGCCCCAATGGGGCTGGCAAATCGACGCTTTTCAACCTCATCAGCGGGCGAATTCCATTGAGTTCCGGAGAAATCCGTCTCAAAGGGGAACGTATCAGCGGCTTGCCGGCGCATGAGATCAACCGGCGCGGATTGTCGCGCAGTTTCCAAGTAACCAACATATTCCCGCGCATGTCCGTCTACGAGAACCTGCGCTGCGCCGTGCTCTGGTCGCTCGGCTATAAATATTCATTTCTCGTCGGGATCGACCGGTTGCGCGACGTGCAGGAACGCGCGGAATTGCTTTTGGAACGCGTCGGCCTTGCCGACCGCCGCCACACGCAAGCCGGCGTTCTGACCTACGCCGAGCAGCGCGCTCTGGAGATAGGTGTCACGATCGGTTGCGGACCCGATGTGATCTTGCTCGACGAGCCGACAGCCGGCATGAGTCATACCGAGACTGCGCAGGCTGTCGCTCTCATTCGCAAAGTGACGGAGGGCAAGACGCTTGTGATGGTTGAACATGACATGAGCGTGGTCTTCGGTTTGGCAGACCGTATTTCCGTGCTCGTCTATGGTGAGATCATTGCCAGCGACACGCCGGCGCGCATTCGCGAGAATGCCTCGGTGCGCGAAGCCTATCTCGGACAAGAGAGCCCGTAATGCCGCCGCCGATCCTCGATGTTGTCGATCTTCATGCCTTTTATGGCAAGAGCCATATTTTGCGCGGCGTACGATTTTCCATCAACGAGGGCGAGATAGTCAGCCTGCTTGGACGCAACGGCGTCGGTCGATCGACCACGATCAAGGCGATCATGGGAGATGTGGCGCCGAAGGGGTCGATTCGCTTCAAGGGTAGGGAAATCGTCGGGCGCAGGCCGAACGAGATCGTCCGCCTGGGCCTCGGATACGTGCCGGAAACCCGTGATATTTTTCCCGGCCTTACCGTTCGACAAAACCTCCTGCTTGGAGAGAAGTCCGGCAAGTCAGCAAAGCTTGCGAAGGCACGTTGGACGATGCAGGACATGTTCGACATGTTTCCGATTCTCGCCGAGCGCGCGGATGCTCCGGGCGGCGTTCTTTCCGGCGGGGAACAACAAATGTTGACCATTTGCCGGACGCTCATGGGCAATCCGGAACTGATCATGATTGATGAGCCGACGGAAGGCCTGTCGCCGCTCATGGTCGAACATGTCGGCCATCTTTTGGCGGAAATCGCCCGGCGCGGCGTTTCAATGTTGCTGGTCGAGCAGAAATTGACGATAGCGCTGAAGATCAGCCACAGGCTCTATGTTATGGGACATGGCCAAATCGTCTTCGAAGGAACGCCGAGCGGTCTCGTCGCGAACGAGGCAGTTCGCAAAGAATGGCTGGAAGTGTAACGAGAGGTTAGCCTGCCGGCTTGCGTCCCGTGTCGAAGAACGCGACGAAAGGCAGAAGTGCACGTGCGAGGCTTGCTGGCAAACGGTGCACGAGCGCGGCGATTTGCGCCAAGTCTTCTTCCGGCAAGACCTTGAAGATCCGTATGCCGAGGGCATAGACGATGGCCCCGGTCGCGATTGCGAGGACAAGACCGAGCGGTGTCTGAATTTCGACGATGACGAAGCGCGCGGCGCAGGCGCAAGCGAGTGCCGCAACAAGGATGCAAACCAAGGATCGCAAGGGCAAGCGGCAATCGAGTTTGCGTGCAATATAGATCGAGGCTGCAACCGTCAGGCTGATTTGGATGAGTGCGCGCGTGGCGGCGGTTCCCATGAGTCCGAATGCCGGTATGATCGTGAGGCCCGCGACGAGCAGTCCGAGTGCGCCGAAAATGCCGATTTGGACGAGGACTCGACCGCGTTCGGCGGCAAACAGCAAAATGGAAGTCACCACCGAAAGCGCCCCGAAACTTTGTGTTGCAACAAGCAAAGCAGTGACGTCGGCGGCTTTGGCGAAGTGCGGCCCGAAGAACAGCGGCAGCAACAAGGGAGCCACCGCCGCCATGCCGAAACAGGCGGGAAACAAAAGCAAGGCCATGAAGCGCATTGCTTTCGAATAGGCTCTTTGCAGGCCTTCGTGATCGGCTTTGCCGTAGCGTTCGGAAAAGAGAGGGAGCAAACCGCCGGTTGCCAGGAATGGAATCTGCGATGCGAGCAATGTTGAAGTGATCGCTACGGCATAATAGCCCGCTTCTTCGGTGCCGCGCCAATGGCTCAGGAAGGCGATTTCGCTGCGTGACCAAACGATCGCCGAAATGAGGCCGGCCCCCCAAGAGTGCAGTGCAAAGGTCCACGCGCGGCGCTTGATCTCCGCATCGAGGGGTTGTTGCGCAGTTTTGCGGCGAAGCGCGACCAATCCCGGCAAAACGCTTGCTGCGGCGTAACCAAAGAGCGCGCCTTCGACGCCGAACAAGCGGCTGCCCAGGGCTACGCTCGCGACTTGCAGGGCGAGGGACGCCAGAGCAATGTGAGCGGCGAGGCGGAAGCGCTGTTCGCCGCGCAGCAGGCTCGTTGCGAAATTGCCGACCGCCTGGGCCGCGAAGACGACGCCGATTGCCAACCAGGTCGTAGGCGCAAGATTTTCAAACGGCAAAATACCCGGGTGGCTGAGCCGGAGTGCGTCGCCAAAGAGGAACAGTGTAAGAGCGATGCAAAAGCCGAATAATGTCGTCAGGAGAACAGGAAAGAATGAGATGCGTCCGAGCGCCTCTGCGTCCGCGTCGCGTCCGCGGGCATGCAAGTCCGGCAGAAAGCGCGAGACGGTGAGTGGCAAACCCAAATCGCCCAACGTGACCGACGTCGCGGCAATCCACAGCGCAAGCGCTACCGCACCCGCGCCGGCCGGGCCGAGGAACCGAGCGACGATGATGCTTGCGACCAAGCTGCCGAGGCCCGTGCCCGCGCCGGCGATCATGGCGAAAAGCGTATTGTGGGCAAAACGGTGCAAAGCCATGGCCGTGCCGAGAAGGGGGAGTGCATGTGCGTCTTAGAACTGCGTCTTTGAACTGAAACGGTACAACCGTAACTTTTTCGATAAGCTTTCCGCATATATCGCGTCGTTACGAAGGATCAGGCGGTGCCGCTCCAGCAAATCGCAAACGCGCGCGAATTTGACAGGGATGTGGATGAACAGGGGTGTCGTGCAAAATGTTCTGCAATGCATGACAGCATTCGTCATGCTGGCTGCAGCTACAGGCGCCAACGCGGCGGAAGATCGGGCGCGGCCGCCGCTGACGGGCTTGAACATAGCAGGCGCCGAGTTCGGTCATCTCGGTGGCCGTTACGGTTTCGACTATATCTATCCGACGGAAGCGGAGCTGGTCTTTGCCGCATCGCAAGGGTTTTCAGTCATCCGGCTTCCCTTCTTGTGGGAGCGCCTGCAGCCGCAGCTCGGCGGCAAGCTCGATCCCGAGGAACTGGGGCGCTTGGCCGCGGTCGTGCATCTGAGCGAAACGCGCGGCCTTTCAATCATTCTCGACCCGCATAATTACGCTCGCTATTTCGGTCGCCCTATCGGTTCGCCGCAGGTGCCGGTCACAGCCTTCGCGCAATTCTGGCGTGAGCTGGCCGAGGTCTTTCGCGACGATCCGCAGGTCGTCTTCGGCCTCATGAATGAACCGCATGACATGCCGACCGAAGCTTGGGCAGCGGCGGCTTCGGCAGCGATTTTAGCGATCCGCAGCAGCGGGGCGAAGAACCTGGTGCTGGTTCCGGGCAATGCCTACAGCGGCGCGCATAGCTGGATGAAGGCCGGGTATGGCACTCCGAATGCCGTGGCGTTGCGCGGTATCACCGATCCCTGCAACAATATCGCTTTTGAATTCCATCAATATTTGGACGCGAACTTCTCGGGCACGAGCCCGGCCTGTCCGGCGCCGCAGCGCGCCCTTGATGCTTTGCAAAGCGTAACGGACTGGTTGCACGAGACGGGGAAGAAGGGCTTTCTTGCCGAGTTTGCTGCAAGCGAAAGGCCTGACTGCCTCGCCGCAATGAACGCAATGTTGCAATTCATGGCCGATCATGGGGACGCTTGGCTGGGCTGGACCTATTGGACAGCAGGCGCTTGGTGGGCGCCGGACTATATATTCTCCGTAGAGCCGAAACCGGGCATCGAGCGCCCGCAGCTCAAGATACTTCAAGCTTGGCGAGGCGAAGGCGGGCTGCCCCCGCATATTTGCAGCCAGTCCGGCATCCCGCGCGGATCTCGGCATCGTGCAACAGACGACGCCGAGGTGCGTTGATCGCCCCGGGATCGATGTTTTCCGAACCTGAAGGAGAAGAAGAAAGTCGACCCTAATTTCTTGCATGTCGAGCGCGTTTGCGCGTTAATTGCAAGTCCGGTATCCCCGATTTGCTACCGATAGGGTGGCCGGCACGAACTATTGCGCCCCTTACGGAAGGCAGCCGGCTTCAGCAGTAACCGATGAAATCCTCGCTGGCCGCACACAAGATGCGCAACTCTCCATTCAGACTTCGAACAAACACCGGTTGCCGCGCATCAACGTCAGAAAGGCCGTTCGCTTATTTTTATTAACAGTGTTGGGGGTAATCCGTTCGGTGGGATCGTAAGTCGCACCATATGATCGGTCTGTCGCAGGATCTTGCGACAGACACGCCGGCCGGGCCTCGTTAGACTCCTGCCAAAGACTCCCGCCAATTTGCGGCGCCCCGAAGCAAGTGCAAATCGACAACCCTTAGCCTGTCGGGGGTTATGTTTTGATCCAAGTCAATCACGAAGAATACAAGTTGTATTCATTATCCTTGACGGCCGGGTGTCGGCGCAGACCACGGCAGATCCGTAGAAACAGGCGTCGAGCGGTGAAGGCTTTGCGATATTGGAGCGTTAGGCACGCTGAGGGGCTCTCCAGGCTTTACGGCGTGTTCGCTCGCGTCGCTCCTTTGTTCGCGCCGATTGTCGGTCGCATCGGAACGGCACGTTCAGTACGTCTATTGCTGCGGATCGCGCGCGACATGCGAGACAAGAGCGAGTTCGCATCCGGGCGCAAACTCGACGTTGCACCCGACCTCCTTCTCGGCGCAACCGCAAATCCCTTCGTGCCGCCCAACGCGGACCGCGTCGCCAATCTTGAAAGGCAGATCGAGAGCGGTGCTGAGTTCGTTCAGACCCGGTTCTGCTTCGATCTTCCCATGCTCGAAAGATTCATGCGGGCGGCGCGCGAGCGCGGCTTGCATCAGCGGTGCAAGATTATCGTCGGCGTCGGCACGTTGCGCAGTGCCAAAGCACTGCACTGGATGTCGCGGCGCGTTCCGGGTGTCGATGTTCCGAAAGTCGTTATTCGATGCGTCGCTGAGGCAACCGACCAACGCGCAGAAGGTCTGAACATACTCGTTGAGACGATCCGCGCAATCCGGCAGATCGAAGGCGTTGCCGGCGTTCATCTCATGGGCCACCGCAACGAGGCGAGCCTCGCCGAAGCGATCCTTCGCTCCGGCATCCGTGACGGCCCGGAACTTCATCCGGCGTGAATGAAGACGAAGATAAGGGGAGGAAGGCAATGAGTGGCATGACTGACCAGGAACGTCAGCTCGTCGAATGGCTGGCGGACATGCAAGAGGACGAGGCGCTCGAGCTCGCCAAGCGAATGCTGCTCGAAGAGGGCGCAAATCCGCTGCGAGTTCTCGAATTGTGCCGGAACGCGATGGATATTGTGGGCAAGCGCTTCGAGTCCGGCGATTACTTCCTGCCGGAGCTGGTGTTAGCCGGCGAGATGCTCGACACCATCGGCGCCATCGCAAAACCGCTTATCAAGTCTGCCCCTGGCGAGGAGCCGAAAAAACTCGGCAAGATCCTCATCGGCACCGTGCACGGCGACCTGCACGATATCGGGAAGAATATCGTCACCTTCATGCTCGACATCAATGGATTTGAGGTGAAGGACATAGGAATCGACGTTCCGGCCGACACTTTTGTCGCCGAAATCGAGGCGTACCGGCCTGATGTCGTTGGGTTGTCTGGGTTTCTCACGCTTGCCTTCGAGTCCATGAAGACAACAATCGAAGCCATCAACGGCGCCGGTCTGCGAAACTCGCTCAAGATCATGATCGGCGGCGGACAGATCGACGAGATGGTGCGCTCATACACGGGCGCCGACGCATTCGGGATCAATGCGGTCGAAGCCGTTTCCCTGTGCAGGAACTGGCTCGGAGGTGTCGCATGACCACGGCCGAGTCGCTCGAACAATCGAACGCCAGGACGTCCTACGACCGGCGCTGGCAGCGGGTGATGGATTGCGTCGCACTGCGTCAGCCCGATCGCATGCCGGTAACGCTCTTCGGCACGTTCTGGCTCGCGAAATACGGAGGCGTTTCCCACAAGCAGCTGATGTATGATTACGAAGGGACAGCGGCCATCGCCGAGCGAGCCGTGCTCGAACTCGATCCTGACACGGTCAGTTCGCTGGTGCTGCAGACCGCGATGGGGCCGACGCTGGACGCGGTTGGTTATAAGCAATTGCAATGGCCCGGCCACGGCGTTGGCGACCATCAGCCCTATCAATATCTCGACCGCGAATACATGAAGCCGGAGGAATACGACGACTTCCTATTCGATCCGACCGGCTATTACCTGCGCGTTTATCTGCCGCGCATTATGGAAGCCTTCGAGGGGTTCTCGGAATTTCCCAGCTTGCCCGGCGGCTTCTACTTCCGCCTGTTCGGAATCGTACGGGGATTTGACAATCCGGCGCTGCAGCAATCGTGGCAGAACGTGCTCAGCGCTGCGAAGGAAAGCCAGCGCCTGGCCGATCACAATCTACGGTTTATCAGCCGCATGGCCGAACTCGGCTATCCAATGGCCAATATTGCCACCAGTGGTGCACCATTCGACGTGCTCGGCGATTATTTCCGGGGTGCGCGTGGCATTCTGACCGACATGCGGCGGCGCGGCGACAAATTGCTCGAAGCCGCCGACAAGATGCGTGTCCTGCTCGTGCGGCAGGTCGTGCCGGCTGCCAAGGCATCCGGAAATCCGATCGTATTCATTCCGTTTCACTGGGCGCCGGACGCATTCATGTCGGAGCAGCAGTTTTGCACCTATTGGTGGCCATCCTTTCGGCAAATGATGCTCGATCTGATTGCGGAAGATTTGATTCCCATGCCGATGTGGGAATCGGATTGCACGAAGCGGCTTGAAATCATCAAGGACATACCTCCGGGCAAATGCATCTATTGGTTCGAGCGGACCGATATGGTCAAGGCGTTCGATGTGCTCGGCGATGTCGTCGCCTTGCGTGGCAATGTATCGCCATCTTTGCTTACGACAGGAACCCCGGTCGAGGTCGATGCTGCGGTCAAGACTCTCGTCGACAATGTCTACAACCGGGGTGGGCGTCTGATCCTCGACGCGGCATTTGGTCTGCCGGATGAAACACCGGTCGCAAATGTCCGCGCTATGTTCGCTGCCGCGCGTAAATATGCAGGATGAGCAATCGAAATGGCGAACAGCGCGCGCACCTTCGAAGTTTTGAAGCAAATGCAGGCTGCCGGCCCGAGCGATGCGTCACCGGCTCGCGCAAGATTTCGCGCGGCGGCAATCGACATTGCACGCTCCGAAAATCTCGGCCGCGCTTGGTTCAATTTTGCAATCGTACCGCTCGATGCCCCACCGTCGGATGTGCTGCATGCGGGCGGGGCAGCGTTTCACGCGCCCCGCATGCTGCCGCCTTCAGGCGAACTGACGGCGCTCGCCTTCGGTGTCTGCACGCTCGGGCACGGCATCGAGCGCAGGGTCACTGCGCTGTTCGCGCAGCGCCGCATCTCACTCGCGCTGGCTCTCGATACGCTTGGCAACCAGATACTCATGGAGGCCTCGCGCCGCCTTCAGGATCGGATTCTGACGGAGGTTAGGCGGCGCGGTCTCGACATGGCGGGCGAATTGCGCGCCGGAGATCCAGGTCTCGCGCTCGAAGCGCAGCCGGCGGTCCTGCGACTGGCCGGCGCCAGCCAAATCGGTGTCAGTCTCACAGGCACGCTTGCTCTCGATCCCTTGAAATCGGCTTCGGTCGTCTTTGGCGTTGGACGAGATCTTCCTCCCGCGCAGTGGTCGCGTTGCGACGATTGCCGCTCGCGCGTAAAATGCCGGCACTATGCGCGTCAGTCCGCGTTGGCCTCGCACGCGGGAGGCGGCGGGTGATGTCGCAGCTGACCACCGTCCCGCCGTCCCACATATTGCGATTTCCGCAGCTCGACCGCGAAATCTCTTGCCGTGAGGACGAGACCATCATTCAGGCGGCGCGGCGCCAAGGCCTCCGAATCGTCGGGGCTTGCGGCGGACGCGGAACCTGTGGCACCTGCACGATCCGCATCGTGCGAGGCCGCATCGCGCAACAGCATGCAGGCGCTTCGCTTGCGGGCACCGATGACGGGGCGCGCGGTCCCGATACGTGGGTCCATGCCTGCAGCATTCAGCCTCGAAGCGACTGCACGATCGAGGTCGCGGAGCGCTCGCTGGCGCCGATCGTACGTGCCGAAGTGCGAACAGACGATTTTTCCGCGGACCTGCACGCCGACCCCGTAGTCGCATCTCACGACGTCACGGTTCCAGAGGCGACACTCCACGACAATATCAGCGATCTTGAACGTGTGCAGCGTGTCCTTGGCGACCCGGTCGATGCAATCGACTTAGTCGCGGCGCGCGAATTGCCCGAAGTGCTGCGCAGCAATGCGTGGTCCGCGCGCATCTATCAGCGTGCATCTACGATCATTGCAGTCGCGCCGCCCGGCCGGCGCAGTCTGGGTTTGGCGGTCGATCTCGGCACGACCAATGTCGCCGGCTTCCTACTTGATCTCGAGACCGGTAAGCGGCTCGCGAGCCTCGGCATCGAGAATCCGCAAGTGGCCTGGGGAGCAGACGTCGTAAGTCGGATCAATTACGCGATAGGTGGCTGCGATCGCGTCGAAGAGCTTCAGCATGCAGCATGCATGGCGATCAATTCTCTGTGCCACGATCTGTGTCATGCGGTTGGCGCCCGGACGACTGATGTCGTCGACCTCGCCATCTGTGGCAATACGGCGATGCAGCACCTTTTGCTCGGCCTGCCGGTGCGCCAGCTCGGTCGCGCGCCGTTCGTAGCGGCTCTCCGCGATGCCGCAGATGTTCGCGCGCGTGACCTGGGTCTGGATGTCGCGATGGGTGCCTCGGTCTACGTGGCGGCGAATATCGGCGGCTTTGTCGGCTCCGATCACGTGGCTGCGCTGCACGCCACGCGCGGTCTCTGGATGTCTGCCACGACCAGTCTGGTCATGGACATCGGCACGAATACCGAGATCTCGCTGATCCACCGCGGCGAGATTCTGTCTGTGTCGTGTCCGTCCGGCCCCGCACTTGAAGGCGGACACATTTCCTGCGGCATGCGCGCAGCTGACGGTGCGATCGAGCGGGTCCGTGCAGACGAAGAACGTTTGGCTGTCACAACCATCGGCGATCGGCCCGCAGTCGGGATTTGTGGATCAGGGATTCTTGATGCCGTCGCTGCCTCGCATCATCTCGGGATCCTTGACAGAGGAGGGCGGATCGTCGGACACCATCCGTCTGTAGGCAAGGTTGACGGCCGACGCGCAATCCTTCTCGCGCCGGGTGTCCATGTGACACAAGCTGACATTCGCGCGGTGCAGCTGGCGAAGGCGGCGATACGCACCGGCGTCGATCTGTTGCTGGAGCAGATGGACATCGAAGAACCAGCGATCGAGCGATTCGTAATCGCCGGTGCGTTCGGTAGCTTTATCGACGTTCCGAGCGCCCTGGAAATCGGCCTGTTCCCGGATATTCCGATCGACCGCTTCTTACAGGTCGGCAATGCCGCCGGCGTCGGGATCACGCGCATGCTCGCCTCAGGCGCCAAACGCTCGGCTGCACGGGATTTGGCGGCTCGATGCACCTATGTCGAACTCAGCACGCGTCCGCAGTTTCAGAAGTGCTTCATGAAGAATATCGGCTTTGCGGCCGCACGGCAGGGGAGACGATTGTGACCCATCAGCACGGGTTCGAAATCAAAATTATCGGGGAACGGATCAATCCTGGGTTCAAGAGCACGCGAGGCCTGTTCGAGACCGAGGACATTGCCGGCATTCAGGCGCTCGCCATCAAGCAGGCGAATGCCGGGGCGAGTTGGCTCAACGTCAACATCGGTGCCCGCGCTCTCACCGACGCCGAATTCATGGGCCGGGTCATCAGCGCCATTCAGGCTGTCGTGACCGTACCTATATCATTCGATTTCCCGAGCGCCCAGGTCCAGGAAATCTGTCTGAAGTCCTATGACAGGGCGAAGGCCGACGGCGCCCTGCCGATCGTCAATTCAATCACCGAACATCGCTGGGATCTGATGGATCTTTACCGACCGCTCGGTCCTTTCAAAGTGATCCTGATGGCGTCGGAGCGGCTGGAAGGGGGCGTCGCGAAAGGCAATAAGACTGCCGACGAGATCTACAGTACGGCGCGGCGCTGTGCGCTCAGGCTGTGCGACCGATACGACATACGCATGGACGACATCTTCATCGACATGTCGGTGAGCGCCATGATCGCCGACACGACCGGACTGAACCGCGCGACGCTGGATGCAGTCAAGATGATCGGGTCGGACCCAGATCTCGAGGGCGTCCACATGATGGGTGGATTGTCGAACATCGGTCAGCAGTTGCCTGCGAAGGCGGCCGACGGCTCCGATCTCAAACATGCACTGGAATGCGCTTTCCTCACGCTTGCCGTGCCGCACGGATTCGACACCGTGCTGGGCACGCCATGGCGCAATTATCAACCGCTTGCGGAAGATAATTATGTGCTTTCAGCCTACCGCAATTTTCTCGAGCAGAGCGGCAGCAATGCCCTTCGTGCCGTTCGCAAGTTGTACAAGGCATAGGCGATGACATTGCTTCTTGTTCGGGCGCAAAGCTACTTTGATGGTCAGGACCTGCACTCCGAGACCGAAGGGCCGTTTCTCCTCGCCATTCGCGACGGGGCGATCGAGTCGATAGCGCGCGCGGCCGCAGACGCGCACGCCGACGTCGAGGCGCCGTTCGTTATGCCGGGCCTGGTCGAGGCGCATGCGCACTTGTTCCTGGACGGCGGGGAACTTAACCTCGAAAAGCGTAACGCCTATCTGAACGCCAGCACGACGGACATGATGAAGGTCGCGCGTGCGAATGTCGCGCGGTTGCAACGCGCCGGCATAACTCTCGTTCGCGACGCCGGCGATCGCTATGGAATCAATCACGCTATTCGCGACGAACTGCGGCGTGACGAGCAGGCGAATGTTGCGGTCCGCTCGCCGGGGCTCGGCATCAAAAGGCCGCAGCGATACGGCGGGTTCATGGCGCGCGACGTCGAGCCGGGCGGCGACATCGAGGCCGTTGTCGACGACATCACGAGAACCGCCGACGACGTGAAGATCATCCTGACGGGGGTTATCGATTTTGCTGCCGGTTCGGTGAAGGGCTCTCCCCAGTTCGACGCGGAGGAACTGCGCGCCATTGTCGCCGCGGCGCACGCGCGCGAACGCCGTACGTTCGCGCATTGTAGCGGGCTTTCGGGTCTGCAGGTCGCAGTCTCTGCCGGTGTCGACTCGATCGAGCACGGATTTTTCATGACGCGGGACGTTCTCGAACGCATGGCGGACAAGGGCATCGCATGGGTGCCGACGTTCTCCCCGGTTCACTTTCAATGGGCGCGGCCGGAGATCGCCGGCTTGGGCCCTGCGACCGTCGACAAGCTTCGCCGGATACTCGATTCGCATCTCGAACACGTGGCGATCGCTCATGCGCTTGGCGTGGAACTCGTCGCCGGCTCGGATGCGGGCAGTCCCGGAGTCGTGCACGGCGAGGCGCTCATCGGCGAATTGTTGCATTTTCTCGATGCCGGCATGCCGATGCGGGACGTTCTCAGGACTGCGACGTCGCGGCCCCGGCGCCTGTGGGGGCTGCCGCCAGTCGATATCCGGCCCGGCAATGTGGTCGAGTTCGTGATCTTCGAACAATCGCCCTTCATCGATCCGCATGCCCTGCGCACGGCGAGCCGTTGCATCTCCCGCGATCGGAAGAGCCGAATTGTGAGGGACGAGGCGGGGTCGAGTGTCTGACGAAAACATTTGACGCATGATCTTGTCCGAAAAGTCTGTAACTTTTCGAGATCATGCTCAGGGCGCCGCGACAAGCCGCTTGAGTTCGCTGAGGAAACGTTCGGCGGCAAGGGTCGGCGGCCACGGCTCCCAGGGGGTGCCGCCGTAGGTTTCGACGAGCGGATCTTCGCTCAGCGCTTCGAAGGGAATGCGCAGCACATGGCGGACTTCCTCCGGCGACCAGCCGGCGACATGCACGGCTTCGCTCGCGGCCGCGGTTCGGTCGGCGCGCTTGTGCGCCTGTCTTTCCCTTTCCGTCCAGGCCGGCAAACCATAGCGGATCGCAACGGCGCGCTCGAGCCGCGTAGTCAGATCGCTGAACGTCTCTCCCAGAAATGGCTTGAGCACGGAAATGCAGTCGAAGCCGAGCAGGCCTTCGTCAGCATCGTGGAGGAGTTCGCGCAGATCCGCGCGGGCATCCGATTCTCCCGGCAGCCGCAGCCGCCGCAGCGCGAGGACGGAAAGCGAATGCTGAGCAACCGAGAGCGGCAGCGGCCAAGCCGAATGCCCCCCCCAGCGATAGGTGCGCGCGAGTCCCAAGGCGAGATCCTCGTCTTCCCAATCGAAAGGCGTGGGGTCTAGAAGATCGAGGCGCTTTCCCGACGGCAGCCGAACCCAGGCGCGTGCTTCAACCATAAGGACCTCTCTTCAACCACATGGATCTCACCAACTTTGCCCAGTCTGCCCGATCCGGAAGAATTTGCTATCGGCGGCGGAGGTTTTCATCCCCTGTTCGCCGTGCAGCGGTCCAAATCTCGCGCAAGACTTTGCGGCGGCGATGCGTGTCAGATGAACGGATTGCAGATCATCACCCCTTCGATATGGCGGCCATGGCTCATATCCTCGGAATACAGCGTTTGGCAGCCAAGTGCCGCCGCCGCAGCGATTATAGCGCTGTCCCAATAGGAAAATCCGTGCGCCAATTTGATCTGCAATGCGCGTTCGAGAATTTGAAGCGTCACGTCCTGCACGACGAACCTTATCCATTTGCGTATCAAGTCGACGGCTATATTGTGCGGGATCGGGTCCGGTCGCGTTGCCCGCGTGGCTTGGACATAAAATTCCTGAAGTACTTGCACGGATAGAGCGCCGCCATCCAAGTCGAGCAATTCGATTGCACGGTCGCGTTTTGCAATTTCGTTCGGCTCGCCGCTGATCGAATAGAGAAGGATGTTAGTGTCGAGAAAATGCCTTGGGCTCATTTCTCGCGCTCATGAAGGGCGTCACGCGACAGCCGATCGCCGGCGCGAAATGCGCCGATCTTCTCGCGCAAAGCACGCTCCTCGCGTTTCAGCCGTTCGGTTTCGCTCTCCGCGGTGCCAAGGCTGACGAGAAACTTCTTCACGAGTGCCGAGACGGACGTATCCATTTCCGCGGCTTTTATGCGGGCGCGCCGGTACGTCTCGTCATCGAGTGATACTGTGATATTTTTCATTCTGTCACAGTATCACAGAATACATTGCCGAGCAAACATTCGGCATGAGAGTTCAGGCCTTCTTCGCCAAAGCCGCGCATTCCGCATGCCGCCAGCATGTCACGACGTGATCGTTGACCATGCCGACGGCCTGGCAAAAGGCATAGACGATCGTCGGGCCACAGAATTTGAAGCCGCGCTGTTTCAGGTCTTTTGAGATTTGCTGCGACAGAGGAGTCTCGGCCGGAATCTTGCTCTTGTCGCGAAATTTGTTTTGGATCGGTCGCCCGTCGACGAAAGTCCACAGATAATTGGCGAAACCTTCCTGCTCCTGAATGGCAAGATAGGCTTTCGCCGAAATGACGCTGGCTTCGATCTTCGCTTTGTTGCGGATGATGCCTTCATTCTGCATCAGTGCGGCGAGCTTTTTTGCATTGTAGCGGGCGATCACGGCGGGCTCGAAACCGTCGAAGGCTTGGCGGAAAGCTTCGCGCTTGCGCAGGATCGTGATCCAGGAAAGTCCGGCCTGGAACCCGTCGAGGATCAATTTTTCGAACAGCGCCCGGTCGTCATGCTCCGGCACGCCCCATTCGTCGTCGTGGTAGGCGAGATAGAGCGGATCTTGGCCCGGCCAGTGGCAGCGGGTCTTGCCGTCGGGATGAAGGGGAAGGCTCGTGGTCATTCTACACGCCTAGTCCGACAAGTGGGCGGAGTCCATAAGAGTGGCGAAGCGTAGAGGTTGCGCGCAAGCCATTAAGGGCATTGATTAGGAAGATTGACCGCCGTGCCGGAATAAAAAGGCCCCTGGCCGAACCCGGTGTACCCGCCGCCGGCCTCTGCGAAGCCAAACAACTTCGCGCGGTCGCATCTTTCTCGCACCGTGGCGGTTGTCGCCATTCCCCAAACCAATGCAAATAACGTCGCAAGCCAAATCAATGCGCCAAGCGTGATCGGTGAATGCTGGGACCACGGCGCAGCGCGCGGGGGCAGGGCCACATCAGTCATTTTTTCTCCAGAATCACTGGAGAATATATATGGGCTTGGAAGCGTACAAGTCTCCCCCGCTCGCGAAGCAGCCTTTTCCTTCACGTGAGGGAATGGCGTGGGTCAGCAGCGTGCACTGTTTGTGGCGTGCCTAGATTCAGCACGGCGGTAATGGTCGGGCACTCATCCTTCCCCTGAAAGGGGAAGGTGTCATGCAAAGCATGACGGATGGGGTGCGGTTCGGTTGGACCCCACCCGGCGCCTTCGGCGCCACCCTCCCCGTGCCGGCTACCATATTCACACATCTTCGTTTGCGGATGATCTTGAACTCTGATTCCTTCTCTCGAGTAATT
>JBKQHN010000005.1:0-27941 GCA_052148755.1 Beijerinckiaceae bacterium | reverse complement strand
ATTCTCTTGCAGAGATCCGTTCGTGGCTGCGCGTCTTTTTGTGGCGCTTCTTCACGATCAGCCAGTTCAAGCGCTCGGCCCTGCCGAACGGACCGAAAGTCCTCGCCGGCGGCGCATTGTCGCCGCGCGGCGATTGGCGCGCACCGTCAGATGGCAATGCCCGCGCCTGGCTCGACGACCTCGACGAGAACGTGCCGGAGGGGTGAGGCGCGGAACACCGCTTGGATCGGCTCCGACGACCAAGTGCATAGCTTGAGGGAAAGCGACCTATGAGTCTTTGCAAGCCGACCCGCGAGATTTCGGACCTAGAGCGAGCCGCGAGGCTCAAACTGCAGTTGGCGGAAGCCGCCAACGAGATCGCGGAAGACACGCGTTATGCCGTTTTCGCAAAGATCGTACCTATCCGCGATGATGCCGAGGCGATTTTGGCGAGCGACACGGCAGACGAAATGGCGAAAGCCACGGCTCGCGCGCAATTGGAAGAGGCGAAAGAGCTACTCCGAGCCGGTTGGGCAGATGAGCAGGCCGCCCATGACCTGTACGGCAAGGCAAACGCCGAACTCGAAGTCGTATTGGCCGAATGTAATCCCGAGTTTCGGGCAGCGCTTATAGCGAATCGCGCAGCCCAGCTCGCATGTTTCGTCGCAGAAGACGCATTGAAGAGGGTCGAAAAGACCGATTATGAAAGCGCCACAGCAAAAGCGTCCGCCAGTAAAGCGGCGTGGGCTCGACTAGACGCCGCAAACGAAGTGCGCTGTGGCACGTTCAACGAATCTGACCTTAAATACGAGTATGTTAACCCGGATGACGGAAAAGGGACGCAGGGCGCGCTTCACCGCTTACGCAAACAAATGGACGATGACTGGTTATTTACCAAATGGGCCGCGGAGGACACAAAAGAGGAGGCCGATTTTGAGGCGATGAAAGCCGCCGAGAAGACGCGGCTAGAAGCTGAATATAACAAGATGGCAACTGGCGGAGATGTTGCGGGGGCCGTCGAATGGCTGGCTCGCGTCCACGCGGACGCGCGGGCAAAAGCCGATGTGGCACGCGCCGCGCGAGATGCCATCAAAGATGCTTGGGACGCCGCCGGGGATCGGTTTGGTAGTCTTACGGTCCGGTATCATCCTGGATATTTACGCGGGAACGAATACAAATATGCGGAGATCCTGGCGACCAAGGCGGAGATGTCCGAGTGTGCATGCGGATGTGAATTGCGGGATCGAGAATGGTGCGCGTTGGCTGCGACTGAGGATGCAGCGCGGGAGCTGAAAGGCGAACTGAAAGGAAGCTCAATTGTGCTCTCAGAACGCGCTTGAAATGTGAAGAATCGCGAATCGGAAGCGTGGCAAAACAAGTGGCACGCGGATCGTTTGTTTCAAAATGTCTATGAGTTCCGCCGTTCGTGCAGAAAATCAAATCAAGCGCACGATCGTGAGCCGTTTTATTTTTCAAAGGTTTGCACTGCACAAAACAGATGCAATACAACATCATCACGGATCGACGGTCGGCGAGCGACCGCGCCTGTAATCGCACGCGTCGCGAGCCGCAACGTTTCCGCTCAAAGACGAATATCGGCCTTCAAGGTGTCCGCTGTTGCATGCACGGCTCCTTCGGGGCGCGCGAGAAGTCCCGCGGCTTCCAGCGCGACGACGTCGGCATGAACGCGCCGATATTGCCGGCCGAGAGAACGTGCGAGCGCAGAGACAGACGGTTCCGGATGCGCATGCACATGCTTCAGCAAGCGGTAGCGCTCACCCGTCAAAACCTTTGCCAATTTCTCCCAGCTCTCGAATACGAGCGCCCGCTCGCGCACTTTTTCACCACGTTCGGTCCGGCGCCACGCATCGACGAAAGCAGCAGCGTCATCTTCAAGATTGCCCCCGACGATCAATTTCAGATTACTCATTGCGTCTTCTCTCCTTCCATTCAAGGCTCACGCAGCGCATGCACGTCGGCCAAGAAATCAGCCATCAATTGCTCTGGCGTCGTGAAATGATAGACCTCTTCGCGATCTTCGTAGTGCCGATGATCGCCTTTGCCGGCCTCATTGTCGTAGCCGATCAGGCGTCTGCCGCGACGGCCGTAATAGAGACTGTATTTGAAAGAGTGTTGTGATCCCGGCACGGCACTCGGCACGAGCCAAAGCTTCATTTCCGCTATGGCACCGTCATCGTACAAGCGCTTGCGATGCAGGATGAGCCTAGCTCGCGACATATGACATATATTGTCATAGACAACCCTATGTCGTCAATTGTCATATATGCCATTGGCGAGGTCCGCAAAGCTCATGACCTTCAATATTCTTTTCTGCATCGATTGAATTGACATTTCTTTTGCAAAAATCAGGTCCCTATCCCGCCCGCTCGAGCCACAGCCGCGGATCGGCCGCGTTTCCCCTCTGGTCGGGCCGGCTCAAATGTTCGCAGAGTTCGCGCATGCTGCGCAAATTGTGGATCGGCCTGAACTCGTCGACATATGGCAGCATGGCGCGAATTCCCGAAGCCTTCGGCGCGAAAGCCTCGAAGCGCAACAGCGGATTGACCCAGATGAGCTTGCGGCAGGACCGCGCGAGCCGATCCATTTCGGCGGCGAGATCCAAAGTTTCTTCGCGCTCCAGACCATCGGTGAACAAAATCACGATCGCGCCGCGCGACAGCACCCGGCGCGACCATTGCCGATTGAAGAGATGCAAGGACGCGGCGATCCGCGTGCCGCCAGACCAGTCCTCGACCGCATCCGAACACAGAGCCAAAGCCTCGTCGACGTCCTTGCTGCGCAAGGCGCGCGTCACATTGCTCAGCCGCGTGCCGAACAAAAACACATCGACATGCGGGCGGCTCACCGCGATCGCATGCAGAAAATGCAGAAAAATTCGCGTATAATCGCTCATCGAGCCGGATATGTCGCAAATGGCGACGATCGGAGAAAGGCGTGTGCGGCGCGACCGCCAGGTCAGGTCGACGACAGCACCGCCGGTACGCAGCGACCGGCGGATCGACGTGCGCAGATCGATCCGGCAGCCGCGCGAATCGACTTCATAGCGGCGCGTCTCGATTGCATCATCGGCGAGTCGAAGGCGCGCAATGGCGGCTTTGGCCGCGGCGATTTCCTCGGCCGACATTTGCGTGAAGTCCTTGCGCTGCAGGACTTCCATTTGCGAATATGTAAAGCTCGCTTCGACCTCGACCGGCGGTGGCGCCTCCTCGAGCGCACGCTGCGCCTGCATGGCCTCGGCGACGCGCGTTGCGCCGGCATCGGGCTTCGGCGTATCCTCGCCGAGCAGTTTAGCTACGGGGGACATCAGCGCCATCAGCTTTTCGAGGAAGCCCCGTTTTCGCCAAAACACCCGGAACGCCTCGTCGAAGACCGCCATATCCTCGCGCTTCTTGACGAAAACGGCCTGCAAGGTTGCGTGGAAATCCGCGCGATCGGAAAAACCCGCGGCTTCGACGGCGCCAATCGCGTCGAGGATGCTGCCCGGCCCCACCGCAAGGCCGGCGGCACGCAAGACACGCCCGAAATGCATGATGTTTTGCGCCAGCTTGCCGGCGACTGCAAGGGAGCCGAGCTCGTTCGACACGGACCTAACCCGCCCGCGACGCAGATGCCGCGCTATGCACCTCGTCCAGCAATTGCTGCACCTTGCTTGTGCTGATCTTGGCGATGTCGTCTTGATATTTGAGCAGGACGCCGAGCGTGTCGGTGACAAGCACGGGATCGAGTGCGACAGCATCGAGTTCGCAAAGCGCCGCGGCGAAATCGAGCGTTTCGGCAATCCCCGGCGGCTTGAACAGGTCTTCCTTGCGAAGCCTTTGGACGAAATCCACAAGCTCGCGGCTGAGCTTTTGGGGCGCCTGCGGCGCTTTGGCGGCGACAATCGCACGCTCGCGCGCGACATCGGGATAATCGACCCAATGATAGAGGCAGCGCCGCTTCAAGGCGTCATGAATCTCGCGCGTGCGGTTCGACGTGATGACGACGATCGGCGGATGCTCCGCCCGGATTGTCCCGAGCTCGGGAATGGTGATCTGGAAATCTGAAAGAATCTCGAGGAGAAAGGCTTCGAAAGCCTCGTCAGTCCGATCGAGTTCGTCGATGAGCAGGACTTTCGGCCCTTCGGCTGAAGGCTCGAGCGCTTTGAGCAAGGGCCGCTCAATGAGGTAGCGGCGCGAGAAAATATCGGCCTCGAGCCGTTCGCGATCGGTTTCACCTGCCGCCTCGGCAAGCCTGATCGCCGTCATTTGCTGCGGATAGTTCCATTCATAGACGGCGGATGCGAGATCCAGACCTTCATAGCATTGCAGACGGATGAGATCGCGCTTCAGCGTGGTCGCGAGCACTTTGGCGATCTCGGTCTTTCCGGTGCCGGCTTCCCCTTCCAGGAACAGCGGCCGGCCCATTCTCAAGGCGAGAAAAAGCACCGTCGCGAGCGATCGATCGGCAACATAGTCCGCGCTGGTCAGAAGCGCCAGGGTCGCATCGATCGAGGTGGGAAGACCCACTTCCGCCATGCGGCCATCAGTTTTTGTCATGAATGAGAGCTCCCTATGGAGAGAACCCGAAAAGAAGGGTCACACTCCCAATCGTCTGCCCGCGGTCCAGGTTGTAATACATGGCGGGATTCGGTCAACGCAGAACGAGGCGATCGGCCTCTGCGACCAATGGCCAATCGGGCGGCCTGCCCGCGAAAGGGCTGCCGCTTCGCTGTGCTGAGAGACTAGAGCATGTCCCGGAAAAGTGGCCCCACTTTTCCGGGACATGCTCCAACTTTTTGAATTGGCGCGTATTCTTGATCGATCGGGTGATTCCACCCGATCGGAATACGCGCTAAGGGTGACACGCAGGAAAAACGTGTCGCTCGGACGCTCATACTTACCCATCAGGGGATGGATGAGCGTCCGCAGGGTCGAGCGTTTATTTCTACGTGTCACCTCACCTCGCCGCAGCGACGGCCCGCCGTGCCATCACATTGATGAGATGGGCGCGATAGTCCGCGTCGGCGTGAATATCCGAATTCAGGCCCGCAGGATCGACGGTTTTACCCTGCAGCGACGCTGGTTCGAACTTGCTCTTGAGCGCCTGCTCGAAGGCGCCGACACGAAACACGCCATTGGCTCCGGCTCCGGTTACGGCGACACGGACGTCTGCCCCCATCTGGGCAACGAACACACCGACGATCGCGTAGCGCGAGGCAGGGTTGCGAAACTTCTGATAGGCCGCTTTGGTCGGCTTTTGAAAGCTGACCTCGGTGATGATCTCGTCATCTGCCAATGCGGTTTCGAAAAGACCGACAAAGAACGCATCCGCCGGGATCTGCCGCTTGTTGGTGACGATCGTCGCTCCGAGCGCCAGACACGCCGCTGGATAGTCCGCCGCAGGGTCATTATTGGCGATCGACCCGCCGATCGTGCCGCGATGCCGCACGGCGGGATCGCCGATACCGGCTGCAAGTTCCGCCAAAGCCGGAATGGCCTCGGCCACGACGGCCGAGGTCGCGACATCGGCATGCCGGGCCAGCGCCCCGATCGTCAGACGGGGGCCATTGCCGACGATCTTGGCAAGCCCGCCTATCTTATTGAGATCGACGAGATTGGCCGGGGACGCCAGACGCTGTTTCATGGTCGGCAACAGCGTCTGGCCGCCGGCCAGCAATTTCACATCCTCGCTCTGCGCCAACAGAGCCGCGGCTTGCGGCAAAGAGTCCGGACGATGATAAGTGAACGGATACATTTATATTCTCCCGAGCTCGGGCCGGCGCGCCCGAGGCGCCGCCGGCATCTGCGGGGCCTATTCGGCCGCCAGTTTGTGGGTTGATTTCTGCACAGCACGCCAGACGGCCTGCGGCGTCGCGGGCATGGCGATCTCTTCGTGGCCGAGCGCATCGGTGATTGCGTTGATCACGGCAGGAGGCGAGGCGATGGCCCCGGCCTCGCCGCAGCCCTTGATGCCGAGCGGATTGGACGGACAGCGCGTTTCCACTGTCTCAATCTTGAAGGACGGCAGGTCGTCGGCGCGCGGCATGCAATAGTCCATGTAGCTCGCCGTCAACAATTGCCCTGCGGCATCATAACGGGCGCCTTCGAGCAGCGCCTGCCCAACTCCTTGCGCGACGCCGCCGTGCACCTGGCCTTCGACGATCATCGGATTGATGAGCACACCGAAATCGTCGACCGCCGTCCAGCGGTCGATCGTCACGACGCCGGTGTCGGGATCGATCTCGAGCTCGCAGATATGCACGCCGGCTGGGAAGGTGAAGTTCGTCGGGTCCCAGAACGCAGTTTCCTTCAGGCCGGGCTCCAGTTCCTGCCCATTGAACTTATGCGCGACATAGGCCTGCAAGGCGATCGAACCGAAATCGATCGATTTGTCGGTGCCTTTCACCGTGAACTTGCCATCCTTGAACTCGATGTCGTTCTCGGAAGCCTCGAGCACGTGGCCGGCAACCTTCTTGGCCTTGGCCTCGATCTTGTCCAGCGCCTTGGAGACCGCCGACATGCCGACCGCGCCGGAGCGGGAGCCATAAGTGCCCATGCCAAACTGCACCTTGTCGGTGTCGCCGTGCACGATCGAGACATTCTCGAAGGGAATGCCAAGGCGCTGCGACACGAACTGCGCAAAGGTCGTCTCATGGCCCTGGCCGTGGCTGTGCGATCCCGTCAGCACCTCGACGGTGCCGACCGGGTTGACCCGCACCTCGGCCGATTCCCACAAGCCGACCCCGGCGCCGAGCGAGCCGACAGCGGCCGAGGGCGCGAGGCCGCAGGCCTCGATATAGGCGGAAAAGCCGATACCGCGCAGTTTGCCTTTGGCTGCGGAAGCCGCCTTTCGTGCGGCGACGCCCTTATAGTCGGCAAGGGCCAGAGCCTTGTCGAGCGCCGCGCCGTAGTTGCCCGCGTCATAGGCCAGAATGACCGGCGTCTGATGCGGAAACGACGTCACGAAATTGGCGCGGCGGAACTCCACCGGATCGCGGCCAGTTTCGCGCGCGGCGATCTCGACGATGCGTTCGACGAGGAAAGTCGCCTCTGGGCGTCCCGCGCCGCGATAGGCGTCGACCGGCGCGGTGTTGGTGTAGACCGCGTCGACCTCGCAGTAGATTGCCGGGATGTTATATTGGCCCGAAAGCAACAAACCATAGAGATAGGTCGGAACGGACGACGAAAAGGTCGACAAATAGGCGCCCAAGTTAGCGATTGTGTGGGCGCGCAAGCCGGCGATCTTGCCGTTCGCGTCGAGCGCGAGTTCCGCGTGTGTGACGTGGTCGCGTCCATGGGCGTCGGAGAGGAAGGATTCGGTGCGCTCGGCGGTCCATTTCACCGGGCGATCGATCTTCTTGGCGGCCCAGACGCAGACCGTCTCTTCGGCGTAAATGAAGATTTTCGAACCGAAGCCGCCGCCGACGTCCGGCGCGATCACGCGCAGCTTGTGCTCCGGCGCAAGACCGATGAAAGCGGACAGGACGAGGCGGGCGACATGTGGGTTCTGGCTCGTCGTGTAGAGCGTCAACGAGTCTGTGCCGGAATCGTAATCGCCGATCGCGGCGCGTGGCTCCATCGCATTGGGAATCAGGCGGTTATTGACGAGATCGAGCTTGGTGACGTGCTTCGCCGCCGCAAACGCAGCGTCGGTCGCGGCCTTGTCGCCGATGTGCCAATTGTAGACCGTGTTGTTCGGCGCGACGTCATGGATCTGCGGCGCGCCCGCTTTCATCGTTGTTGCGGTATCGACCGCGGCCGCCAACACGCCGTAGTCGACGACGATCTTCTCGGCTGCGTCTTTCGCTAGCGCATAGGTGTCGGCGATGACGACGGCGACGTGATCGCCGACATAGCGAACCTTGCCTTGCGCCAGCGCGGGATGGGCCCCGGCCTTCATCGGCGAGCCGTCCTTGGAATGGATCATCCAGCCGCAGATGAGGCCTCCAACCTTGTCGGCTGCAATGTCGTCGCCGGTGAACACGGCGACAACGCCCGGCGCCTTCAGCGCTGCCGAAGCGTCGATTCTGTTGATCGTCGCGTGGGCGTGCGGCGAACGCAGAAAATAGGCGTAGGCCTGGCCGGGGCGGTTTATATCGTCGGTATAATGGCCCTTGCCGGTGATGAAGCGAATGTCTTCCGTGCGCTTGACAGAGGCGCCAATGCCGGTCGCGCTCATGAGCTTTCTCCCTGGCGCCGCCAGCCCCATCGGGTCGGTCGGCAGATTGAATGAAGATCCGGCCGCTTTGTTCGGGCCGCATTTCCTGAAGGCTTCGGTCTACTCGGCCGCCCTGGCGCTACCCGTAGGCGCCATCTCGCGGGCCCCTTGGGCGACGGCCTTGACGATATTGTGATAGCCGGTGCAGCGGCAGATATTGCCGTCGAGCTCTTCGCGAATCGTATGCTCGTCGAGATGCGAGCCCTTGCGATTGACGATGTCGATCGACGACATGATCATGCCGGGCGTGCAGAAACCGCATTGCAGGCCGTGATTGTCCTGAAATGCCTTCTGCATCGGATGCAGCTTGCCGCCCTGCGCCAAGCCCTCGATCGTCGTGACTTGCGCGCCCTCACAAGAAAGAGCCAGCACGGTGCAGGATTTGACGGCGCGGCCATCGAGAAGGACCACGCAGGCGCCGCATTGCGATGTGTCGCAGCCGACATGCGTGCCGGTCAAATGCAGATTTTCTCTCAAGAACTGGACAAGCAAAGTGCGCGGATCGATGTCCGCTCTGGCGGCTTTTCCGTTCACAATAACGGTAACAACCGGCATGGTTTTCTCCCTCCACTATCTTTTCCTGTGCGAGCTTTGCCCGAAACGCCGGGACTTCCCTCGCGCGCTTAGGCCCCTAAGGCCGATTTGTGCAAGTGCAACCGCGGATTACCGGGTGTGGACGCACTATCCACCGCTTCCCGGACCACCATCGAAATATGTCGTCGCCCGCGCGTCAAGCAGAACTTGCGTTTGCGCCCGCTTTGCAAATATTCATGAAGCGCTGATCCGCCGCCTTTTTGGCGACGCCGTGTTGCACAAGCTTGCCGCCGACATTGGCTGCGACATCATAACCCCATAAGCAGCCTTCCGCGACGTTCGTCAACATCATGACCCATGCCCCGAGCTGGCAAAACCGGCGTTTCCAGCTTCGCCCGAACCCGAAATTTGATGAGAATTGAGAGGATTGATGTCGGTTTATTCGACGTTTCCTTGAAAGGCCACGCTGACGGGCCGACCTTTAACTTGGCGACCGCTGCAAATCCGTTTTTGTGCCTTTTTCTCGTCTCGGACGATTTACACTCCCGAATGCGGATCATCAGCACTGCGGGATCGGTCAGCTTCGCCCAGACTGTCTTGCGGTACCGCGGCGACATCAAGCTGCCTTTCATCGAATTTGCCGCATAGGAATTCGCATTCTATTCAGTTTCGATCTATTGCAGCATAAGATGAGTCCGCTAATCTAAGAAATCGAGCGCGCGCCTCGATCGAGGCGCGCCATACGAATCAAACTTTGTTCCGGGGGTGTGAGGCATGACTGAACTGATCATTGCGGGCGAGGCATTCAATGTGCTCGTCGAAGGGGAGGAAAGCGCTCCCGTATTGATGCTTTCGAATTCGCTCGGCACAAATCTGCATATGTGGGACAAGCAGATACCCGCATTCGCCGAACACTTCCGCGTCGTGCGCTATGATTCGCGCGGCCACGGCGGCAGCCGGGTGACCGAAGGGCCCTATTCGATCGCGCAGCTCGGCCGCGACGCGGTCGCAATCATGGATGCGCTCGGCCTCGAGAAAGTCCATTGGCTCGGGCTCTCAATGGGCGGCATGGTCGGCCAATGGCTGTTGACCCATGTGCCGGAACGGATCGGCCGCGCGGTGCTCGCCAATACCGCAGCGCAAATGGGCAGTCCCGATTTTTGGAACGAGCGAATTCGCGCCGCGCTCGATGACGGCATGCCGGCACTCGCTCCGCAGGTCGTCGAACGCTGGTTTACCAGGAGCTTTCGGGAGACGCATCGCGAAGATGTCGCGCGCGTCCTCGCCGTGCTCGAGGCAACTTCGCCCGTCGGCTATGCGGCTTGCTGCGCTGCGATCCGCGATATGGATCAACGCGCCGAACTTGGCTCGGTAACCCGGCCCGTGCTCGTCATTGCCGGACGCCATGATCCTGCGACGCCACCCGGCATGGGCGCCTTGATTGCCAGCGCGATTCCGGGTGCCAAACTCGTAACGCTTGACACTGCTCATCTTTCGAACATCGAAGATCCAGCGACGTTCAATCGGACCGTACTCGATTTCCTGACGGCCGAAGAAGCGGATCTCCGCTTCGCTGTGCCGCTAGCTGCCGAGCCGAAACTCGCCGAACCCGCAGCCGAGACGCCGAAGAAGCCGCACCATAAGCCAGCGCCTCGCAAACCCTCGGCACCGGCCGCGCCCGTAACCGCGCAAATGCCCGAAGTTCCGCCGACCGCGCAGGCAGAGGCTTTGCCTGAAGCGCTGGCTCACGAACCGAAACCGAAGCCTACGAAAAAGCCTGCACGTCGGCGCGCTCCGGCGGCTGCCCCTGCTCCGGCTCCTGCCGTTGCCCGCCCCGCGCCACGGCGGCGGCCGGTGAAAAAGGCGGCGGCTAAGAGAAGTGCGACGCGGAAACCTGCCGCGCGCGGCGGCGTGGCGAAGAAGGCCCCGGTGAAGAAGGTTACCGTGAAGAAGGCGACTACCCGCCGAGCCGCCGCCAAGAAACGGACGGCGCGACCGGCAGTGCGCAAGACCGCGACCAAAGCAACCGCAGCGAAAAAGCTGCCGGCACGCAAAGTCGCAACGAGAAAATCCGCCGTACGCAAGGCTGTCACCAAGAAAACCGTCGCCAGACGGGCCCCGGCCAAGAAGATCAGTGTGAAGAAGTCGGCAGCCAAGAAGGCCGCCATCAAAAGGACGACTGGGAAGAAGATTGCCATCAAAAAGACGGTAGCGAAGAAGCTGCTGCGTCGTCCGGTGGCGAGCCGGAGGCCGGCAGGAAAGACGGCGGGGCGGCGCGGGCCGGGGCGGAAGCGCTAAACAAATCGCGACAAACAAATCGCGACGGAGGCCAATGCGAGATGAGCGAGAACGAACGCTTCGACAATGGGATGCAAGTCCGCCGCGCGGTTCTCGGCGATGCCTGGGTCGATCGTGCGCAGGCCTCGAAGAACGAGTTCAACGGTGAATTCCAGGAGTTCATCACAAAAACCGCCTGGGGCGGTATTTGGACCCGCCCCGGGCTCGACCGGCGCATGCGCTCGGCGGTCGTGCTTGCAACAACGGTGGCGCTCGGCACCTGGGACGAATTTCGGATACATGTCCGCGGCGCCCTCAACAACGGACTGACGCGCGACGAAATCAAGGAAATCTTGATGCAATGCGCAATTTATTCCGGCGTACCGAAAGCCAATCACGCCTTCAAGGAGGCGCAAGAAGTCCTGAAGGAGGCCGGCGTGCTTTAACGACGGGCGACCGGGAAGATGTTTCATAGGCGACGCCCAGAAATCGATTCATCGATTTCTGGGCGCCGCCTAAAGGCAGGCATGAGATTGTCCCGCCCTCTCGCCAACTCAACTGCGGCCGAGCGCGTAGAACTCGTCGTTTGGACGCATGCTGGTGACGTTCGCCAGACGGTTCGACATGCCGAAGAAGGCGGCGATCGCCGCGATGTCCCACACGTCCTCGTCGGTGAAGCCGTAGCCCTTGAGTGTCTCTATGTCGGCGTCATCGACCGCATAGGCCTGGGCCGACACTTTCATCGCGAAATCGAGCATCGCCTTTTGCTTTGGCGTGATGTCCGCCTTGCGATAGTTGATCGCCACCTGGTCGGCGATCAGCGGATTTTTCGCCCGAATGCGCAGGATGGCACCGTGCGCCACGACGCAATACTGGCACTGGTTGGCATTGGAGGTCGCAACCACGATCATCTCGCGCTCGGCCTTGGTCAGCGCGCCGGGCTTATCCATCAGTGCGTCATGATAGGCGAAGAAGGCGCGGAACTCATCCGGGCGGTGCGCCAGGACCAAAAATACATTGGGCACGAAACCGGACTTCTCCTGCACCGCGAGAATACGGTCGCGGATGTCGGTGGGCATGTCATCCAGATTTGGGACTGGAAAACGACTGATCGGTGCGCTGCTCATGATCCGATACTCCCCAGATGATCACGAATTGCCGACAACGCTACCACACTTCCGGCAGATCGCGGAGCGAAGTCGGAAGCGGAACTTCAAACTGGGATGCGAGCAGCCTCAACGTCCCGCCTTGAGTCTTGTCAGCACGGCGCGCAAGGGATCGCGGGTCCAGGCCTGCGTCATGAAATCATTGTGGGCGACATCACCGGCGGCCAGGAAGGCGATGGTTCCGGCGCGCAAATAGTCCGGCAAGCTCGTCGCAAACGCCTGCGGCGCGAGCCGCTGTTGCAGAGCGAGGTTTTCGGCCGCGGTCGAAGCAGAATAAGCACTGAAGAAAAAGCTCTGGCCATGCCGTTTGGCGATCCAATCGGCGAACGTGTCGATTTCGCCATAGAGCGCATCGAGGAGGACGAGGCCGGTGATCCGGTCGTTGGCGCCGCCGGCGGTGATGGCCGCGGAAGCCGGCATATAGCCGCCGCTATAGGCAACGAGGACCACCGGCATGGTGTCGAACCGCGAGCGGACCGAACGATCGCCATAGAGAACGGCGAGACGCGCCGCCGCCTCGTCGAGAAATTCGGCAAAGACGTGCTTTTGCCAAAACCTGCCTGCGCTCGAGTCGAGCGCGTCCGAGGCGAATTGCGGCGCGACGAGCACGGCATTGAGGCCCGAGGCCGCGAGCTGTTGCGGCACCTGTTGGCGGGCAACTACATCACGCTCCAAAATCACTTTATTGCCGTGAAAATAAACGACGAGATAGGCTGGCCTTTGCGGATCGAAATGTGGCGGGATCGACAATAGGACACGCCGATCGCTGTATGTTTGATCGAGCCAGTAGACGCCGCCACGCGGCGACGTATGGCCGCGCCGCGTGCCATCCGCCGTGTCCAGGAAGGGCTTGCGCTCGCCGGGAATTTCGCCGTCGTAAGGAAATGGCGAAGTTGCAAATTCGACCAGCGCTTGGCGCAGGCCCGCAGGCGCCGCGGCATGCGCAATCATGGCGACGAGAACGGCCGCCACGGAAAGCGAGGCGTTCGCGCGAAGCCCGCGCATTCAAGTCGCTTTAGCCGGCCGTGCAGCGGCGATCGGCAGCAATACGCCGAAGAAAGCAGGGATCGCGATGAGATAGGCCACACCCGCCATCAGCAACACGTCCGTGAGACCGAAAGATGTTGCGACGAGCGGGACGAGAGCAGCACCTATGACCGAAAAACAGCCGTTTATGCCCCAAGCCCAAAGGAACATGTGGTCCTTGTGCAGCCGTGCGAGCGAGCCCATGGCCGTCGGCATCGGAAATCCCATCAGGAAGGCCGGCGGAAAAACCAGAAGGAAGCAGAAAAACAAGCGCAGGCCGTAAGGAAAAGTGCCGATCCAATCGAGTGGATAGTGAATGAAAAGGCCGTAGGCCACGAGGAGAACGCCGATCGCGAGAAGAATTCGCGGCAATATCGCACGCGCTCGACCGATGAAGATTTCGCTCGCCAAGCTGCCAAGGCCGGAGGCAACCAGCATGCCGGTGATCAGGATCGAAGCCGACAGTGTCGCATTGCTCAAGGCGAGAATGAAATGCGCAATGAGGCCAACCTCGACCATGATATAGCCGATGCCGAGACAGGCGAAATAAAGGATCGTGCGCAGCTTGCCCGGGTTCTTCGAGAAAATCGTGCGCCAGCCGAAAACGACCGGGAACAGCACCAGCGTCGAGGCGCACAGCGTCGCGATGCCGAGGCTCGCCCAGAGCAAGAGATAGCCCCATTCGTCCTGCACGATTTCCAGCCGATCGAGTATGCGCGGCAGATCGAGCGGCTTGATGTAGGCGGCGAAATAGGGGCGGTCATTGGTGAGCGGGCGCGCATCGAAGACATAGCGCTCGGCAATGTTTTCGAAGCCGCCGAATATGAGCTTTTGCCAGGCGAGCCGCCCGAGCTTTACGGCGGGCAGCATTTGCGCCGCGCCCGGGTCGGCCGCCGAATCGGCATCGTTTTGGCCCTCGTCTTCGCCTGGACGCGCCGCCGCATCGTAAAAGATCTGCTGGCGGTAAGCCTCGAGCATTTGGTCGGTGTTGGAAACGTCCTCCTTGATGCCGGGATAATAGATCGCATCGAAGGACATCGCCTTGGTATGCGCCCTGAGCTTGGCGACATTGGCCTCGCTAAAGCCGCCATTCTTGAACAAGACCGTCGCCGTCGACAGATAGCTCGAGGCGACGAAGAAGCTTCTTTCGACGACCGCCGCATCGCTCGCGCGCGCCGCCTCGACCATCGTGGCGTAAAGTTTCAGAATCGATTTCGGCGGTTCCTCTTTGTTCCAGAGCGTGACCGAGAGCACGCCGCCGGGCTTCAAGGCCCGCATATAGGTCTCCATGGCCTCGCGCGTGTAGGAATATTTTTCGACAATCGCAAAGCCACCAGGACTGGAGAGGCCAGCCGAATCAGCAAGGCTCAGATCGATGACGTCGTAATGATTGCCGCTGCCGGCAAGATAGAGGCGGCCGTCGTAATCGATTGCGGTGACACGCGGATCATGCAGCACGTCCCCGGTGAAAGCCTTCAAACCGGCATCGTTCAGGAAGGCGCCGAGCACGGCTGGGTTGCCTTCGGCGACGGTCACGCTCTTTGAATTGGCGTAAAGCGCGACGGCGGTCGAAAGCCCGCCGCCGAACTGAACCACGAATGTGTCGGGTGCGTCCTGCACGACATAGGGATAGATCATCGGCAGGAAGCGGAAATAATCCGTCACGGCCGGCGGTAAAGCACGGATGATTCCGGAAGGTCCTTCCCCGTCTATGTAAAGGCCCTCGTAGGCGTTTGCCGGCATTTCCTTCAAGTTGAAGGCGGCATTGTCCGAAAGACCCGGCGCAAAATGCAGATAGGAGCTGGCATAGACTTCGAGATAGCCGAATGGGGAATTGCGTTCATAGACGCGATGCGAGTCCGGAAATTTCCGCGCATAGGCAACGCCCTTGTAATCCGAGACGGCGAGTTTCGAGATGCCGAGGGCAGGAGGAAGAAAGAGATGCGCGCCGATCGTCGCGCCGGCGACGAGGGTCAGCAACACAACCATGCGTCGCCCCTCGACGGCTGCAAACCAGGCGAGGCCGCCGGCGAACCAGAACAGCAATGGCGCAAGAATGACGTCCTGCGGCGCGAAAACATACATGGCGAGCAAAAAAAGCAGACCGCAGAGGCCCGAGCCGACGAGATCGGCGAAATAGACGCGATTGAATCCTTCCTTTGCCTGCAAGAAGACGCTGCCGAGAAAGGCTGCACCGGCGAGAAACGGCGTAAAATAGAGCAAGAAGTTTGCGAGCAGCCGATATTTCTGGTTCGGATCGGAGACGAGAAAGATCGCGTTGAATGGAAATTGTTGCGCGATGAGATTGGCCGCCACCGCAAGCGGTCCGAAACTCAACAGCGCGGCGGCCGCAACAAGACGCCAATGGAGGGCGAACCAGTTTTTGGCGACGCACATGACCGCGCTCGTAAGCCCGAAACCGAGCATTGCGAGACTGACGACGAATGAACCGAAATGCGCCCAGCTGCCGATCGCGAAGACACGCATGATCGCAATCTGCAGCGCGATGACCGCTCCCGCAACCAGCCCGACCGATAGGTAGAGTGCGAGATCGGAAATCGGGCGGCCGTCTGATCGCTTGGGAAGAATGGCGTGACTCATCGGAAAGTTCGAGGCTCGCAGTGCTGAACCCCCACGAACCTTTGTAGCCCGTCGCCCAACTGCATCGGTGAACTCATTTGTTGTGTGTGCCGACGATCACTTCACCTTCGAGTTTTGTGAAGGGTACGAAAGGCACCGGCGCGACCCTGCCATTGTAAATGTCGGAACGCGCCACATTGATCGAGCCATCGGGGGCTTGTTCCTTGACGATCTTCAAGACCCGCTGTGCGCCGGGCGGCCCGATCGGGATGACCATGATTCCGCCCGGCTTGAGCTGCTGCAGCAAGGGTGGCGGAACATGATCGATACCGCAAGTCACGATAATCTTGTCGAAGGGCGCGGCCTCCTCCCAGCCATAATAGCCGTCGGCATTCTTGCTGGTGATCGATTTGTATTCCGTATAGCCGCGGGCGATCAGCGCGTCGTAGATGCCGCGCGTCCGCTCGGCGAGCGGTTTGATGATCTCGATCGTCCAGACTTTGTCGGTGAGGTTTGAGAGATAGGCCGACTGATAGCCCGAGCCCGTGCCGATCTCGAGCACTTTGTCGCCCATCTGCACGTCGATATGACTCGTCATCCGAGCAACGAGGTAAGGGCCCGAAATCGTCACGCCGAAACCAATGTCGAGAAAGGCATGCTCATAGGCTCGGCCGAGGTTTTGCTTGAGCACGAATTCCTCGCGCGGCGTCATCAGGAAAGCACGCATATTGCGCTTGTCCCAAACATCCTTGTTCGCAACGAGACCTTTGAAGCGATCAAATCTCTCGGCAAGATATTTTGGATCCTCGCCGCGGTTCTTGACCGCCCAATCGATGAAGGCATCGCGGCCGTCGAACGGCGGCATGGAATCGAAACTATAGGGCTTCGGCACATCAGCAAGCGCGCGCCCGACCATGCCGCTGCCGAGGATGAAGCTCGCGGCCGTTAAAATGAAGTTGCGACGAAGCAAGAGGCCCTCCAATGCACAGAACTGGGGCTAACCCGGAGTATGCTCTAGCCGAAGCGGCGCGGGCATACAATCAGGCTGCGCGCGTTTCGCGGTAAATTCAGGATTTTCCTTGTCGCGCCGTGCTCATACGCACACAGTATTTTGGCGAAAAGGAGCCGCCGCTCCTGGCAAATTCAGCCGACGGCGCGTTCATCGAGCGCCACGGTCTTGACAAGCGCGAAGACCCTTTTGCCGGGCGCCAACTCCATTTCATCGATCGCACGCCGGGTCGCCATGGCATAGAGGTGGCCTTCACCGCCCAGGCCGATTTCGACGATTGCGAACGGGCCCTGAGTTTCGATCGCCGCGATATGGCCGGCGAGTGTGCCGCGGACGCTCATCTGGTGCGGCGGCTCGACCGCAAGCGTCACGTCTGTCGCATTCACGACGATCCGCACTTTTTGGCCTTTGGGGCCAGCCGGCCCCGCGAGCCAGATCGTGCCGGCGGGATGCTGCAATTCGCAAAGACCATAGGCCGCGTCGAAGTCTCCGACCTGCATCGTGAGAACGCTCGAGCGGCCGAACCGCTGGTCTTCCGATGCAATCGCATCCGCGCCCAAGACCTCGCCGGGGTCGCCTTCTGCCTTCACCTTGCCCTGCTCCAAAATGACGACATAGGCGGCAAGCCGCGCCACTTCTTGGATCGCATGCGACACGTAGATGATGGGGATTGCGAATTCGTCGCGCAGACGCTCGATCAGCGGCAAGATCTCGAGCCGGCGCTGCATGTCGAGGGCGGCAAAAGGCTCGTCGAACAAAAGAAGGTGAGGACACGACAGCAGCGCGCGACCGATCGCGACACGCTGACGTTCGCCGCCGGACAGCCGGGCCGGCCGCCGCATCAGCAAATGCCCGATGCCGAGCGTTTCAATGACCGTATCAAACCCGATCCTGCGCTCGGCGCGCGGAGCAAACCAACGCCCGAACAAGAGGTTCTGCTTCACGCTGAAATGCGGGAAGAGATAGGAATCCTGGAAGACGAGGCCGATGCGGCGCCGATGCGCCGGCACATAGATGTTGGCTTGCGTATCGACCAATGTGCGCGAGTTGAGAATGACATGGCCGGCGTCCGGCCGATCGAGACCGGCAATCAATCCGATGGTGACGGATTTGCCCGACCCCGAGCGGCCGAAAAGCGCCGTGATGCCGTCCGAATTCTTGAAGGCGACATCGAGATCGAAATTGCCGATCCGACGCTGCAAAGCGACATCGATCATTTAAAAGCTCGCCAGACGTTTCTCGGCGCGCCGCTGCACGAGTTCGGAGCCGATTAGCGCGACGAGCGCGATCGCGATCGATATACAGGTCAGACGCAAGGCATTGGCATCGCCGCCCGGCGTTTGCGTATAAGTGTAAATGGCGGTTGCGATCGTCTGGGTCTCGCCAGGGATATTCGAGACGAAGGTGATGGTCGCGCCGAATTCGCCGAGCGATCTCGCAAAGGCCAGGATCGCCCCAACGACGACGCCTGGAACAGCCAAAGGCAGAGTGATGAGAAGGAAGGTCATGACGGCGTTGGCGCCAAGCGTGCCGGCGGCCTTCTCCAACCGCCTGTCGATGGATTCGAAAGACAGACGGATAGCCCGAACCATCAGCGGGAACCCCATCACCGCGCAGGCAAGGGCGGCGCCGGTCCAGCGAAACGATAAGACGATCCCGAGATGATCGGCAAGAAAAGCCCCAAAAATCCCGCGCCGCCCGAAACTCAACAGCAAAAGATAACCCGTGACGACAGGCGGAAGCACGAGTGGCAGATGGACGATCCCGTTAAAAAGCATCTTGCCGGGGAATTGCCAACGGGCCAGGGCATAGGCCGCAATGACACCGAACGGCAGGCTCGCCAAAGTGGCGACAATGGCAATGCGCAACGAAAGCCAGATTGCGACCCATTCATCCGCCGAAAGATCGAGCAATCCTATATCCCCTTGGATATGGCAAAAAAACGCTTCTCCATCTGCCGGCGGAAGGAGTCAAGCGGAGATTGAGGCAAGGTCGGGGCCGCGGCGATGTCCCGATCGGCGCGCCAAGCGCCGCGGCCGCGCGATAGTCCCGGCAGCAAAACTCGTGTTTCGCGCCACCGCTAGTAACCTGTTGCGCGGCGGCTTCGAGAAGCCCTTGCCGTCAGCCTTGAAGAGCCGTGCAATATAAGAAATGCTAGCTCAACTAACGTTCCAAAAAGACCAATCGATCGGGACAGGTCACAGAATAAGCATTGCTATACGACGGTTAAGGCAATGGATAAGCTAAGCGCCGAGCGCTTGCGCTATTTGAGCCGCGATCGGGAGAGCACTTTGGTCAAGGGCACACGAGTGCAATTTTGCGGTCGACCCAATTTCCGGGAATGGGTCGACAGCAAGTCGGATCCAGGATGGCCGCTGCTGCCGCTTACACATATCACGAGCGGCATCGTAGCCGAAGATATAATTCGGTCAAAAAAAGTACAAATCAAACCATGCCCAGTTTTTGGTATGCATTTGGCGTATTTTTTCTATGGGCGGCCAGCTTATAGACTTTCTCATGACGATGTAATACGCTCTGAGGCAGCTTGTCCTTACTGTTTTATATTTGATCCAATTCTTTTAAAGAATTCACGAGCTATTTTTGCATTCGACACGGGAGCATACGAAAATCGTCTATACAAACACGTTACGTCAGAAGAAATGAACATACGTGACTTTTGTCTCGATCGGGATATCGCTCGGATAAATAAGCTGATTGCACATGTGTTCGGGTCAACAGAATATTACCTGCACGGTGACCTAGCTCAGATAACCACGGCTGAAGATGGCGCGATGAACTGGGAGTTCCATGCCCGTGCCTATCTCCAATTGCTCAATTCGAAAGGGCGGAATGAGCCGGATGACCGCATATGTTCGATTGAAATCATACATTCCCAGCCCGTTCCACTAAAGCACCTGCTTGCCATTGTTGTGCCCCATACCGTTTGGTCGATCAGAGAGCCGGCGCCTTGGCTTAAAGAAATGGCCGATGCAAACGTTCTAATTGCCCCATATACGTATGTGCCTGGGAGGCACGCTGAGCACTATCACACTTTGTTGGAGGTCACCGTTTATAACGTCTTTAAAAGCTGGGGAATGATGAGATGAACAGGCTCAGGACGAAACGGGGTGATTCGGGTCAGTTGAGAGTTACAGCGTGTTCCAGCTTGGGTTACGGAAAGCTGGGATTTTACCTTCCGCTGCTACATGACCCAAATTCGCCAAACAACTTCTTCGTTCAAGAAGTCGATGAGTTCAGTAACACGGTCACCGCTTTCCGCCGTGTCGAGATTGAATTATCCTCGACCATCGCAATTCAAAACGGTCCGTTGTGTCCGATTGGAAGTCGACAACTATACGTTTTTTTTGGCGAGCCGGAACGGCCTCTCGTCGGGACCTTGTCGGCGTTGACAGCAGAACTGCGCCAATTCCTGCAAAATCGCAGGGAGGAGTTTCCGGAAATTACACTTCAAATCGCGGAACTTATAGGATCTCGATCAGAAAAACTTGAAGCCCGTACCGATATGCGGAACTTCATCAGACGCAAAAGTGGAAGCGCTTCGTCGGATGCCTTTTACAATTCCACTGTTCATATCGCCTTGTGGGACGCGCTTTTGGAACATGCACCAACTCCAGACATCGCGCGAAATGTCATTCAGTTTAGACGTCAGTCGAGAGTCGAAGTCTCTGATGCGGGCGAACTTGAGGTAAGAGTCGAACGGCTGGCGGACCTAAATATCGCTAGCATTTCCGAAAGATCCCTTGCCCTCGAAGTCAAAGGCAGCTGCCCTAATATTAGGCAAGCCTGGGGTTTCGACAGCCGCAAATGGGAGAATGTCACACGAGCCTTGAGAAGCGAATTCGGCGAAGCTCGATTCACGATGTGGCTGGCCCGTTTGGAGCTCGATGAAATCGCCGACGGAACTGCATATCTGTCACTACCTACGCGATTTTTGAAGAGCTGGATCCAGGCACATTTCGTCGATCGCCTGTTGACGGCAGTGTCTTTTGAGTTTCCCGAGGTCAAGCACATTAGCATCAATGTGCGCTCCTCAGCGCGGCGGCGTAGTGCGAAGCCGGGCATGCACATTGAGGAAAGCCGGCACCACGACGCGGGGGAAAGTTCCGGTTGGCCGGAGAAAGGCACTTCGCGTGACGTGCTTGACGTAGATCCGCTGAGCGGATCGCCTCTGGACAAGAGGCTGAGCTTTTCGACATTTCTGGTCGGCCGCTGGAATGGGCTCGCCTATGCTGCGGCACAGACCGTCGCGGGCGCGATGCCGAGCGATCCCTTGCATTATAATCCGCTCTACATTCATTCCGCCGTCGGACTCGGCAAGACGCATTTGTTGCAAGCTATCGCCCATGCGGCTCTCTCAGCTAAGCGGCGGGTCACCTACCTGTCAGCCGAGAAATTCATGTACGCCTTTGTGTCAGCGCTAAAGTCGCAGAACTCGATCGCCTTCAAGGAAAACTTGCGGTCGGTCGACCTCCTCATCATCGACGATGTGCAGTTCTTACAAGGCAAGACGATACAACAGGAATTCTACTATACGCTGAACGCGCTGATCGATGCACGTAAGCAGATCGTAATCGCGGCGGACCGGCCGCCCAACGATCTCGAGAGCCTCGAGGAGCGGGTTCGGTCGCGGTTGGCGGGCGGCCTTTGTGTCGAAATAGGGATGCTCGACGAGATACTTCGCGTCCAGATTCTCGAGACGAAGATTGCAGCCGCCAAGATACTGCATCCGCATTTCGAAGCGGCGCCGGACGTAGTCGCCTATGTGGCAAACGCCATCCAGACCAACGGCCGCGATCTCGACGGTGCGGTCAACCGATTGATCGCCCATTCCTCTTTTAGCGGCGCCGTCTTGGACGTCAAAGCCGCGGAAGCCGCCATCCGCGACCTCATACGGACGCGCGATCCGAAAAGGGTCAAGATCGAAGAGATCCAAAAGCTCGTCGCGACCCATTACAACGTAACGCGCGCTGACATTTTGTCGGCGCGGCGGACCGCGAATGTGGTTCGGCCACGCCAGGTCGCCATGTATCTCTCTAAAGTTCTCACACCGCGTTCGCTACAGGAAATCGGCCGGCGTTTCGGAGGGAGAGATTCCACGACTGTCTTGCACGCGGTGCGCAAGATCGAAGCTCTCGCCGGTGCCGGTGGGCCGCTTTCGGAGGAAATCGATCTTTTGAAGCGCATGCTCGTCGAAAACAATTGACGGATCGCGAACTTAATGCCTCACACTTGCTCGAACTTGCTCAAGCGTGCTCGACGCACCCAGCAAGTGGTGTTCTGATGCCGAAGCAGCGCCGTGCCCCGACTTTTTTGCGGGAGCAGGTCACAGCATTGAGTGCGCCTAGACGATCAAAGTCATTTGCAAGAGAACAGAAAAAGCAGAGGGCGGAACGACTTCATGCCCATGATCGCTCGATTTGTCATTTGCCTCCTCGCGATTTGCCTTGGCCCGATCGCTTCGCATGCGCAGGAAAAAGCGACGCCGGAGGACCGCGCTGCGATCGCCATATGCCTCGAAAAGGCGAAGACGGATAAGCTCGGCTCCGAAACCTGCATCGGGGCGGTGCAGAAACCCTGCCTCGATGCGCCGGACAGCCAATCGACCCTCGGCATGAAGATGTGCGCGTGGCGCGAGACGGCGGTTTGGGACGAACGTCTCAACACAGCCTATCAGGCCGCGTTGCGCGGCGATCTCGGCCAGGTCGAAGCCCTGCGCGATGGCGGCAAGCGCAAGCTCACGGGGGCCGACATATTGCGCGATGCGCAAAGGGCCTGGATCGCCTTTCGCGACAAGAAATGCGACGCGGCGGGCCTGCAAATGGAAGGCGGCTCGGGCGCGGGTATTCTCATCGGCGATTGTTATTTGCAGGAAACCGCGCGGCAGGCGCTCTGGCTCGAAGAGACGGGGCAATAGCTGCAGGACCGGTTCCGACCTTGTCGACTCCCAGTGACGAAGATGAAATCCATGCCAATGAAAAACCGCCGCTTCCCGGCGAGATGATTGGCGATCCTACCGAAGAAATGAGCGTTTCGATTGGCAAAGCCGCGAACGCCTCGATGAAGCGATTGTTTGCAGACAGATCCTAAACGGTCCGTTCCGCCATCGCCATCCGCGCCGCCTCGGCGCCCGACATCATCGCTCCGGTGAAGCCGCCGGAGCCGCCGAACGAAGAGGCGAGATAGAGGCCGGGGATCGGCGTGCGCGGCGAGTGCGGAAAACCCGCCCAAATGCCGCGCTGCGGCGGTATCGGCGCGAAGCCGTAAATGGCGCCGTCGGGCGTGTTGAGGAAATTGCGCATCGAGCGCGCATTCAGGAACAAGCGGTCGGTCACTGCGCCCCCAAGGCCCGGATAGTCGCGCTCGAGCGCGGCTTGGAACGCGTCGAGCCAGCGCTCGCGCCGGTCCTTTTCTTGCTGCGGCGCCAGCTCCGCCCAGTTGCTCAGGTTGTCGAGGCCGACGACGCTGATCAGCGTCGGGCCACCATCGGCGAGGCCGCTGTCGATGGCACCATAATTTGCAATGCCGTAGCTCGGCAGGCGGCCGGTGGGATCAGTCGCCAACACCCGCGCGGAGTCGGCCGTGTCACGCAACGATTTCGTCCATTCCGGCAGCACCATTGTTCCGTAGTGATCGAGACCGAACTTCGCCGGCGGCGCGCCGACGCCGAAATAGGCCGCAAACAGCGACGTCGAGACCGCGCGCGCGCCATAGGCGCGTTCGATGGCGTCGCGCAGTGGCACGTCGAGGAGACCCTGGAGAACATGCGGCGCGCAATTGGCGAGCACCATTTTCGCGCTGATCTTCTCGAACGCTTCGCGTGCCTTCGGATCGGCATGGCGCACGAAGGCCGGGCGGCCCGTCGCGTCGGCATCGATGCCGACCGCCTCGCGTCCCAAAAGAACGCTACCTCCCGCCTTCATCACGACTTTGGCGAGCTTCATGCTGAGCGTCCGCGACCCGCCCTTGATGAAGACGCCGCCGAGGCGCAAGAATCCGCCCTGCGCCAGCGCGAAAAACGGCCACCACATGCGGCGCGGATCGTCGGCGTAATAGCCGAGGTTGCCGGCGATGGCGAACTTCGCAGCTTCATTGTCACCGAGCGTGCGCGCCAACACGTCGTCGAGTGACGCGCGCCAGTCGCCGACGAGCGAACGCAGCCCCAATGCACCGCGCAGCAGCGTGCCAACGGAGCGTTCGGCGCGCGCCCGATTCAAGTCGGCGACACCCGTGTACACGCTCTCCATCAAGGCAAACAGCCGGTCGATCCCGGGCCGACTTTCGGGAAAGCGTCGCGCCATCGCCTCGCGCGCCGCGTCGAAGCCGACCGGCAGATCGAAGGTGTCACCCACCGGACCGCCGCGCACCGAAAAGAACGGCGAGACCGGAATCCATTCGATCTCGTCGAGCAGGCCGAGCTCTTTCAGGATTGCGTGCTTGGGTTCGCGCGGATCGCGCGGGTCGGCGGTCTGATGCAAGGCCGGCTCGATCGTCAGCGCGCCTTTCTTGAAGGCCGAAGCGGCGCCGCCAACGCTGTGATTGCGCTCGATGACGCAAACCTTGCGGCCGGCCTTCGCGAGCAAGGCGGCGGCCGTCAGGCCTCCCAATCCCGAACCGATGACGACGACGTCGAAAGATGATCCGCTCATGGTGGGATCACTACCAAAGACGCGAGCCGCCGGCCTTGATCCCCGTCAAGGGTCGCGCCGGCCAGGGCAGCCAGGCGATACCAGCGCTGCTAGATCACGATGACTTTGGATTGAATCAATCCAAAATCATGAACGTGATCGATTCCAATAATTTAGAGCGGGATAGGCAGATAAGTTCACGCAATCTGCGTAAACTTGATTGCGCCGGAAAAGCCGCGCAGCGTCCTCCCACTTTTCCTCATCCCGCTCTCGCCGGCTTGCCTCAGTTCACCTGTTTGTCGCGGCCCTCCCAATAGGGCCTGCGCAATTCGCGCCGCAGAATTTTGCCCGATTGGTTGCGCGGCAGCGCATCGATGAAATCGACCGTCTTCGGGACTTTGAAGCCGGCAATCCTCTCCCGCGCCCAGCGGATGATATCTTGCGGGTCGGGTGTGGTTCCAGGTTTCGGCGCGACGACGGCCTTGACTTCCTCACCCCACTTTTCCGAAGGAATGCCTATCACCGCCACCTCGGCGACATCTGGATGGCCATAGATGGCACTCTCGACTTCGGCTGGATAGACATTTTCGGCGCCCGAGACGATCATATCTTTCACGCGATCGTGCACGTAGAGGTAGCCGTCGGCGTCGACATAGCCGGCGTCGCCGGTGCGCAGCCAATTGTCGCCGACCATGGCGGCCGCACTCGCATCGGGCAAATTCCAATAGCCAGCCATATTGGCCGGCGAGCGGACCGCGATTTCGCCGACCGCACCAATCGGCAATTCATTGCCGGCTGCATCGAGAATTTTCAGTTCAACTCCTTTCAGTGCTTTGCCCGCCGACCGCAGTTTCGGCGACCCCTCCAAAGTGTGATCTTCCGGGCCCAGCGCCACGACCGTCCCCGTCGTCTCGGTGAGACCATACATTTGCACGAAGCCGCAACCGAAGATTTCTATGCATTCACGCAGAAGCTGAAGCGGGATCGGGCTCGCGCCATAGAAAATGTGGCGGATGCGGGAGTAATCGACTTGCCGCGCACGCGGGTCGCGGATGATCAACTGCAGCGCCGCCGGCACGATGAAGAATTTGTTGACGCTGTCGCGTTCGATGAAATCGAGTATTTTGCCGGGATCGAACTCGCGCGCCACGATTCCCTTCACACCATAATAGAGTGTCCAGATACCGTAGCCGGTTCCCCCGATGTGGGCGATCGGCATGGCGATGAGGGAGACGTCGTCGGACCGCCATTTTAGCCAATCGTCGTCGGACGCCTCTGCATGCGCGCGCATCTCCAGGAAATTGGCATGAGTCAGCATGGCGCCCTTGGGGCGCCCCGTCGTGCCCGATGTATAGAGCTGCAAAAAGACATCGCTGCCACTCATCGGAACTCTTGGGTCTTGCATCGACTCTCGGTCGCGCCAGTCGACATAAGCTTCAAAGCCATCGGCCCCGCCCTCCATGGCGATGATCGTTTTCAGGGAGGTGAGGTCGGCTGCGAGCGTGCGGATGCAGCCGATCCCTTCGGGACCGACGAACAGGATCGGCGCGCGCGAATCGCTCAGGATATGCGCGACTTCCGGCGATGCCAGGCGCCATCCGATCGGCGTCATCACGACGCCTGCCTTGGCAGCACCAAAGAGCAATTCGAAATAATGATCGCTGTTTTTGCCGAAATACGCGACACGGTCGCCCGGTCCCAACCCGGCATTTAAGAACGCGTTGGCGACCTGATTGGTGTGCCGATCAAAATCCTGGAATGTCGTCTGGCGGCCCTCGAAGACCAGCGCAATCCCTTGGGGATTTTCGCGTGCATGGCGCCGTGCGATGTCGCCCAGGGTCTGCACATCACGAACCATCCTACCCTCCCCATTGGCCGACCGGCTCTCGACCGTCTTTGCGAATCTATTAACCCGGATTTCTCGCGCTGGACATGGTCCAATTCCTCAATTTCGCGTGCCTCACCGCACCGCCACCCGCTGGATCTCGCATTTGAGTCTGACGCCGGAGGCTTCGCGCACGCGGCGGCAGACTTCTTTGCCGATCGCCCGCTCGCATCCTAGCGCCGCAGCAGCTCTAAAATCGCAGACCCTCATAATGATTGAAGGAGCCTAAGGCAGCAGGCCACACCCCATGTGCCTCGTCCTAGAATGGAATTCCTGTCATCGGTTTCACTCGTCAAATACGGCATTTCGCTGTGCGCTCACCACCACAAAAGTCGTTCGTTTTGGAATCTCTTTGAGTTTTGTCGCGCCAATATAGGTCATCATTGAACGTAGCCCACCCACAATTTCCTGAATCGTTGCATTCACTTCGCCGCGATAGGGCACCTCAACGGCTTTACCTTCGCAAGCCCGATATTCGGCGACGCCGCCGCTGTACTTCTTCATCGCAATTTCAGACGACATTCCATAAAATTGCATACTAATAGGGAGCTTTTTTCCGTCCCGGTCTTCGTACTTTATTTCGCCGTCACATTCTTTATGTCCTGCCAGCATGCCGCCGAGCATTACGAAATCTGCGCCACCTCCGAATGCCTTTGCAATGTCCCCCGGTACGGCGCAGCCGCCGTCGGAACACACGTGTCCTTTAAGGCCATGTGCGGCATCAGCGCATTCGATCACAGCGGAAAGCTGCGGATAGCCGACCCCAGTCAGATCGCGGGTAGTGCAAACCGAACCGGAACCGATTCCAACCCTTACAATGTCCGCCCCTGCCAAAATGAGGGCCTCAGCCATCTCGGCCGTTACAATCGTGCCTGCCATGATGACAGACTCGGGGTTCTCGTCTCGTGTGCGCGACACCGCCTCTAAAAATGTCTCGCTGTACCCATTCGCGACGTCGATGCTGATTTTACTAAGCGGCACATGAGACTTGACGTACGCCAATTTTTCTCTGTCTTCATTTGTAGTGCCGGCCGTATAGAACACATCATGCGAAACATCCTCGTGAAAGAATTTAACAAGTTGGTCCGGAGCGTAATGTTTGTGCAGGGCAACCATGGCCGGGAACGCTGCTAACGCGCGAGCCATGTTGAACGTCCCAGTTGTATCCATGTTAGACGCAATCAGGGGAAGGCCCGTCCATTCACGCCCGGTGTGAATGAACCGAAAAGTGCGATTTATATCAACGTCCGCTCGCGAACTAAGCGTTGACCGCTTGGGCCGGATCAGCACGTCTTTGAAATCAAGTTTGCGATCATACTCGATATGCATTTCAGCCTCGTTTGCAGCACAGATACATGCTCTCACGCGCGCCGCTCAGAAGTTGCACGTTGCAAGGGCAGATGAAGTCAAATCGAACCGACTTGCAATTACGCTTAATCTTTCTGGGAATGTGAGTCTAAGTCAGGGATTGCCTAAAGCCCAAATTCAAGCCACACTGCTGGCCCTCGCCTCACCCCCACCCGCTGGATCTCCCATTCGAGCTGGACACCGGAGACCTCGAAGACCCGGCGGCGCACCTCTTCGCCAAGGTCTTCGACATCCGCCGCGCTCTGTCGGCAATT
>JBKQHN010000004.1:0-4343 GCA_052148755.1 Beijerinckiaceae bacterium | reverse complement strand
CGGGACTACCGTAGTGACCACGCGGTGCACGAAGGGCGAAGACAAACTGGTCGTCAGCCAGCGCATGCCGGGAGCAGGCTTAAGCTGATTGATGTTTCGGGAAGGTCTCGCCTGATATGCCCGCCTTTCAGCCGTACTGGGGAAAACCCGCCGTACGGAATGATAGGGAGGATCGAGGAAACGTCGGCATCATTCGAAGTCCGGTCCGCGCCTCGATCCCACCCGACCGAAGGAGACTCTCCAGGTTGCCAATTGTTGCATTGCGAGAGGCTCGCCCACTCGCGACTGACCTCGAAGGGGCCCTGAGGCGAAGAAGATCGCTCGGTTCGACAGCTACATGCAACTTAGATGAGCGAGAAATCGCGCGCGAAGGTACGAGATCCACCCCTCTGATGCCGCGCGGGAGTCACGGCTTGAGCTCACTTTTCAATCGTGCAATTTTGACAGTATAGCACGGACAGCAAGACTATGGCCGACTGGGGTTCTGGTTACGTCGTCGATACCGCTTATGTGCCTGATTTTTGTCGCGTTCAAGCCCCGCCAATACTTGCGCTGGCAGCTCTGGCAGGCGGTATTGCCGCACCCGGCGGTTCGGGTGAGCCGCTTGTCTATTGCGACCTCGGCTGCGGACAAGGATATACGGCCAATCTAATAGCAGCGGCGAATCCAGCTGCCCAGGTATTCGGATTTGATTTCAACCCTAGCCATGTTACCAACGCACGCGCGCTCGCCAGCGCGTCGAGCTTGTCCAACATCGGATTTCGTGAGGCGAGTTTTGAGGACCTTCTTGGCGATGCCTCGCTGCCGGAATTCGACATTATTTGCTTGCACGGCGTCTATAGCTGGGTAAGTGTCGTCAATCGCCGCGTCCTCGTTGCACTTATCCGCAAGAAACTTAAGCCTGGAGGGCTCGTATACGTTTCGTACGACTGCATGCCGGGCTGGGCGGGCATCGCCCCTCTACGAAGCATTTTTGTGCAGAGTTTTGCGCCAAGACCGGGGTTGCCGTCCGCGGCCGGGCTCGCGCAAGCGTTCGCCTATTCCGATGCATTACGGAAAGCGGATTCGCGCTTTCATCGTATGTTCCCTTTCGTCGAGGCGCAGATCGACCGGCTCAAGAAAAAGCCAAGCGCCTACCTCGCCCATGAATTGTTGCCGCGGGACTGGGAGGCATTTTCATTTGGCGACATTGTCAAGGAACTCGCCGACGCGAAACTCGCCTATGTCGGCTCGGCACATCTGACGGATTGCGTCGACCGGGTAAATTTCACCGAGGAGCAGATGACATTTCTTGCAACAATCAACGATCCAATCCTCGCCGAGGCAACGCGAGATATGATCCTCGCCCGTCAATTCCGCCGGGATGTTTTCGTCAAGGGCCTTGTCCCTCTTCGCGAGGCACAATCCCGCGCGCACTGGCTCAATACCCGTTTTGCGTTGACGGCGCCTGGTAACCTCATCGACATGACCTTCGACACTGCCCTTGGCAAATTGCAATTGCGCCCAGATATCTACGCGCCATTAATGGAGGTTCTCGGCGAGGGGCCGATGACGCTGCATAATCTGATCGACCGGTTGCCAATGCCGCGTCCAAACTGGATTTCGCTCACCGACGCCATCAAGGTAATGGTTGGCCGTGGTGATTTGCAACCCTGTCTGCCTGAAGATGGAGATGCGATGCGAGAAGTGTCCACGCGCGCGTTCAATTCGGCCATCATGGCGCGCGCGACCGAGAGTGGGGAACTTGGATATCTTGCCTCGCCGATGACGGGCGGCGGCGTGCGAGTTGATCGGATCACGCAGATTTATTTATCGGCCAGCCGTCAGGGCCTCGCTGATCCCGGAACACAGCTGGCGAAGCTCCTAGAGGCTACGGCCTTGTCAGGGTCCGACGGGAAAACTTTATCGCCAGCTGAGGCCCACGCCGCTGCCCAAAAGGAGATTGCGCGCATCGAGAGCGATGTCTTACCACTATTAAGAGGTCTCGGACTTAGTTGACCACGCGATATTCAACAGAGCGCCCGCGGGCCTATCCATGGGGGGAGCTAGAGCCACCTTGCACGGCGAGCATGTGATTGATGATTTGGTCACTTGGCGCCTTGCTGCCTTGGTCGACCAAGGCGTCGAACAACTGCCCGACGCCCATAGCAGTGCCGGCAATGGCCTGATTGAGCAACAGGAAATCATGTTCGAGCTTGAGGAAATCCGCGCCCAGCACGCCCGTCGGCATCGAATCTGTTGACTGCAACTTGACGGCCACCGTATTGACCCCGCCGCCCTCACCCGCGAAGTCTTGGCTAAGCTTTTGAAAATCGAGAGCAACGGCGTCGAACATCGAGCCGACTTTATCTAATTCGCCGCCCAGCATCTTGAAAGCGTCGTTCAACTCTCCGGTGTTCGAGTTGGGACCGGTGCCAAGAGCGATTAAGTCGGTGCCGAGCTGTGTGAATGCTCCGCCGGCATCGCTCATGTCTTTCCCAACTTTTCCAAAATCATCGCCAACAGACAGTTTGTCCGATTTGAAACCTTCGAGATTGGGAGCCGTGTCGAGCTTGAGGAAATCCGAACCGAGAACGCTCAGATCCCCTGCTGACGTTTTGAGAGTCGCATCAACTTTCAGAACATCAGACTGCACATCTGGGGTGCCGCCGCCAATTTTTGAATCGCTCGCCGTCGGTGCCTCAGCCAACTTCAAGAAGAAAGCATCAATTTTCGCTCCCGCGTCGCTTATTTTGAGAAACTCGTCGCTCTCTTTAAAAAATGAATCGCCGATGACATTGATATCATGCTTGATGCCAGGTTCCGCCTCAACCTTCACAAAGGTATCGGCGCTGGCACTTGAGAGCTTCAGAAAATCTGCGTCAATTTTGAGGAAAGCGTCCTCGAGCCCGTATTCGCCACCCACGCCCTCGTACTTGACAAAAATAGGCATAAGTCTTCTCCCGCATATTCAACGGAAAGACGCAAATAATTTAATCTTATGGGCCAACGAACGGTCAAGAAAAATCTCTTGGGAAATAATTCCCGAAATCCGCGGATTGCGCCCAGATCGCTCACGGCGAGAGGGCCGGTCGCGCGAAAGGCGGCCGTCTGGAGCGCGCTCAGGATGACGCAAGTGACCCAAACCGACCAATGCCGGCGTAAGCAGACATGCCGCTGATTGAAGATCGCGCGAATTGCCTGGTCAGTGGCGTCGACTAACCTTGTGTGCCAATCCGACGAACTTTAGGGCGCGGTGCAGCCTTGGCCACCTGCGTCTTCAACTCGGCCAGGATATGGTCGGCCATGAACGCGGCGAATTCGTCGGCCGGCACCGGCTTGCTGATCAGATAGCCTTGGATCTGGTCACAGTGGTGCGCGCGCAGGAAGTTTTCCTGCTCGGGAGTCTCGACGCCCTCGGCCACGATGGTGAGATCAAGCGCCCGGCCGAGCGCGATAATGGCGTCAGCAATCGCCTGGTCCTCGCTATTGTTGCTAATCTCGCGCACGAAAGAGCGGTCGATCTTGAGAACGTCGATCGGAAATTTCTTCAATAGTGACATCGACGAATAACCCGTGCCGAAATCGTCGATAGCGAGCATCACGCCCAGGCCCTTGATGGCCTTGAGGACGCGCATGGCTCGCTCGACGTTCTGCATTACCATGCTCTCGGTGATCTCCAGCTCAAGAAGTTCGGGCGCCATGCCCGAGTTGTCCAAGGCGGCATCTATGTCGCCGAGCAGGCCTGGGTCGGCGAACTGCCGAGGCGACAGGTTTACCGCGATGGGCAACGCCGGCAGGCCCTGGCGCTGCCAAGCCACATTTTGCGCGCAGGCCGTCTCGATGACCCATTTGCCGATCGGCACGATCAGGCCAGTCTCCTCGGCGAGCGGAATGAAACGGCTGGGCGGCAACAGGCCGAGATCGGGATGTTGCCAACGCAGCAATGCCTCGACGCCCGTGATGCCGCCGTTGCCGAGGTCCTGCTTGGGCTGGTAATGCAGCAACAGCTCGTTCCGCTCAAGCGCGCTCCGCAAACTGGCCTCAAGCATTAACCGTTCAATCGACTGGATTTTGATGTCCTGGCAGTGGAAGCGGAAGCCATTGCGGCCCTCTTCCTTGGCAACATACATTGCCGCATCGGCATTCTTGATCAGCGATTCTTCATCCAGCGCATCAGTTGGGAATATGGAAATGCCGATGCTCGCAGTGATCCGGCACTCATGGCCGTGAATGGTCAACGGCTTGACCACGACGGAGAGGATCTTTCGTGCCACCGCGGCCACCTGCGATTGATCCGATACCTCGCGCAACATAATGACGAACTCGTCACCGCCGACGCGGGCTACTACGTCGCTCTTGCG
>JBKQHN010000003.1:0-16827 GCA_052148755.1 Beijerinckiaceae bacterium | reverse complement strand
ATTCGACCCCGGATGAATTCGTCGCTTTCCTCATGCGGACCTTTCAGGATCCGCGGGTGCGCAGCGTCGTTCTGCTGAATTCTCCCGGTGGTCGTGTTGTCGCATCGATGCAGCTCGGCGCGGCGATGCGCAAGGTCGGTGCGCTGGCGATCGTCGCGCGTGCCGGGGCCGGAGGCGTGCGCGGTTCCGGCGTAGTGCTGACGGGTGGCGGCTGCTATTCGGCATGCGTCTATGCATTGATGGGCGCCGCGAAGCGGGTGATCCCGCCGGGCAGCAAGGTCGGCATCCATCGCATGTTCACCTACGAATGGGAGCGCGGCGACGATCAGGCGATGAAGCAGCTGCGCGTCTATGGCAGCAGCGATCTCAGTGCCCAGCTCTCCGACTACGCTGCGTCGATGGGGGTGTGGCGTGATCTGATCGCCACCGCCGAGCGAATCAACCCCGATTCGATCCATATCCTGACACCCCAGGAAATCCGGCGCTGGCGCCTCGCTTCGCTGAAATTTTGAAATCGGTCGAAACCCCGGTCTCGTTTCGGCAAAGCCGCACGGCGAGGTCGGTGCACCACGGCATTGTCGCTTGACTTGATATGGCGGCTGTCCTATCCGACCGTGCTCCGGTTCGACGGGTCCCTGTGGGGATTTTCCGTGCCGTTCGCGGGGGAGTAGCTCAGTTGGTGAGAGCGCCGGCCTGTCACGCCGGAGGTCGCGGGTTCGAGTCCCGTCTCTCTCGCCATTAAATCAATGATTTAGCAAATCCCCCTGTTTCAACGCTGCCGGCAACATCGCAAAAGCCGAGACTTTTGTTGCGCTTCAAGCCGGTTTGGCTGGTGTTTTTCTAAATCCGCTTCAGCCTGCCAGTACGGGCGACAGTCGTGTTTCACCCGACGCTGCAAAGAGCCGCGCCTTGGCAGCACTATATTCGCGTTCGAGACGGTCGACGAGAACGGCGACTTTCTCGATTTTTTGCACGGCACCGATTCCCTGCCCCGAACCCCAAATGTCGCGCCACGCTTTGGCATCCGAACTGCTGCCGGAGCCGAATCTCATTTTGGACGGATCGCTTTGCGGCAAGTTGTCCGGATCGAGTCCGGCGGCGAGGATCGACTGACGCAGATAATTGCCGTGAACGCCGGTGAAGAGATTCGTGTAGATGATATCGTCCGCCTGACCCTCGACGATGCCCTGCTTATAGGCAAGGCTGGCATTGGCTTCTTCGGTCGCGATGAAGGGTGAACCCATATAGGCGAGATCGGCACCCATGGCTTGTGCGGCGAGGATCGCAGATCCCGTGGCGATCGCGCCGGCGAGCACGACCGGCCCGTCGAACCATTGCCGGGTCTCTTGCACGAAGGCGAAAGGCGACAGGGTTCCGGCATGGCCGCCGGCGCCGCTCGCGACGAGGATCAACCCGTCGGCGCCTTTCTCGATGGCCTTATGGGCGAATTTTTGATTGATGACGTCGTGGAGAACAATGCCGCCGAACCCATGTACGGCTTGATTGACGTCTTCGCGCGCGCCGAGCGAGCTGATGATGATCGGCACTTTGAATTTGGCGCAGGTTTCGAGATCCTGTTGCAAGCGGTCATTCGATTTATGCACGATCTGATTGACCGCAAACGGGGCGGAGGGGCGCGTCGGATTGGCGCGATCATGGTCATGCAATTCGGTCGTGATCCGCTCGAGCCAATCGGCAAGCACCGGGGCAGGGCGCGCATTGAGCGCCGGGAAAGACCCGACGATTCCTGCTTTGCATTGGGCAATGACAAGATCTGGATTCGAGATGATGAACAATGGCGAACCGATGAGCGGCAGCCGAAGCCGGTTGCAAAGCACGTGAGGCAAAGCCATGCAGGTGACACCCTTTCGTTAAGATAACTCAAAATAACTGGCCGACGGGACCTTGCGGGCGTTTTGAGCCGGGAATCGTCTCGGGCCTGAACTCCAATCCTGTGCGATAAAGTACCAAAATAGAACGTGTCAATTCGGTCTCTCGGCAGAAACCGCGGGCAGACGGTACGAAGCAGGGGCACTATCGGGAACGGGACCCGGCCGCCGGCAGAACCGCGCCGCTGCGGTCTACGGCACTCTGGCCAAGAACGCCTGGACCAAGAGCGCCTGGGCCAAGACAAACCTCGACCTCTTTGGCGGAAAGAGGTTCACTGCATTCCGAGCAGACGAAAACGGGATCGAAGATCTTGCCGCAGGTTTTATGGCGATGCAGGACGGGCTTGCCGCGCTCATCGACCAAATGGACGTCGCCCCAATGGACGAGCGAGAGGATCACCGGATAAAGGTCGAGCCCCCTTTGGGTGAGCAGATATTCATAGCGCAACGGCCGCTCGTTATACGGCACGCGGCGCAAGACACCATGGCTGACGAGTTTGCGCAGTCGCGCGGCGAGTATGTGCCGGGTGATGCCGAGCCGCGTTTGGAAATCCTCAAAACGGCGGATTCGCAGAAAGCAATCCCTGAGAATGAGCAGCGTCCATCGATCGCCGATGACCGCGATGGCGCGCGACAGCGAGCAGTTCTCTGCGTCCAAATCGTTCCATCGCATCTTGGCATCCCTGCAGAGTTCCCGAACATCTGCCTTTTGTCGAATCCTCGCAGCGTCGCCCATGCTTCGGCCATGAGGTTCTCATTTGATACTCGGCCTCGACGAAACAGACAAGCATCTGCAGGCTTACTTCGGGCACAGCCAGGCAGAAGACCAGCAGGATTTTGCTATAATGGTTCCTATTTGGAACTAAAAAATGTTCGAAGCGGCGGCGGCACGTGACGGCAAGCGCTGTCGTAACGGCGCGGGCGAGGAAACGAGGGTGAGGCCGATTAAACCGCACTTCCTCTTCGATTTCGGCAGTCCGAACGCCTATTTTTGTCATCTCGTATTGCCGGAGATTGAACGGCGGACGGGCGTTCGGTTCGAATATGCGCCTGTCCTGCTCGGCGGCATATCTACGCTGACCAACAACAAATCCCCGATCGACGCGCATTGCGGCGCGTGTGCCGATTGGCGCAAATGCCATGCTCGGCTTGCTTCGCCTAATGCGCCCGAAGCCTGCCGCGCATTTTGCCCAAATGCCGAAGTGTTCGATCAGCTGCGCCGCTCCGAAGCCGAGGCTTCGGGCTCTTAGGGCTCGCCTGGAAATAAGTGCTCCATTTGCTGCAGCCACATGCTTCCTCTTGCTAAAGAGGCCCTTTGGGGCCGCTGCCCGAAGTTGGCATTTGACGACTTCGGCATTCAAAAATCGTAAAGCAGGCAAGCCAGCTTTGTGTGCACGAGGGAGCGTCGATCGATGAGGAGCGCGGAAGAAAGCAAGGCGATTGACGCCCTTCTCCTTCGAGGCTCGCCTTCTGGCTAAGCACTCTCTTCTCCGCCCTTAGCGTCATTGGTTGGATATTGGGCGGCGAGTTGCTCGTCGCGGTCTCAGGCCTAACTCAGAACCACTGATGCGGTCGCGCGATTTCACAGCTCGATCGCAATGACGCTGGGAGCGCGCCGAATTTCGAAGCCGGCTTTTAGTCCTACTGTGTCATGAACACCGCACTCTGCAGTTGGCGGGCGCCTCCTCTCCCCACAACAGCCTGCGCCCAGGCGCGCGCAAGCGCGGCCTGGGTGGGGAAGGGAACGCGCCGTTCTCCGTTCCTGGAAGCTCTCGTTCGCTTGTGACGCAGTAGAATTAGGAAGCCGGCTCTACACAGGTTCAAAGCAAAGCGCCGATTTTCAAGATGTCCGAACCGTTTGCTGCAGCTTGAAACCGTTGTTCTCAAGCGCCGATTCTAGATTGTGATCTTTCTCGCCGCATTCAGGCGTCTCGCCGGCAATTTCGAGATTGACGCCAATCAAGCAAACGTCGCCCTCATCGTCGACGATGCAATCGATCTTTTGCAAAGATGCACCTTTGCAAGGACCGGACATGCAGGCTCCCGTGTCGAGTTCGAACTGCGCGCCGTGCTTGCCGCACACCAGGACTTTTTGATAGGTCGGCTCAAAGAAATTGTTCTTTTCCCAGTCGAGCCTTTGTCCGGAATGCGGGCACTCGTTGACATAGGCAAAATATTGCTTGCCGAAGCGGGCGATGAACACCTCCCAGGGCCGGGCTTTGCCATCATCCCACATGCGCATCAGCGGAAAGCTCTTGCCGCGGCGATCACCGATGTCCTTACTGCCACAAATGGCAAAAACCTCACCTGTCGGAGGCGCCGGTTTGGCTGCAACGGGCGGTGGCGGTTCGATTTTCGGAACGGGAGCCGCACGCATTGAAAACGTGCCCGATTTGCCTGCAAGCCAAGCCGCATGCGCCCCGGCGCATCCGCCCGCGGGAGGGGTTTCCGGCTCATCGGTCTTGCTTTGATCTGGCATTTTGCTCTCGTTCATGTCGCGAATAGGTCAATTTCCGACTCCACGTCGCTGCGCGCCATGTCGACGGCCGCGTGAGCCCTGATTGCTCTTGTGCCGCAGCCGCGTTTGAGCTTTAAAAGGCAAATGCTCGCAGGGCACGTGGTCGTCAGGCTTTGGCGCGCGACGTGTGGATTGCGGTGCAAAGTGGAGCCTTTGGCACGTCTCGGCGTTGCCCGATCTCCGAAAAGTTGAGGAGTCGATGGATGCAAGCAAAACCCGTGCAAGAGATTGAGAAGGGTCGCATGCGGCATGTTCTCAAATCGGCAGGCGTTGCCCTAATGGCTACAGGGCTCTTCTTGGGATCGGCCGCGGCGGCTCCAATGCCGAGCCAAGGCTCGTTCGGAACTGTAACGACATCGGAGAGTGCGATCGAACTCGCGCAAATCATCGTGCCCGTGCCGGGCCTGCCCGTGCCGGTCAATCCCTACTTCTGGGGCGGGCATCGTTATTGCTGGTACGACGACGGTTGGCAGGGGGGCGGCTGGTATTGGTGCGGCTATCCCTGGCGCAGAGGCTTCGGCTGGGGCGGTCCCGCGGGCTGGCGTGGCTGGGGACGCGGTGGTTTCCGTGGAGGCCCGCACGGCGTCGGCCATCCTCATCCTCATCATTAAAGCGCTTCTTAAAGCCCTTCACTGAAAAGTCGCGATGCTTTGTTGGACACCGGATGTCACATCCGGTGTCTTTTTTTGCGCCCGGTTCGTCGATTTTCGACGCATTCGCTTTCGATTGACTCGCCGGCAGGCTTCCTCGCCTCAATGCCTTTCGCCTTTCGACTGGCGTTGTTATATAGTTTCGAGCCGCAGCGCGTCGGCCTCGGCGCTCGGCTCGCGGAGACTTCTTATGTTGGCGTCAGACGACGATATCCTTCGCAAAGCACAGGAATGGAAACAAGCCGGGCAAGACGTCGCGATCGCGACCGTCGTTGAAACCTGGGGCTCGGCGCCGCGGCCCGTGGGCAGCCATCTCGTGATCGACGACCACGGACGCTTCCTCGGCTCCGTCTCTGGCGGCTGTGTGGAAGGCGATGTCGTTACGCAAGCGCTCGACGTGATCTTATCCGGCAAGCCGCGGATGTTGGAATTCGGGGTTTCCGATGAAACAGCCTGGCAGGTCGGGCTGTCCTGCGGCGGCCGTATCAAGGTCTATGTCGAGAGGGTCGACTGATGCGAATCGATCTTCTCACCGCGCTCAATGAAGAGCGGGCCAAGCGGCGCGCTTTTGCTCTGTTGACCAATGTGGCCACTGGCGACCAAAGGCTCGTCCGCGCCGCCGAAGTTGCGGGCGACCCTCTGGCAGAGATCCTTGCCGAACAGATCCGGCTCGGCAAGAGCGCGCTTGTCGAAGTTGACGGCGCGCAATTGTTTGTGTCCGTGCAAGTTCCTCCCGTTCGCTTGATTGCGATCGGCGCCGTGCATATTTCGCAAGCCTTGGCACCAATGGCAAAGCTGGCCGGCTTCGATGTGACGGTCATCGATCCGCGGACCGCTTTTGCCACGCCGGAGCGATTTCCAGATGTCGAGCTCATCGCCGAATGGCCGCAGGACGCGTTGCCGCGGCTTTCTCCCGATGCTTACACCGCAATGGCTTTGCTCACCCATGATCCGCGTATCGACGATCCGGGTCTGCACGCGGCGCTCGCGGCGGCGTGCTTCTATATTGGCGCGCTCGGATCGCGCAAGACCCACGCCAAGCGTCTGGAGCGGTTGCGCGGCACCGGGTTCAAGGAGTCCGAGTTGAGCCGCATTCATGCACCGATCGGACTCGATATCGGGGCCGTGAGCCCTGCCGAAATCGCCGTCTCGATCTTGGGCGAGATCATCGCGGCGCTGCGCAAGAAGCCGTTACGATCGGAGAAGGCGGCGTGAAATTTGGCGCGGTATCGCTCGCGATGAGCGAGGGGGCGATCGTCGCGCACGCGATCAAAAGCAATGGTCTCGCTCTCAGGAAAGGCGACATCGTCCACGCCGAGCATATTGCCGCGCTGCATGAAGCGGGCGTGCGCGAAATCGTCGTTGCCCGGCTCGAGCCCGGCGATGTCGGTGAAAACGAGGCGGCACACCGCCTCGCACTCAGCCTTGCCGGTGATAATTTACGCCTCGAGCCTCCGTTTACTGGCCGCTGCAATTTGATGGCGACCTGCGCCGGCGTTTTTGTTCCGGATCGCGATGGAATTGACCGGATCAATGGGCTCGACGAGAGCATCACGGTCGCGATTTTGAAGCCTTATGCGCGGGTCGTCAGCGGTGAAATGGTCGCGACGGTCAAAATCATCCCCTTCGCAGTTGCCGACCAGGTTCTGGTCCGCTGCCTTGCGGCGGCGGAGGGTGCAGCCATGCGCATCGCACCTTTCCGTCTCTCGCGCGTCGGCGCCATTTCGACGCTTCTGCCTGGGCTCAAGGGGACGACCGTCAGCAAGACCCTGCACGTTTTCGAGCAGCGCCTGGCCGTCGCTGCAGCCAGTCTCGTCGCGGAAGAGCGTGTGCCGCATGGCATTGCCGCCCTGGCGCAAGCGATCCGCCGCGTTGAACAGGCCTGCGACCTGGTCGTCATATTCGGTGCATCTGCGATCACCGATCGGCGCGACATTGTACCTGCGGCGATCGAAAAAGCCGGCGGTTTCGTCGAACATTTCGGCATGCCCGTCGATCCCGGCAATCTCTTGCTCATTGCGCGGACGTCCCAATCTTCGGGCGCCAAGCCTGTCATCGGGGCTCCTGGCTGCGCTCGCTCGCCAAAAGAGAATGGTTTCGACTTCGTCCTCGAAAGGATGCTCGCGGGCATTCCGGTGACAGCCGGAGACATTTGCAAAATGGGCGTCGGCGGCCTGCTCATGGAAATCGTTTCGCGGCCGCAGCCGCGTGCCGGCACAACGGATTAGATGGCGTGAGCGCTATTGCTTCGATCATTCTGGCTGCCGGGCGGGCGCGTCGTTTTCATGCCAGTCGCGACGACACTAAGGTGCTCGCCGAGCTCGCGGGCAAGCCGCTCGTCCGGCACGTCGCGGAAGCTGCCTTGAACTCGCATGCGCGGCCCGTCCTCATCGTCACCGGACAGGCCGCCGACAAAGTCGAGGCGGCGCTCAGTGATCTCGACGTGGCGTTCATTCGAAATCCCGATCCGGATGCCGGCCTGTCGCGATCGCTAGCCTTGGGCCTCAAGGCTTTGCCGGCAGAAATTTCCGGCGCAGTCATCCTGCTTGCCGATATGCCCTATGTCACAGCGGCCTTGATCGACCGGCTCGTGGCGGCATTTGCGGCCGCGCCCAAAAAACCGCAGGCGGTCGTACCGGTTCATGCTGGGCGCCGCGGCAATCCGGTGCTGCTTGGCAGGACGATCTTTGTCGACGCCATGTCGCTCGAAGGCGATCGCGGTGCACGCACACTGCTCGAGGCGCCGGGTGCTATTGTGGTGGAATGTCCGATCGACGACGAGGCCGTGGCGATCGACATCGACACGCAAGAGGCGCTCGCCCGATGGAATGCGCGGGATCGGACTTAGAGCACGTTAAGCAGGTCGTTATTCAACTTCGCCGGCCCAATGACAAAGATGCGTCAAGAGCCGACGTCACGTTTCCCTCATGCCCGGAGCGTTTTCCATCCCCACAGCACCAAGGCGGCGCCAATGGCGGCGGCAAGGAATAGCGCGATTGAGCCGGCGCCCGCCAATCCCAAGAGAATGCCGACGTGGAAGCCGATAAACGACCCCGCAATGCCCACGAGCGCACTCGTGATGTCACCACGATAGCGGCCGGTGATCTGCTTTGTTATCCACGAAGGGCCAAAATATCGTTGCGCCACCAATCCAGCCACGATGCCGATCAATAGAACGATGAGGAAGGTTATAATAGGATCAAGGCCAATCATCCTGCAGGTCTCCTTGAGTTTGTTCAGTTTAGGTTCGTATCCGCGAGCATTCGTGTTTGATCATGCCGCACAATCAAACGTCGACCAGGGGCCAGGATCAGCTGTTTCCGGGTGTTGCATGCATCATGTGCCTCTCGTGAGCGAGACACAAGGGGCGCTCGTGACATTTGCATCGTCCCGCGTCACGGCTGGATCAGCCTCGGTCGCTTGGCGATATTCGACCGCATCCTTCCGTGCGTGTGGCGCGCGTCTGCCAAATCAGCCTCTTGCGTTTGAGCCGCACCGCCGCAAAAGCCCGCGGCCTCCGCATCGACCTTGCACTTCAAAAGCCGTGATGCCGATTTGGCAAACGCCGAGTGAATTTCGCGAAGTCCTTGCCTTTGCTGGCAAGCTTTTGTTCACCTTTTTTGACGGTAAAGACTGCGGCACAGCGCCTCTTGCGCGAAATTAACGGGTTATGAGGCGCTGTCGTTGATGCTGTTAGAAACACCTCTCCTTATGATCCTAGCCAGATGAAGAATTCAGCATCATTGGATCACCAATAACGTTGCAGGAGATATCGATCGATGGATACGAGCGAAGATTTTTCCGATCGCCGCACGTCGGAACGGCAAGATGTTCTGGTGAGCGCGCAAATGTACATTCCGGGAATGCCGGCGGTCGACTGCGAGATCCGTGACCTTACCCCGGAAGGGGCTCGCCTTACCCCGGTTTCGGCCGATCTTAGCCTGCTGCCGGAGAAGTTTCTCCTCTTCGTGCCCGGCATCGGCGAGCTTTGGGCCGCTTGCGTGCGCTGGGCGCGCGACGGAGCCTTCGGCGTGAAGTTTCTGTTCGATGAAGCCGATAGGGTGGAGGCGCAGGCGGTGTCTGAGCCAGACCTTTTCGCCACGCAAGTTCTGATGGCGGAATAGCAGCTGCTTCGGCAACAATCGAACGAGCGCAGGGAGCTTGCGCTTCCGAGCTCCGGAAGTGATGCGCCTTTCGCTCGAGAAAGTGCGCCGGAAAATCGGCTCCGCTTTTCCGGCATATGCTCTCATGCGAACTCGATGAGCAGGCCCTCGTTGGCTCGCAGGTTCAAGCTCGATCCGACGGGTTCGCCGCACCGGTCGCCATGTGTGGAGATTGCGATGCTGGCTGTGGTCGCCCTAGAGGCGGACCAGGCCTGCGGATCGGCTGAAAAATTGAGTACGACACATATCCGATCATCGCCGTCGCGGCGCTCATAGGCGAGGACATCGCTGCCTGCTGACAAGAGCCGCCAGTCTCCTTGCGAGAGCGCTGCATGTTCGCGCCTAAAGTTGAGCAGGTTTCGCACCAAAACGAGGATTGACGTTTTGTCGTTGCGCATCGCCGCGACATTGCGCGCCTCATAATCGGGCGTCAGTGGAAGCCAAGGCTCATGTGTTGAAAAGCCCGCGAAGGCGCTCGCATCCCATTGCATCGGCGTGCGTGAGGGATCGCGCCCGACATTGATGCCGGGCTCACGCAGTGCCCAGGGATCTCTGATGCGGTTCGGCGCAATCTCGACGTGGCCAAAGCCGAGTTCATCACCATAATAAAGCGTTGGCGTGCCGCGCAAAGTCAAGAGCAGCATGGCCGCTATACGCGCTTGTTCAAGCCCGACGCGCGCTGCAATGCGCGGTCTGTCGTGATTGCTGAGAACCCAGTTCGGCCAGCCGCCCTCCGGCAAAGCCGCCTCATAGCGCTCGATCAGCTCGGCGACGTCAGGCGCACTCCAGGCACAATTCAGCAGCTGGAAGTTGAACGGCAAATGCGCGCCCGTAAGATTCTCGCCGTAATAGGCGACGAGCCTGTCGACCGGCAGATAGATCTCGCCGATCAAGACCCGGTTTTCGAATTCCTCCAGCACCTGCCGCATCGAGGCGACCACGTTATGTACTTCCTCCTGGTCCGCCGAATAGGTCTGGAGCCGGCGATCGATTTCCGGGCCATTCTTGGTCCAGGCCGGATTTTTCGGGTTGTCGCGAAACGCCGCATCCTTGATGAGATGCCACATCACGTCGACGCGAAACCCGTCGACCCCGCGCCGCAACCAGAAACGCAGCACCTCATGCATCGCGGCCTGCACGTTCGGATTTCGCCAACTCAGGTCCGGCTGCTCGGCGAGATAGGCGTGATAGTAATATTGGCCGGTGCCTGCATCCCATGTCCAGGCGCTGCCGCCGAAATTGCTGAGCCAATTATTCGGCGGACCGCCATTTGGCGCCGCATCCCGCCAGATATACCAGTCGCGTTTTGAATCGGTGCGCGAGCGCCGGCTCGCCATGAACCAGGGATGTGCGTTCGACGTATGGTTCGGCACGAAGTCGAGGATGACTTTCAGCCGCTTTGCATGCGCTTCAGCAATGAGGCGGTCGAACGTTTCGAGTGAGCCGAAGATCGGATCGATGCCGCAATAGTCGGCGACATCGTAGCCGAAGTCATGCATTGGCGAAGGAAAGATCGGCGAAATCCAGATCGCGTCGACGCCGAGCCAGAGGAGATAATCGAGCCGCTGCCTGATGCCGTCGAGATCGCCTATGCCGTCGCCGTTCGAGTCCTGAAAGGACCGAGGGTAGATTTGATAGATTGTTCCGGTCTGCCACCAGATATGAGACATGCTGCAACCCGTGAAGAGACGGGACGGGCTAAATCACTCAAATTGAAAGCGCGGCCTTTGTCGCACTATCAACGACAGAGCGCTCGTTCGCAAATAAGGGCGTCTGTCTTTTGACAATGACGTAATTTCCGTTCCCCGGCGGCGAGCGCAAGCGGGAATCCAATCCTTAACACATGGCAGCGCGGAAGGGATTCGCTAAAGGGTCTGGTGCCCCCCTCACATATGGATCGCCCGCTTATCCACCGCGAGCGCGGCTTCCTTCACGGCCTCGGACAAAGTCGGATGCGCATGGCAGGTGCGCGCGAGATCTTCCGCCGAGCCGGAAAATTCCATCAGCACTGCCGCTTCGGCGATTTGTTCGCCGGCACCGGCCCCGATGATATGAACGCCGAGCACGCGATCGGTCGCTGCCTCGGCGAGGATCTTGACGAAGCCTTCGGTCGCCCGCATCGCGCGGGCACGGGCATTGGCCGTGAACGGGAATTTTCCGACTTTGTAGGCGATCCCCTTGGCTTTGAGCTCTTCTTCGGTTGCGCCGATCGTGGCGATTTCAGGCATCGTATAGACGACGCCCGGGATGACGTCATAATTCACATGGCCGTGCTGGCCGGCGAGAATTTCTGCAACCGCTATGCCTTCGTCCTCAGCCTTGTGCGCCAGCATGGGGCCACGCACGACGTCGCCGATCGCATAGATTCCCGCAACATTGGTGGCGAAATGATCGTCGATGAGGATGCGGCCGCGTTCCGTCGCAACGCCAAGCGCTTCGAGGCCGAGCCCTTCGATAAAGGGCCGCCGGCCGATCGCGACAAGCACGACATTGGCATCGAGCTGCTGAACATCGCCGCCGCCGGCGGCCGGCTCGATCTGCACCTTGAGCCCGGTCTTCAGCTTTTCGACCTTGGCGACTTTCTGGCCGAGGATGAATTTGAAGCCCTGCTTTTCCAGGATGCGCTGGAACGTCTTGGCGACTTCGTCATCTATGCCCGGCAGGATGCGATCGAGAAACTCGACGACGGTCACCTCAGCGCCGAGGCGGCGCCACACCGACCCCAATTCGAGACCAATGACACCGGCGCCAACGACGAGGAGCTTGCCCGGCACTTTGGTGAGTTCGAGCGCGCCGGTTGAAGATACGATTTCCTTTTCATCGATCGTGACGCCGGGAAGCTGGGCGACGTCGGAGCCCGTCGCAACAACGATCGCCTTCGTCTCGAGCACTTGTTTGCTGCCGTCTTCCGCCGTCACTTCGACTTTGCCGGGTGCCGTTATCGTGCCGAGCCCGATGAAACCGTCGATCTTGTTCTTTTTGAACAGAAAGGCGACGCCATTGACATTGGCGACCACCGTATCGGTCTTGTGTTTCATCATCGCCGGCAGATCGAGCTTTGCCTTGCCGACGACCACTCCCAAGGCCGCAAAGTCATGTTCGACTTCGGCAAATTTTTCCGAAGCATGCAGCAGCGCTTTTGAAGGAATGCAGCCGATATTGAGGCAGGTGCCGCCATAGGTTTTGCGTTTTTCGACGACGGCCGTCTTGAGGCCGAGCTGAGCCGCTCGGATGGCGCAGACGTAGCCGCCGGGGCCGCTGCCGATGACGATGAGGTCGTACAATATCATCTCCTATTCTGGCGGCTCTACGCTACGATGGCTTGCTGGCTATGGAGTATGCTGGCCATGATCCTTGTTGCTTGCTCTTCCGACAAGCCGCCTTTGATTAGTTTTTTACGCGTGTCTACGGCTTTCACTGCGTTCTTCATTGTCATCTCAACCAACCGTTGGCGAGAAATTTGATTTTCGATCTGCCTTCTGTCTCTCTCTTCCTGATAGAAAACAGTTCGATTGAGGATCGAACATGCTGTTCTATGCGAGATATTTCGTAAAAATGCTCCAATCTGTAGGGGGTTATGAAATTCTATAAATTCGATCTGAACATCGTAATCCGATAAGATATTGCGCAAGGAGGGCGGTGCGCCGATCGTCGCGCGCTCTTGTCTCAAGCACGTTAGATAAAAAATGTCGACGAACGCGGAGAGAATTTCCAAATCCGCCGGCGATAAAAAACCTAATTTGGAACCTGAGGTATTAACAGAAATTCGGAGCCGTGCCATCGCGTCCTCCGAGGATAAAACTTCAAACTTATTCTAGAGAGGGTGAGATCACAAACCATCGCTCACAAATCCAGCACCAGCCTCGTTGGGTCTTCCAAGACCTCCTTCACCCGCACCAGGAACGTCACCGCCTCGCCGCCACCGACGATGGGGTGGTGCAGGAGCGCACCACGCCGCCGCTCACTCTGCGGCGGAACGGTTCAGCCGATAACGCTCCGCCAACTCCTCGACCTTTTGCGTTTCGATCAGAATGCGCGTCGCATCTGGACAGAAGTCGATCTCATTGCCAAGATCATCGAGATTCCACCCGAAAGTGTGGCCATGCTCGCCGACCGAGACTGTCCTGAAATAGGCTTCATCCTTCAGTCGCGCGAAGGCCGGCCCATTTGCGATCAGGTCCGTCAGGTCGTATTCGCCGGAAAGGCCGTCATCGAACGTGACACCCAAGACCGGGTAGCGCACGACTTCGACGCTTTTGATTCGATAGTTCATTCGTCGATCATGCCTCCCTGATAACGCATCTCGCGAATCTCCCGCCAGACATAGGCCACCTGTTCACGGTGCTTCGCCAACCACTCCTGAACAGCTCTCAGCTTCGCCGGCGGGAGTGCGCCCTCCAAAACGTCGCCGGTCACAATTGAGATCATAGCCTCATGCTCGGCAAGTTTCGCGTGCAGATGCGGCGGCAAATGGTCCTTGGGATAGATGATGATCCGAACGCCGGAAACAAGGGCAATCGTCGGCATCTTCAACCTATCCAAGGGAGGTATCGGAAACATACATAGCCTTCACTTCACAAGTCCAGCACCAACCGCGCCGGATCTTCCAAAGCTTCCTTCACCCGAACGAGGAAGCTCACCGGCCCCCCGAGACATCGAGCGTGGTGGCGGTGATATAGGAAGCTTCTTCCGACAGCAGCCAGAGGATTGCGGCGGCGACCTCATCGGGGCTGCCGATTCTCTGCATCGGAACTTGCGGGCGCAAGTGTTCGAGACGATTGGGAACGCCGCTGCTCGCATGTATATCGCTGTCGATCAGGCCGGGACTGACGGCGGTCACCCGTATGCCTTCGGCGGCAACCTCACGCCCGAGTCCGAGCGTCAATGCGTCGATTGCTCCCTTGGAGGCCGCGTAGTCGACAAAGACGCCCGCGCCGCCGAGCCGCGTCGCCGCAGACGAGAGATTGACGATTGCGCCGCCTTGGCCGCCGTGGCGGGTCGACATCCGGCGCACGGCCTCGCGTGCGCAGAGAAAGCTGCCGATCACATTGATGCCGAACATGCGCGACAACCGCCCAGCCGTCATCTCGTCAACACGCGCGCTGCGATCGACGATGCCGGCATTGTTGACCAGCGCATTGAGCGGCCCGAGCCGATCCGCCGCGGCGAAGAGCGCGACCACGTCCGCCTCCTTCGCCACGTCGGATTTCAGGGCAATGGCCGTACCGCCCGTTTCGCGGACCCTCGCGACAACCTCTTCGGCAGCAGTCGTGTCGCTCACATAGCTGAAGCAGACGGAATAGCCGCGCGCGGCAGCTCGCACGACCACGGCGCGGCCAATGCCGCGACTTCCTCCGGTGACAACGAGCACTTTACCCATACGCGACAGGGTCCCCTTAGATCACAAATAGCTAGTCTAATCGCGCTTTGGTCAATAGCCCGCGACGCGCGCGAGCATCATCAGCAGACCGATGATCGAGACTGCCCAACAGGCGGTGCGCGCGACCGGAATGCCGACAAGATAGAGCGGGAGATAGACGATGCGCGCGACAATCCATACGATCGCACCCCAGCCGCCCGTATGTCCCGTGACGATCAGCGCCAGATCCATGGCGATGAATGCGCCGTAATTTTCCACGAAATTGTGCAGCGCGCGGGTCGCCCGGCCGACTGCGACGCCCTTGGCTGCAGGCTGCTTGTCGCGTGGGCTGAAGAGAAACGGCTGGCCGAATTCCCCTTGAGCTAAAACAGCCTGACAGACGACATGTGCGATGAACAGAAGGACACTGAGTTCCAGACAAATCAACTCGATCGAAGAATGCATGGCTTCCCCCAAACTCCACGCCGTTGCCGCGTGGCTTCACAAGTCTAGCACGAGCCGGGCGGGGTCTTCGAGCGCTTCTTTGACACGAACGAGGAAGGTCACGGCTTCCCTGCCGTCGACAATGCGGTGGTCGTAGGAGAGCGCCAGATACATCATCGGCCGGATCTCGATTTTTCCGGCGACGGCCACGGGTCGATCCTGGATCTTGTGCATCCCGAGAATGCCCGACTGCGGCGCGTTGAGGATCGGCGTCGACATCAGCGAGCCGTAAATGCCGCCATTGGTGATCGTGAACGTGCCACCCTGCATTTCATCGATCTTCAGCTGGCCGTCCCGCGCGCGTTTGCCAAAATCGGCGATCCTCTTCTCGATTTCGGCGATACCGAGCGTGTCGCATTCGCGCACGACGGGTACCACGAGGCCTTTGTCGGTGCCGACGGCAATGCCCAGGTGATAATAGTTCTTGTAGATGAGGTCGGAGCCGTCGATCTCGGCATTGACGGCCGGAATGTCGTGCAGTGCCGCAACGCAGGCTTTGACGAAAAAGCCCATGAAGCCGAGCTTGACGCCATGTCGCTTCTCGAACACGTCCTTGTAGCGCGCCCGCAGGTTCATGATTTCGCTCATGTCGACCTCGTTGAAGGTCGTCAGCATGGCCGCCGTATTCTGCGCATCCTTCAGGCGCCGGGCGATCGTCTGGCGCAATTTGGTCATGCGGACGCGCTCTTCGCGTGGCGCATCGCTCGGCGGTGAGGGTGCACGCAATTCGACTGGCGCCGACGGCACCAGAGCGGCCGGCGGATTGGCGGCGAAATCCAAGACGTCGCCCTTGAGGACTTGGCCGCGTCTGCCGGAACCTTCGATCTGCACAACATCGACCCCGCGGTCGGCGGCGATCTTCGAAGCAGCAGGCGACGGCGGCATAGCAGGGGCGACAGCCGCAGGCGCTTGGACTTTGGCCGCCGGGGCAGCTTGCAGCGGCGCTGCCGCCGCTGCAGGTTTTTTGGCGGGTGCTGCCGATGCCGCAGCGACGCCGGCCTCGTTGATTTGCCCGAGAAGCGCACCGGGCGCCACCGTCTCGCCGTCCTTGGCGGCGATTTCGACGAGAATGCCTGAGGCCGGAGCATTCACTTCGAGCGTAACCTTGTCGGTTTCTAGTTCGACGACCGGCTCGTCGGCCTTCACCATCTCGCCGGTTCTCTTGAACCAGCGCCCGATCGTCGCTTCACTGACGGATTCTCCCAAAGTGGGAACGCGGATTTCAGTCGTCATCGCCAGTCACATTAGCCGCGAATACGGCCCCTTCCCGAGACTCTGCATGGCCGAACGTTCTGTGCCCGAACGGGACAGATCGCCCGCGTGAATTTTTTGGCGGGTTCGGCAGCGAAGTTCGCCAACGCCGCCTGGCCTGCCGGTTGTTCAAGGGGTCTCCTGAGACCAGGAAACACAAGCTCGGCTCGGCTGCGAGTCTACCCCAACGAGACGGAAGCCTCCAATCGACGAGACTAAACTCAAATTCGACGACTCGGAGCAAGTCCCAATCGGAAGCCTCCCACAGTCTTGGGGATCGGCTCTAGAGCATGTCCCGGAAAAGTGGCCCCACTTTTCCGACAAGGACATGCTCCAACTTTTTGAATTGGCGCGTATTCCTGATCGATCGGGTGATTCCACCCGATCGGAATACGCGCTAAGCCGCAAAAGCTTCGTCGAGAAAAGCCTTGAGCTGGGCTATATGTTTCGGCATGAGACCGGTTGCGGTCGCCGCGGAAGCCGCCCGCCCCAC
>JBKQHN010000002.1:0-9086 GCA_052148755.1 Beijerinckiaceae bacterium | reverse complement strand
GCGCGCCGGCTCGTCGCCAAACTCGTGGCGCTTCAGGCGGACCGGCCACAATCGGCGCAAGTGCGGGCGCATTTGCAAAGCCTCACCCATGAAATCATCGACGCGCCCGATCTCATCGACATTGCGGAATCCGAATTGATCGGCCCGCTCGATACGGCGGCGCGGCATGAGATTGCGGCGGCGGCCAAGCGCGTCTCCATGGTGACGGCGATTGCGCCGCGCGCCTTCATCGACGTCGCCTTCGTCGCGGCGCAGGCAATCCGCCTCATCCGCAGAATCGCCGAGATTTATGGCGGCAGGCCGGGCCTCCTCGGCTTTCTGAGGCTGGCGCGTTCGGTCGGCGCGCATCTGGCGATCACCGGTGGCATGGCGGTCGGCGACAGCCTCATCCAGCAGGTCATCGGTCACGGCCTTGCCGCGCGGCTGTCGGCTCGGCTCGGCGAAGGCGTGCTCAACGGGCTTTTGACGGCGCGCATCGGCGTCTCGACCATGGCGGTCTGCCGGCCGATGCCCTTCGTCACCGGCAATCCGCCCAACATGCGTGAGGTCGCGCCGTTCCTGTTCAAGAAGGACGAGAAAGGCGTAGGCGAGGCAAAGAAATTCAGCGCCGAATGACGCACTCGCACATCCGGACCTATCGCGCTCAGCGATATCCGGCCGCCTGGAGCTCGAACATCTCGGCATAGCGGCCGCCGCGGGAGAGCAAGGCCTGATGCGTGCCGGCTTCGATGATGCCGCCGCCCTCCAGGACGATGATGCGGTCGGCCATGCGCACGGTCGAGAAACGGTGCGAGATCAGCAGCGTGGTCTTGCCGGCGCTGAGATCGCGGAAGCGCTGGAACACCTCGAATTCGGAGCGGGCGTCGAGCGCCGATGTCGGCTCGTCGAGGACGAGCACGTCGGCATCGCGCATATAGGCCCGCGCGATGGCGATCTTCTGCCATTCTCCGCCCGACAGGTCGATGCCGCCCTTGAAACGCCGGCCGAGCGGCTGCTCGAAGCCGAGCGGCAGCCGGGCGATGACCGTATCGGCAAGGCTGCGGTCGGCCGCCTGCGCGATCCGATCGTGGTCGGCGGCAGCCTCGATGCGCCCCATCGCGATGTTCTCGGCGGCGGTGAAGTGGAAGCGGACGAAATCCTGGAAGACGACGCCGACCCGGTTGCGCAATTCGTCGAGGTCATAGTCGCGCAGATCGCGGCCATCGAGCAGGATGCGGCCTTCGGCCGGATCATAAAGTCTGGACAGGAGCTTGACGATCGTCGTCTTGCCCGCGCCATTCTCGCCCACCAGCGCCAGCACTTCTCCGGCACCGATTTTAAGGTCGAGATGGCGCACCGCCCAGCGCTCGGCGCCCTCGTAGCGAAAGCCGACATCCTCGAAGACGAAGCCCGAGCGGATCGGCTTGGGCACCGGCAGCGGATCACGCGGCGAGACGATGCGCGGCTTGATCTCGAAGAAGGAGAAGAGGTCGTCCAGATAGAGCGCCTGGCCCGCGACCTGCGAAAAGCCGAGCAGCAGCCCGTCGAGCAGGCTCTTGAGCCTGAGGAAGGAGCCGATGAGGAAGGTCATGTCGCCGAGGCTGAACGCGCCGGCCATGGTGCGCCAGATGATGGCGCCATAGGCGATGTAGTAAGCGAAGGTTCCGAACGCGGCGAACAGACCGCCCCAGATGGCCCGGCGGGTGGCAAGGCGGCGATTGTCGGCGAACATGGTTTGCGCAAAGCGCCGGAACCTCTCGATGAGGAACCGGTTGAGGCCGAAGAGCTTGACCTCCTTGGCGGTTTCGATGCTGGAGCCGAGAAAGCGGACATAGTCGAGCTGCCGCCGCTCGGGCGTGCGGAAATAGTCCAGGCGGTAGCCCTGCGCGTTGAACTTGAGCTCGCCGAGGAGAGAAGGAACGAGGGCGATCACCATCAGCACGATCAGCCAAGGCCAATAGGCCGCCAGGGCAATCATGAAGGACACAGCGGTCAAAATGTCCTGGATCTGGCCGAACACCAAGCTGAGCAGTGCGGTGCGCCCGGTGACTTGGCGGCGCGCCCGGTCGAGGCGATCCTGCTGGTCGCTGCTCTCGAACTGCTCGAGGTCGAGGGAGGCCGCCTTTTCCATCAGCCGGATAGAGGCGAAATTGCTATAGGTCTCGGCGAGCAGGCTGTCGACGAGAGAGCTGAAACGGCCGGAGAAATCCGCCATGATGGCAAGGCCGAACTCCAGCGCAACGAGGCCGCCGACCTTGGCGAGGCGCCCGCTCGCGATCCATTCCGCCGGTGTCCATCCGGCATGCGGCAGGCGCGCCTCGGCCACCACCGCATCGACGATCAGCTTGCCGACATAGAGCAGCAGCACGGGCAAGACCGCCCGAAGCAGGCGCAGCGAGAGGCTCGCCAGCGTGAGGGCAGGGCTCGACTCCCAGACGAGGCGGATGAAGGGTGGCAGATGACGCAACGTGCCGATACGTTCGCGGAAGGATTGCGGGGTGCGCGATGCGATGAACATGCATTGCAGATAGGGGGCTGCGCCGCAATTGTCGACTGGGCCGACGCCTGTTCGCAACCTGGTCTTGAATTCTCACACTGGACGCGCCGATTCAAAAAACTGGACCCTGTTTCGGCGTCAAATTTGTGATGCCGAAATTCCTGTGCCGTATCGCGCAGTTTCACACTTATCGCATCGGGCCCACATTTTTGGGCCCATCTGAATCGGAAAAATGATAGCGGATCTTGCCGAGATTTTTGATCTCGACCACCTGCCATTCCGAAGTCTTGGCCTGTCCGTCGAAGGCTGCATGGACGGGCGGTTCATGACTTTTGGCCGGAGCCTGCGTCGGAGTCACGAAGTCTTCGATCGAGGTTTCGGGCTTTTGGTGGCTATAGACAAAGTCGCCGGCGGCGTTGTCCGCTTTATCCTTGGCAAAAGCCGGATCTATCAGACCAAGTTTTTTTCCGACGAGGACGAGCAAATAGGCGCTGCATAAAGCGGCCAAATAGATGCCGGCGGCGCTGAAGACCAAGGACGGGGCGATAATCCCTACACGTGATGCCAAACTGGCTACGATAGAGCCGACGACGAAGATGCGGGACGGCCAATCGAAGGGATTTTTGGTGGCAAAAAACGCGCGTGTACGCTGACATGCGAGCTGTAAACGGAGCCGCTCGAGTTTTGCACGGGGGGCAGGCCGGACCGGCGTTTCGTCGGGAGGACCCTGACGCAATGGGACGAGAGGAACCGATGAGAGTGGCATATCGACCTCGCCGCCTTTGAACGGCTCATCAGAGCGGATGTTCTGATGATATTGAGACACGCTATCTTAAAAAGGGGCCGCACGCCGTGCCGATTCACACGGCGCGACGCCTATCGGACGCGTCAATAATGGCACGCAAGGACTCGATGAAAATGAGTGGAAGCCATGCGTTTGGAATTCCAAGACTCGGCTGAACTTCGCGCGAAACGCCTGGCCAGCATACCGGAATTGATCGCCGACGCGTCGGAAGGCGACGTTGAAGCTCAGGTGGCGCTTGCCTGGGAATATGCCCGCGGCGATGTCCTTCCCCTGGATATTGCGGCGGCATGGCACTGGTTTGACCGCGCAGCTGCCTCCGGTCAAAAGGGCGCGCTCACCCATCGCGCCCGATTTTTGCAGCTTCGCCATGTACCCGAGGGGACGCGCACACTCCGCAAGCTCGCCGCCGAAGGCGAATGGCAGGCACAGTTTTGGTTGGCGCGCTACCTTGAAACACAACCGGGCCGCGTGAACAAGTTGCGGGCGGTCGTGTGGTTCGACCGATCCTTCAAAAATGGCTGTCCTGGCGGCAATGTCGCCAAGCTCCGACAATTGACAAGGCTGGCGCCGCTGCCGGCGAAACCGGTCTTTTTGGCCCGGTCGATTGTCGCAACGATCGCCTTTGTCCGGCTGCTCACCCGGCAAGAGAAGCAAGTGGAGCTTATGAAGCCGTTGATGTATCAATTGAACAGCGGGAAAAACTGAGGTCTGCCGCTGGCGTCGTCACGAGAGCGGGATGCGGAAGAGCGCGACGCTGCGCCGCTTTTCCGGCGCAATCAAGTTCACACAGATTGTGTAAAGTTGATTGTGCATCCCGCACGAGCTCGACATGCGGTGCCGACAGCGACTTTTTGGTTTTTGGGGGACGAACATGGAAACGCTGATCTTTCTCATTGTTCTCGCAGCCGTCGTGATAACGGTCATCGCCAGGGGCATGCGAGCGGTTCCGCAGGGCTACCAATGGACTGTCGAGAGGTTCGGTCGATACAGGATAACTTTGTTGCCTGGTCTGCGGATCATAAACCCGTTCATCGATAGAATCGGCCATAAGATCAATGTTCAGGAAGCCGTTTTGGAGATTCCCCCGCAAAACGTGATCACCAAAGACAATGCCGTTGTCATTGTGGATGGCATCGTCTTCTACCAGGTGATCAATCCAAGCCGCGCCGCCTATGAGGTGCGAAATCTTCAATCTGCCGTAACAAACATTACGATGACCAATATTCGCACCGCGATCGGCGCGCTTGATCTCGACGAGACGCTTTCAAGGCGCGATGAAATCAACGAACGGCTTTTGCGCGTGCTCGACGCTGCAACCGAACCGTGGGGGACCAAGATCACGCGTGTCGAGTTGAAGGACGTACGCCCGCCGGAAGATGTTCAGATCTCGATGGCAAAGCAACTCACGGCGGATCGCGAGCGTCGTGCGGCCATCCTGCGCGCCGAAGGCATTAAACAAGCGGCAATCCTCGAAGCTGAAGGTGCCAAGCAATCGCAAGTTCTGGCGGCCGAAGGTCGCTTGGCGGCCGCGCAAAAAGACGCCGAGGCGCGCGAACGCCTGGCCGAAGCCGAGGCCAAAGCGACCGAAGCCGTGTCGAAGGCTATTGCGGAGGGCAATGTGCAGGCGCTCAACTACTTCATTGCGCAAAAATACGTCGAGGCCATGACGCAAATCGGCCAATCGAACAATGCGCGACTTGTTCTGATGCCGATGGAGATGTCGGGCCTTGTGAGCACGATCGCAGGGATCGCTGAAATTGCCAAGAACAGCGTTGGCCAACCGCGTTAAGAGGTGTTGCGCCGATGCAGGGAATTCCTTGGTGGTTATGGGCGATCCTCGCAGCGCTCGTCGCCTATGCCGAACTGCACGCACCGGGCAGCTATCTCATCTGGATTGGATTGGGTGCAGCTTTGACCGCAGTGTTGGAAGCGGCCTTTGGTCTGTCTCTGCGTGGCCAATTGACGGCGTTCATGATTGCCTCGGCACTGAGTTGCGGCGTGGGCTATTTCGTCTACCGCCGCGTCAATCGAGGCAAGCAAGCCAGCGACACTTTGAACCAACGAGACATGAGCATGATCGGCGCCAAAGGCATCGTGTGCGAGCGGTTTGAAAGCGGCGCAGGCAAAGTGCGCCTGGGCGACAGCGTCTGGCTCGCCGAAGGGCCGAACTTATCGGAAGGCACCTCCGTAATTGTCAAATCCGTCCGCGGCACGCGGGTCATCGTCGAGGCGGCGCCGGCTCGCAACGACTGACGCGGCGATGCGATATCGACCGCGAAAACTTGCTAGAATTCGGACAGAGACTCGCTCAGCATGACAGGTTACAAAATTGTCGGACGGCCGCTGCCCTTCGTCACCGGCAAGCTGTGTCTGTTCTGCAAGGAGGGGAGGCAAAGCGGTGGGCAATGACTGCGGCCCTGGATGGAGGGAATGGCGAAATTGCGCCAAGAACTGCCATGACGCAGGGCTGAGACGAATGACAGCTGCGGCCCTATAATCTGATCAATGGTCTCCACTTTTACACCATTGACATGAAAGGCAGGAATCTTGAGGGGTGCGATAGCCGGCGATCACACCTCATGTCGGCAGGTTTGGCGGGCCAGCATTTTGTCCGATGCAAAGCTATGAAAGGAGTTCTAAATGACTAAAGGCGGGCATTTCAAGACAGTCACCGCGGCAGCCTTGGTGGCGCTCGTGTGGATGGCCGGCGAAGCGGGCGCTGCGCAATGCGGCAATACGGCGGCTGGATTCGAGACGTGGAAGAAGCAGTTTGCCGATGAAGCCAGGGGAAAGGGCGTCAGCGCCTCTGCGGTCTCAGCCTTTATGACGACCAGCTATGCGACGGCAACCATCGCGGCCGACCGCGGCCAGAAAAGCTTCCATTTGTCGCTCGACCAGTTTCTCGCCAAGCGCGGCGGCCCGGTCATTGCGGCGCGCGGGCGCGCGCTCAAGCAATCCAATGCAGCTCTTTTTGCGTCCATCCAGCAGCGCTACGGCGTCCCGCCAGGGCCGCTTTTGGCGATTTGGGGAATGGAGACGGGCTTCGGCAGCGTGCGCGGAAATCAGAGCGTTCTCTCATCAGTGGCTACTCTCGCCTATGATTGCCGCCGGTCGGACTATTTCACCGACCAGCTCTATGCAGCTCTGACATTGGTCGATCGTGGAATCTTCTCGGCAGGCACACGTGGCTCCATGCACGGCGAAGTGGGCCAGACGCAGTTCCTGCCCAAGACCGTTCTGGACTACGGCACCGGCGGCAGTCTCGAAATTTCGGCCAATGCTTTGGCCTCGACGGCCAATTTCCTCAAGGCGCATGGCTGGCAGGCGGGCGCGGGATACCAGCCCGGCGAAGCCAATTTCGCTGCGATCCAGGCCTGGAATGCGGCTTCGGTCTATGAGCGGGCCATCGCGCTTATTGGCAAACAGATTGATGGAGATTAGCCCGGAAATCCGGCGGGTTGCGCATCATCGTCTGAGCCCAACGCGAGACCAACCGGTTGAATACCCCTCAACTCATCCGGCCGCAGCGCTTGATCCGCGGCTCGAACGCAGCCGCGAGGATCAAAAATAGCCTCGGCAAGAACTATGCTCGCAAGAACCGCGCTGGGCTGCTGCCCCTAGCGCATTCTCGCACCCCAGGTTTGCTTGAGGCACGACCCGGCACGGCGTGGATGCCCGTGACAAGCACGGGCATGACGCGTTGCGATAACTATGGAGCAACGCCCCGCCAAGTTCGTTGCTAGCGGCGTCGGGTCGGTACGGATCGGTTGAGGACCCTGCTCTGCTGCCGGCCCGGCTGCCGCGGCTCACACTGCACTCTAAAATCTTCCAGTATGCCTGTTCAATGGTGGATGTAAGATTCCAGCTGCTCGATCGTGAATCTCTGGTGACTGATGATAGCCTGAACGAGATCTCCGATAGATATGATGCCGATCAAGCTTCCGTATTCAAGCACAGGCAGATGTCTAACTTTTTCATCGATCATGACAGCCATGCATTCTTCAACGGATTGCTCTGGGTCCGCATAAATGACGCTGGTTTCCATAATGACACGAACCGGCGTCTCCGGCGATGCTCGGCCTCTTAGCACGATGTTTCGCGCATAGTGCCTTTCTGTGACAATGCCGATGAGCTCGTCGTTATCCATCACAGCCAACGATCCTACGTTTTGGTCTGCCATCTTCTTGATCGCGTCATAGACTGTGGCATCCGGATGAATCGAGAAGACCTCATGGCCCTTGTGATCGAGCACCTGCTTTACAGTAGTCATTTGACGGCCCTCCGTAAGGTGGCGCAAGAGCAGCCCGTTCAAGGCTGCTGCACGCCATGCGCCGCATCAAAGTTTCGCTCCCTGAGAACAAATTTCCAGAGGTGCCGTCGCAATTTGTGTTGGAAATTATTTTGGCGCGATCTCCAGCGTGAGGAATTTACCGCATCATGCGGCGAGGTCAATGGTTTGATCAAACGGCTTTTCAGCAAGGGTCTCCCAGCCGTTGACTTTACGCATGATGATCTGGCCAGAGGCTAAGAGCGCCCAGAACAACATCGCAGCGGTTTCCGCCGAAGGCAGGACTGTCTGCGTCTTGATCCGGCGCTTGAACTCTTCATGCAATCGCTCGATTGCATTCGAGGTGCGGATCGATTTCCATTGGCTTTTCGGAAAGCGCGTAAAGGTGAAGAGCTTGTCGCCTGCTTCCTCCAGGCTGACGGCGACAGCTGGACATTTCAGCCGCCATTTGCGGAGGAAAGCCTTGCGTCTCGCTGCAATCTCCTCCTTCGTTTCGGCGTAGATCATATCTTTGTAGTCGGCGGCGATTTCCTCGTGCAGCCGCTCCGGCGCGTGAGCCAGAAGATTGCGATGTTTGTGCACCGTGCAACGCTGGATCAGGATATTTGACCATAGTGCCGCGAGCGCTTTCTCGAGACCGGGAGCGCCGTCGACAATCACGAGTTCGGGGGTGCGCAAACCGCGTTTGACGAGGTCGTCGAGAAGAGCCCGCCAGGCCGCCTCGCTTTCGCCGCCCATGTTCTTCACCGCCAGGAGAACTTTTTGGCCATCCTGCCTGATACCGAGCGCAACCAGCAAAGAGATCGACGTCGCCTTCTTGTCGAGCCGGACGCGCACGACGGTGCCGTCCAGGATCAATCGGATGATCGGCTCATCAGCAAGGGAGCGGGCATTCCAGGCATCCCAATCGCCCTTCACTTTGCGCCAGACCCGGCTGACCACGTCCTTGCCGACACCTTCAGCGAATAAGGCAGCGAGCGCACGCCGCACCCGCCGCGTGTTGGTGCCAGACAGATAGGCAGATGCAATCAAGGCGTCGACCGTCGCGGTGCGGCGCTGATAGGATCGCAACGCCTTGCTCCGCCACTCGGTCGTTTTACCGGTCGTCTCGGCAGCCGCGGCGCCAATCCTCGCGCGCGGCACGCTGATTTCGATCTGTCCGAATGTGCCGGTCAGCTTTCGGGTCCGCCGGCCGTGCCGATGGCCGACGATTGCCGTCGTCGTGGCAGAATCCGGTGTCGGTTCAGGGCGGCGTCCATAACGCGGCCGCGCCAAGGCGGTCTCCAGCTCTTCCTCGATCATCGTTTCGAGAAAGCCGCGCACCTTGCTACGTAAAATTGTTTCAACAGGATCGAACCAATTGTCAAAAAGTCTGTCTTCGGTCGCTTCGGCGGCCGGCTCCGTGGTATCTCTTTTCATGGCGTAATCTCCATCGGCGTTGGCGCGCCGATTCGGCTTGTTTCGACAATCCGGAGATTACGCCACCTTCAAATTCCAACCACTTCAGCTACGGCACC
>JBKQHN010000001.1:0-34041 GCA_052148755.1 Beijerinckiaceae bacterium | reverse complement strand
CGGCAGCAGCGTCGCCGGCGGATCGATGCAGACGAAAGAATGGTCGACGCCGATCCCGTCGGTGAATTCTAGCACCGAACGGGTGAGCTGTTCGCCTTGCGCGTTGACGGCGTGTGTCGCGCCGAACTCGCGTGCCCAATCGAGTTTTGCCGGCACGATATCGGCCGCAATGATCTTCGCAGCGCCGCACAGGTGCGCGCCTTGCACCACGTTCATTCCGTCGCCGCCGCAGCCGACAACCAGAACGCTGTCGCCCGGCTTGACGCGCGCCCGGTTGCGCGCCGCTCCGACGCCTGCCGGCACGCTGCAGGCGACGAGGCTCGCAAGATCGAACGGGATTTCCTTATCGATCACGACGACCGAGGCCTGATCGACCACGCTGCGTTCAGCAAAGGCGCCGATCATGCAGAAGGCACCGACGGCGTCACCTTTTCCGTCACGCCGGCGGTATGTGCCGTCGAGCTGCGGCCCTTGGGTGATGCGCGGCCCTTCGGCGCAGAGATGATGCAAGCCTTGACGGCACCACCTGCACTGTCCGCAGCCGGGGATGAAGGTGAGCACCACGTGGTCGCCGACCGTAATGCCGCCGACCGCAGCGCCGATCTCTTCGACCACGCCGGCGGCCTCGTGGCCGAGCACCATCGGCCGCATCGCGACGCGCCGCTCGCCGCGCATGACGTGATAGTCAGTGCGACACAGCCCGACCGCCGCAATGCGCACCAATACTTCAGTCGGGCCCGGCGGATCGAGCGTTATGGGCTCGATCGATACCGGCGCCCCGACGTCGCGAAAAAGGGCAGCAAGCGTTTCCACAGCTCATGATGCAACAGCAAAGCCGACGCAGGCAAGAGCCAATGGCGGCAAGTCAGGGCGCTTGCGCCGGCCGTCGCCTGGATTGTTGCAAAGACGCGGACGGTCCAGCGGGTTGGAGCATAGTCTTAAGGCGACATCTCAGATCCGAATGTCACCTAATGACTTTGCTCCAAATCTTTGAATGACCGTCTATTCTTTTCGATCTGGTGAGACCGCCGAATCGGACTGCGCGCTAACCCGCCGGTGGCCGATAGTCCACGGTTTTCTTGGCTGCCTTGTCCATGTCCTCCGGCTCAATCAGCACAATTGTCCGCACGCTCACTTGGCCGGTCTGGTTAACGGCGAGCGCGATAGTGGCGGCGGTGACTGTGTCGGGCACATCGACAACGGAGTAGACGTCGACATCGCCGAATGCGAAGTAGAAGCTCTCGACTTTGCCGCCCAGGCCCTCTGCCATTCTCACAACGGCCGCACGCCGTGCGGAGCCGCCATCTCGGGCGATGCCTTTGGCACCCCCGGCATTGTAGCGTCCTTCAAAGAGATACTTGGCCATGTCGCTCTCCTCCATTGAGCTCATCGCGCAAGCCCGGCTCGATCGTGCAGCACGCTGCCCCGAGCCCGCGTGATTGCTGACTGACGTTTGCCCCCCTAATCGAGCTCCTTATGATAGGCTCATTTGTCGAAACTGTCAGGGCCAGAGCGGGATGAGGAAAAGTGGGAACCGGTTTTCCGCCCGCATCCCGCTCTAAACTATTAGAATCGATCACGTTCATGATTTTGGATTGAATCAATCCAAAATCATCGTGATCTAATGATTGCCATGCGCCGATCGGCGCCACCCCAATGCCGATCAGCATCAGCCGCGTTGCCGCAACAGGAACCGCTGCATCTTGCCGCTCGGCGTCTTCGGCAATTCCTCGACGAATTCGATTTCGCGCGGATAGGCATGCAGCGACAGGCGGTGGCGCACATGCTGCTGCAGTTCCGCCGCCAGCGCATCGCTAGCCGCATGGCCCTGCCGCAGGATTATGAAGGCCTTGACGATCTCGGTACGCTCCGGATCGGGTTTGCCGACGACGGCGACCTCGGCTATGGCGGGATGCTCCATGAGGACGCTTTCGACGTCGAAAGGTCCGATGCGATAGCCGGCGGAAGTTATGATGTCATCGCTGCGGCCGACGAAGAAGAAGAAGCCGTCGGCGTCCTGTTCCATCGTGTCGCCGGTCAGATACCAATCGCCGCTGAGATTCGGCGTCTCGGCCCGCCAATAGCCTTGGAAGGTGAGCAAAGGCGAGCGCGTGCGATGCACGGCGAGCACCCCCGGCGTCCCGCGCGGCACCGGCTGCAAGTGATCGTCGAGCACCGCCAGTTCAAATCCCGGCATGGCGAGACCGGCCGAGCCGGATTTCGTCGCGTGGCTGAGGCCATGATGGTCGTTCACCACCATGCCGAGCTCGGTCTGGCCGTAGTGATCATGCAGGGGGCAATGCAACACGCGCTGAGCCCAACGCGAAACCTCAGGATTGAGGGGCTCGCCGGCGCTGCTCGCCACCCGCAACTGGCCGGCAATGGGCGCCATCGCCGCTTCGCCGGCCGCCATCATCATGCGATAGACCGTCGGAGCGGCAGCGAGATTGGTGACGCCATGCATGGCGATGACGCGGACGGCGGATTCGACGCTAAAGGGTCCATCATACATCGTCGTTGCGTGGCCGAGCAGGAGCGGCCCCATGACGGCATAGAGCATGCCGTAGGCCCAACCTGGATCGGCGACGTTCCAGAACCTATCCGAGGCGCGCAGGTCGATCCCGTCACGCATATAGACCGCGACCGGCAAGAGCATGCGCAACGGGTAGAGCACGCCTTTCGGGCTGCCCGTCGTGCCCGAGGTGAATAAGACGACGAACGGATCATCGCCGCTCAGCATGACGGGTGCGAATTCGGCAGGCTGCGCGGCAAGCGCTGCGGCGAAGGCGCCGGCTCCTGTCTGGCCACGATCCACCATCAGCACCGGCGGGCAGTTCGGCACGGCGTCGAGCTTGGCGAGATTCGCGGCGTCGGTGACGATGAGCTTCGCCTGACTTCCGCCAGACGCCGTGACGCGGCTTTCGATCGCGGCCGGCCCGAACGCGGTGAACAAAGGTTGATAGACAGCGCCGGCTCTCCAGGTGCCGAGCACGACTACGAGCAGCTCGGGAATGCGCGGGAGCAGAGCCGCGACAACGTCTCCCCGCCCGATGCCGCGAGCGCGCAGCAGGTTGGCGAAGCGAGCCGAAGCCAATTGCAGGTCGTGAAAGGTCAGGCTTTCCTGAGAGAAATCACGCGCAAACCAATCGAGCGCGACGCGCCCATTTGCAGCCCAGCGATCGCAACATTCGATGCAAGCATTGACGCCATTGGCCAAGCTGCCTTGCAGAACCTGTCGCTCCAACTCTGCAAGCGAGAAGTCGCGATAGGCTGTCGCATAGTCGCGCATCGTGAGGGCCCCCCCGTTGCCGCGCATCAACCTTGTTCCGCGCGTCCAGCGAATGCGGCGACCGGCAAGCGCCCTTCTTGGCGATCCGGACTGACCGACTTTCACCACACAGCGGCAGGTTTCAAAGCGATGTTGGCCCGGTTTGGCCGTCCTGGCAATCCTGACCAGTCGACGCAGGGTGCCGACGGTTGCGCGATGCAAAACTCCGGGAGATCGGCGCCGGCTGACGCGTCCCGGTCGAGAACAGCCGTCATGTCGGTTTATCGGCTCGAAACGTTTTCATCTTTGGTGGCGTCCGAACCAGTCCGCAGTCGCTCGCGGAATTCTTCGAGGCGGGCGCGATAGCCATCGGCATCGCCATATTCGAGAAACTCATAATAGCGCTTGTGCGGATCATAGACTTGCAAGGCGTGCTTAATCGGGCACCAATATTGTTCCGTCCGGCTGCTGATCTCCCGGACATAGGCGACCAGGCCGTTGGCATAGGCGCAAAAGACGCAGTTGAGCGCCTCGATCCAGTTCAGATAGGCGAGGTGTTGCCGGTCGAATACGATGTACTGCGAGCGGCGGACCCGCGGAATGCGATAGGCTCGAAAGCAAATCGCCTGGTAGAGGCTCACCCATGCGTCGACGATCAGCAGCGGGACGATCAGCGAATAGATCACCGGCGAGGTGGCAACTGACTCAATCGGGGCTGTCGCAAGATAGGTTGGGATGCTCATGCGCAGGCGGCGATGCTCGGCAGTGATTCCCTGCGCGAATTCAATCATCCGTTCCTTAACATGCCAGCCGAGTGCCTTGCGGCGCTTCTCGATCTCGCCGTCATGCGCTGTGTCATCGGCGATCGGTTCCTGTGCTTCGGTTATGTCCGCCTTGCAGCGTCGCAGCGCCGCGGCGACAGAAGCCGCGCGCGCAAGATTATCATAGGCCGTGAGAATGTCGGTAAAGGCAAGCAGCTTCATCGCGCCCGCCGCCTTGCCGTCCTCTTTGTCGGCGACGCGGCGCCCTTGCTGCGCGGCACTTAAGACATGGATGCCCGCGCCAAGCGCGGGCATGAGAGTGTAAAATTAAAAACCACTGTTCCGATCGGTCCAACTCACCCGATCGAGAAGAATGACGGCAATTCAGCGATGTGCCGCTGCAGTAGGCTCGGTCAGCGTCTTGAAGATCTCGCGCCCGGCCATCGCTGCCATGACGATGGCCCAACCCGACGTGATCAAGTTGACGCCGACAAGCAGGCCCAAGACCCAAGCGGCACTGAACGGCCAACCGAAAATGATGATCGCCGCCAAGGCCAGATCGCATATGCCGCTCACCAGCATCCAACCCCATGTGCTGGAGATCGCGTCGCGATAGGCGATCGACGTGACGATCTGGAAAACGCCCTCGACGATGAAAAACGCGGTCAGCACGAGAGTGAGCGACACTGCGCCTTCGACCGGCTTCCAGAGCAATAAGACACCGGCGGCAACCGACAGAGCCGCCGTGATGAGGGTCCACAAAAAGGCCGGGATGTTTCCCGCCGAGAACAATGCGACGAGGCCGACGATGCCGGCGATCAGAAACAGCCAGCCAACATAGAAGTCGACTGCGATTGTTGCCGCCACGGGCAAAGCGATGGCGACAATGCCAAGAATGATCATGATCACGCCTTGGGCCAAGAACAGGCGCCAATGGGCTTTCAGAGCACCCTTTATTGCGCGTTGCATGTCCGTCTCATCTGCATTCAGCGTAGCCATTTTATTTCTCCATTGGGTTGCCATTCGTCATAATATTATCTCAACTTGCCTTCGAATACGGCCCGACAATCGGGATTGAGCCGAGGTTTGTTGTGCTTGAGGCAATTAGTTATCGCCGCCCGATCCGGAATAAATTCGCCGCAAAGGCGAAATACATCCGGCTTACAGGCTCGACGTTCCGCAAAACTACCTTGCTCCGCCCGGACTGTCCCCGAACCAAGTGCAAATAGGGCCGTCAATACGAGAAACGCCACATCATATGGCGTTGGTAACGTCGATCTAACGTCTTCTATCTTGCCCCTCCTCACAACAGCGCAGCAACTGCATGTCTGTTACGCACGCAAAGCCGTAGGAACACTTCGTCCACACCGCCTCCATCAAAGAGGCCGCTAGCCAGTATTCGCTGGATGCTGGGTCTCCTGCGCGCGTTTCTGATGCACATGCCACCAGACTACAATGCCAATTCCAAGAGCCGTCACTGTGAGCAATACGTAAATCAACGCCGACTCCGCGATCCACGCAATCGCCGGAACGCAGAATGCCATGACAAGCCCAAGAAGACAGACCTGCCAGGAAGGAATATGCACACCCGCCGTAAAGGTCCCAAGCGCCAACAGCGTCAGGATGGCGAGACCGGTCGCGTTGGCGTTGAATATCCTTTGAACGTCTGGCAACAACATAATACCCATTGCCACGAGAAACGCGAACCAATGCAGCGCCTGGGTCAAAATCAGCCACACGCGCGCGTTCCGATCGCTGGCATTCCGCCATCCGGCGCTGACGCAGACCACCCAAATCAGCGGCGCAAGAAGTGCCCAATAGGCCACCACGGGCTGCTTTGTAACAGTCGTATAAGCAACACCCACAATTGTCAGAATGAACGCCAAACTATAGGGGAGTTCTCTGATCCAAAAGCTTATATGCGGCTCATCGCCTAACACTGTGTTGCCCGCATTTCTTGATCGCCCGGCCTGCGGGTCTGATTCTGCGCTACTCATCGTGGTGCTCCGAGCTTGCAGGCTAACACTGACATCGCCTCTTGCGCAGCTGCCAACCGGCAGCTCGGTACCGCGGACGATCTTGCTCAAGCGCACCTGTGGCGCTTGTTTCTCCACCCGAATGCGGCCTCGCGCAGCCCCGCTGCCGCGACACCAAAGAAATTTGCCTATCTAAGCTGCACCCGTGCAGCCGAGGATATCGAGAGCGCGACGCATGCAAGCATCAAAACGCTTGCTCGTCTCATCGCACCCTCCATGATTGCCTGGGGTCCAGTTTGATTGCCTAACAGACCGAACCCATGATGCGGTATTAGCTGCTTATTTAGTGCGAGCTGCTACGTTTGCATCGTGTCGCGCGACCCAGGCTTCAAGCACGGCTTGCGCGGTGTTATCGATTGCGGCCACCGCAAGGTCGATAGACGCATCGGCATAGGTTTCGGCGCCTTCGGCCCAATGTTGCAGCTTGGACGTTTCCCGCTTTGTCTTCCACTCGGCGACATTCGCACTGGTCGCCGCCTTTTTCTCGTCGACCCAATGCTTTATCTTGTTCTGTGCAGCGGTGACCTTGGCTCGGTCATCCTCGATGCGCTTGTTCAGAGTTGCGATGTGATTGTGCACCTCCTGCTCCGCATTTTGAGCCTTGGCGTCGATCTTTGACTTTAGATCGCTCAGGCCAATTTCCATATTCGCGAGCTTAAGACGAAGAGATTCACCGAACTTATCAATGCGCTTAGTCATGACGAACTCTCCTGTTGAGCAACATTCAATGACACGCTGACCTGTTCATAGGAGTTTGAAGTTGGTGCGCCGCATAGCCAATTCGATCTCGCCGAGACCGCCGACGACGGGCCCGCCCTTCTTCGTCGACGCGCCTCCTCGCAGCCTGCGAAGCGTAACGCATCTAATGGCTTTTATATTATCGCTTGAATCGCGTGAAACTGCGTTGCGCTATGTCAATTTTTGAATTTCAACGAACGGAATATTCAAGTGGCGGCAGCGCCTTCAGGGCCTCCTTTGCAGCACCCGTCAGTCCTTGGCTTGCCTTATTCAGTTCAAGAGTCCCAATAAAATGTGCGAGCCGCTCATTTGGCGTCGCCGAAGTTGGCATCCTGCCGCGCGAGCCAGGCTTCGAGCGCCGCCCGCTCGGCTTCATCCAGGGCCGCCGACGCAAGGTCGATCGCGGCGTCGGCATAGCGCTCCGCCTTGTCGGCCCGATTTTGCAGCTTGGTCGTCTCTTGCTTGGCCTTCCAAAACGCGATCTGTTCGCTCGTGGTTGCCTTTTGCTCTTCGACCCATTTGGTCACCTCGGCTCGTGCGGCCGTGACTTTGGCGCGGTCCTGTTCGATGCGCCTCCGCAGCACGTCGAGATGATTGCGCACGTCAAACTCGGCGTTCTGGCCCTTCGACGCAATCTTGGATTTCAGCCTGTCCAGGCCGCTTTCTATATTTGTCAGTTTAAGGCTAAGACATCCGAAGAGCTCGTTAATGCGCCGTCCCATGCTGTGGCCTCCTGTTGGCAGCACGGAAGACAAGTTCGCGCGTCCGGGCAGACCGCTAAAGGTTGAATTCGGCCAGTAATGGACGGATTTCGGCCAGGACGAAACTCGTGTTCAAAGGGTCAATGTTGCGATTCAACTGCCGAATGGCAACCGTCGGCTAATACTGCAGCACAAAGCGATACCTCTTTTGGCACGCTTCGGGAATGCGAAATGAGAAGCGCTTCCATTGCGGGACCAGTGATCGGCCTACTGAAGAGATAGCCCTGTATTTCGTCGCAATTGTTTTCGCGCAAGAAGGCAAGCTGATCTTCCGTCTCAACGCCCTCGGCAATGACCCTCAGATTTAGCTTCTGGCCGAGAGAGATCACCGCGCAGGCGACTGCCTTGTCATTCTCGTCGTCGGGGATATTCTCGATGAAGGACTTGTCGATCTTCAACCGGGCGACTGGAAAGTTTTTCAGCGCCGCGAGATTGGAATAACCGGTGCCAAAATCGTCGATCGAGAGCTGAACGCCCAGACTCCGCAATTCCTTCATCGTTGCGACCGCCTGTTCGACGTCCCGCATGATGAGGCTTTCGGTCAGCTCCAGCTCGAGCCATTTCGCCTCCAACCCGCTGTCCCGTAAAGCGCTGGCGACACGACAAACCCAGTTCTTCTCCTTGAATTGCCGCGCCGACACGTTCACGCAAACGCCGATGTGCGGCAGGCCCGCATCCTGCCAGGCCCTGTTCTGCCGGCAGGCGGCACGCAGCGCCCAGTCGCCGATCGGCACGATCAACCCCGTCTCCTCCGCCACCGGGATGAATTTGATCGGCGGTATCATGCCCAGCGTCGGGTGCTGCCAACGAAGCAATGCCTCCACCGCCACGATGCGTCCCGTTCGCAGGTCAACTTGCGGCTGATAATGGAGGGCGAATTCCGAGCGCGCGATGGCGTTTCGCAATTCCTTCTGCAGTAAGAATCTTTCATGAACCTTGATGTTCAACTCGGGCGTACAAAACTGAAAATTGTCACGACCGATTTCCTTGACCCGATGCATTGCCGCATCGGCTTTGGCCAACAACATGTCGGCCTCCGTGCCGTCGTTGGGATAAGTCGCCACGCCAATGCTGCATGTCATCTGGAGATCCTGTCGGTCAATATGGATTGGCTCCGCAATGGCCGCCCGAATTTTTTGCAGGATCGCGGAGATAATGTCCGCGCTCTCGGGCGGATCGAAAAGCAGGATAACGAATTCATCGCCGCCGAACCGTACCACCGTGTCGGTCGCCCGTATGGATCCGGCCATGCGATCTGCAACGATCCTCAAAAGTTCATCTCCGGAATTGTAGCCCAAGCAGTCGTTGACGAATTTGAAATTGTCCAAATCGATGGACAGCACCGTTACGCAGCGGTTGTATCGCTGCGCGTACAAAACTGACTGGGCGAGGCGGTCCTTGAGCAGAATGCGGTTGGGGAGCCCGGTCAGCGCATCATGATTGGTCATGAAACGAATGCGGTCCTCAGCCTGCTTGCGGGCCGTGACGTCGCGCTCGACACCAACCAAGCCGACCACTTCATTTCGACCATTCCGGAGCGGCGCTATGGTCGATGAGATCCACTTCTCGGCGCCACAATGATCGACAATAAACTCTTCTCGGTCGACCAAAGGTTGCCCAGACAAAAGAACGTCTTGCTCGATGGAACGAAATTTCTGCGCAACTTCCGCCGTGTGAAGGTCAAAATCGGTCAATCCGATCATGTCACGCGGTTTGGCTATGCCGTGAGCGGATGCAAGAGCTCTGTTGACAACGAGAAAGCGGTGTTCTGCGTTTTTGACCCAGAGATGATCGGACACCCCGTCGATCAAGGCCTGAAGCAGCAAACCTTCATTTGCCTCTGCCCGCGTCGCCAGATCGCTGACAATGCCGATATTCTCCCCATTGGCCATTTGCCCTAGAGCGGGATGAGGAAAAGTGGGAACCGGTTTTCCGGCGCAATCAAGTTCACGCAGATTGCGTGAACTTATCTGCCTATCCCGCTCTAAATCATTAGAATCGATCACGTTCACGATTTTGGATTGAATCAATCCAAAATCATCGTGATCTTGCAGCGGCGGTTTCGGCACTCCGGGCGCAGCGGGAGCGCTGACACTCACGGTCTCAGCCTCGGCTCGACTCTTGCCCATGAAAGCGACTCCAAGTTCCCCCGACTATGCAGAAAACTCATCAGCGAAGATCAAATCGCAGATTTATAATAGCAGTCAAAGCTTGGACATTTGGTAGAATTAAATCATTAATAAATAGTTTTATATTGAATAATTATTTTTGAAAACATAATAGGAACTATATTATTACTTCTATATTTGCAATTACGATACGCATTCGCACAATCTGTGACATATACAAACCTATATGAACCACAGAGCGATTTATTATTATCGGATTCGACTGCAACAATTCTGATATTATTTCGGCGTCACTTTCACCCCTCGCTTTATTGCTGCAGTTTTTCGCTAGCCTGATATCTGAGTTGCCCGTTTTTCATCAGCGTCAAGAAAGGCGCATCGCATCACACAAAACAGAAATGGGTCACACTTCAGCCGGCGGCAGTGATGATGCCGCCGGCCTTAGGCATCGTGAAAATACAGAAATGGACCTCCCGTCTCTGTACCTGATGATCGCGCGTTTAGAGCAATTCTTAAAGGTTGCGTTCGGCCAACGAACGGTTGATCTTGGCCACCACGTAACGCACGCCTGATCCCGGATCGAATCCAGCAGGTTGCGTGTCCTGTGCGTTCCATTACTTTAGTTCCAGCTCGTGCACCGCAAGGCTGAGCGGATTGCCTTCGATATCGATCGCAGCGTCACGGTTTGGCCTGCCGCCTGAATTCGTTCGGCGCTTCTTTGGTCCAACGGCGAAAGGCTTGTCGGAAACTGGCCGATTCGCTGAAACCGAGGGCGACCGCGATGTCTTCGATCGTCAAATCCGTATCGCGAAGATATTTGATCGCCATTTGCGTTCTGAGCTCATCGACAACCTCACGAAACGACGTGTTTTCTTCTTGCAGATCGCGCCGCAGCGTACGCGTCGACATTTTCAGATGTTTTGCGACAGCCTCGAAGCTCGTGGGCCGCACTAAGTTGTGGAGCAGAGCCTGCCGCACTCTGCCAACGAGGCCGGTGCGGAGTTGCAGCTCCTCCATGAGTTGATCGCACAGGCCGAGCACCAACGAATAAGTCACTTCGTTGCCGTACTTCGGCGTCCCGTCCAACCACGTCGCGTCGGATATGACCTTGTTTTCCGCCTGCCCAAAGACGACCCGACAGCCGAAGGTCTCGGCGTAATTTCTCGTGGCATCGCCCGGACCATAGGAGACGTGCAGCTCGCGCGCTGCAAATGATGGCCCCATGACGTCGCGCAGGATAGATGTCAGAGCGCCAAACTGCAGTTCGACAAGGAACCGGTACAGCGCCGCATCGACATCCGGATGCGGCACCGGAACAGAGGTCCATTCGGCACGATCTCCTTCCTCCTTGAAGGAGATGACGGCGGTCGGCGTCGCGAGCTGGTGATAACGTTCGCCAAAGCGCATCGTCTGCCGGAAGTTCGTGCTGCTGAGGATTGCGAACCCATACATTGCATAGGTCGATACGTGGAGTCGCAGGCCGGTGTGATAGGCGAAACTCGGGTCGGCCGAGAGCCGGAGGGCGTTGCGGTAGCATCGGAGGACTTGATTCAGAGAGACGCGCGTCGCAGGGGAAGTCAAGTCGCTCTCGGACAAGGCAACCGACTCCAGCGCCTTCGCCGACGCAATGCCTTCGGCCCGAAGCGCATTCACCACGACAGCTATCTTGACGACCGAATGGACTTTTTCATCAGGGCCAGCCTGAATAATCATTACACCCTGACCCGTGCGCTTCAATGACAGGCTGCGCTACTCAAACTACGCGCTCAGCAGCTCTGAGCCGTTTCTTCACTTCGTTGTTTCACAAGAGCGGAAGCCCACGCGACACCGGCGTCAATCCGAATCGCAGACTTGCAAATTTAATGATCGCGCGTTTACAGCCAAGCTTAAAGGTTGAATTTGGCCAACCGCCAGAGGATTTTGGCCGCCAAGTGACATGCGCCTCCCCCGGATCGAATCCAGCGGATACGTGTCTCGGGCGTGCCTAATTTTCAGTTCCTGCTCATGCGCCGCAAGGCCGAGCGGATCGCATTAAATGTCGATCAGTCCGTCACGGTTTGGCCAGACGCCTGAACTCGTTCGGAGCTTCTTTCGTCCAACGGCGAAACGCCTGTCGGAAACCGGCCGCTTCGCTGAAGCTGAGGGCGACCGCGATTTCCTCGATCGTCAAATCCGTGTCGCGAAGATACTTGATCGCCATTCGCGTTCTGAGCTCATCGACGACTTGACGAAAGGACGTATTTTCTTCTTGCAGATTGCGCCGCAGTGTACGCGTCGACATGTTCAGATGTTTTGCGACAGCATCGAAGCTGGTGGGCCGCGCCAAGTTGTGGAGAAGAGCTTCCCGCACCTTGCCGGCGAGGCCGACGCGGAGTTGAAACTCTTCCATGAGCTGATCGCACAACTCGTGCACCAATGAATAAGTCACTTCGTTGCCGAACTGCGGCGTTCCATCCAACCACGTCTTATCGAATATGAAATTGTTTTCAGCCTGCCCAAAGACGACCCGGCAGCCGAAGGTCTCAGCGTCGTTTCGCGTGACGTCGGTCGGACCGTAGGTGACCTGCAACTCGCGCGCTGCAAATGAGGCCCCCATGACATCACGATGGAGCGACGTCATGGTGCCAATTTCCAGTTCCACGAGGAACCGGTAAAGCGCTGCATCGACATCGGGATGCGGCACCGGAACAATGGTCCATTCAGCCCGATCACCTTCCTCTTTGAAGGAGATGGCGGCGGTCGGCGTCGCGAGCTGCTGATAACGCTCAGCAAAACGCGCCGTCTGGCGGTAGTCTGTGCTGCTGAGGATCGCGAACCCATACATTCCATATGTCGACACATGGAATCGCAAGCCGGTGCTGTAAGCGAAATTCGGGTCAGGCAAGAACCGGAGGGCATTGCGATAGCACTGGATGACCTGATTCAGCGAGACGCGCGTCGCCGGTGAAATCAAATCGCGCTTCGACAAGCCGACGGACTCAAGCGCCTTCGCCGGCACGAGGCCTTTGTCCCGAAGCGCATTCACCACGACCGCGATCTTGACGACCGGGTAGACTTTTTCATTGGGGCCGGCTTGGATCATTGTTGCACCCTAGCCTCCGCGTTTCAATGACCGGCTTGAGCCACTCACAAATGTGCGCAAGGGACCCGCGCCAATCCGATTGCCTTAGCGGGTTTCGGCACGCAATCGTGCAAGCACCTCGTCCGGCACGAAGAAGTCGGGAATGAGCGAGTCTGTCGCACCTGCATTGTAGATTTTGAAATCGGTCACGCCTTCCGAGCGCAAGACCTCTTCGTCGATGAAGAAATTTCCAGTGCATTCACGTGCGGAGCGATTGAGGACAACGTGAGCGGCGTCCGCCATGATCTCCGGCTTGCGGCAAGCCTGCGCCATCTCCGCGCCGCCAATAACATTGCGGATGGCAGCGGTATCGATCGCGGTCAAGGGCCACAGCGAATTCACTGCAACGCCGCGCGCACGAAATTCTTCCGCCATGCCGAGCGTGCACAGCGACATGCCGTATTTCGCCATCGTATAGGCAACATGCGGCGCGAACCATTTCGCCTTCATGTCGAGCGGCGGCGCGAGATTGAGAATATGCGGATTGGCGGCTTTGAAAAGCTGCGGCAAACATGTCTTGGAGACGAGAAACGTGCCGCGCGCATTGATCTGGTTGACGAGATCATAGCGCTTCATGTCGGTCTGCAGCGTGCCGGTCAAAGCGATCGCGCTCGCGTTGTTGATGCAGATGTCGATTGCGCCGAAGCTCCCGACGGTGCGAGCGACGGCGGCCTCGACCTGATCTTCAAAGCGAATATCGCAGACGAGCGGCAAGGCCTTGCCGCCGGCGCGCTCGATTTCTTCTGCCGCCGTATAGATCGTGCCGGGCAATTTGGGATGCGGTTCCGTCGTTTTCGCCGCAATCGCAATATTCGCACCATCGCGTGCAGCACGCAGCGCGATCGCAAGGCCGATGCCGCGCGAAGCGCCCGTTATGAAGATCGTCTTGCCCCTGAGGCTCATTGCCGCCCTCCCCTTCGCTCGAACCCTTTGCCGATTGCCGGCAGGGACCGTTGGCCGACGAGTTTAGCGCTATTGACAGAAATTTCATGCATTTTTCACTTCCGCCGCCGCCGATGGATCGGATTTAGATCATCGAAGCGTTCGGCACTGTTCTGGTTAAGCTGGACTTTACGCAATGCCCTCTGCCGAATAAAAGCCTTCTGCCTCTCTCATCAGCCGCAAGGGCGGATTATGTCGCGCGGCCAACCCCAGATGGCACCATGACCGACACATCCGAAAAACCAGAATTCAACGAAATTCGTTATCGGCTCAAAGCCATAGATGGGCCAAACTCGGCGGCCGTCGAGCGTGTGCGCCAACGCGAAGGGCAGCTCACCAAACCGCCCGGAAGCCTCGGACGGCTGGAGACCATCGTCGAATGGCTCGCCGCTTGGCAAAACGCGGCTTCGCAGGCCGACGCGCCGCCCAGGCTCGACCACATGCTCGTCTGCGTTTTCGCCGGCAATCACGGCGTCACGCGGCAAGCGGTTTCGCCCTATCCTGCCGAAGTCACGCAGCAGATGGTGGCGAATTTCGCGGCCGGTGGCGCCGCCATCAACCAAATCTGCACGACATTCGGCCTGGATCTGAAAGTCCTCGAACTCGCGCTCGATCGGCCGACGGAGGATTTTACCCTTGCCGCCGCGATGAGTGCGCAAGACTGCGTTGAGGCATTCGAATTCGGTATGCGCGCCGTGCCGGCGGGCCTGGACCTTCTCTGTGTCGGCGAAATGGGGATCGGCAATACGACCGCGGCAGCGGCGATCTATACGGCCCTGTTCGGCGGCCCGGCGCAGCAATGGGCCGGTCGCGGCACCGGCCTCGACGATGCCGGCGTCGCACGCAAGGCCGCCGTCATCGATCAGGCGATCGCGCTGCATCGCGACCACCTCGAAGACCCGTTGGAGGTTCTGCGCCGGCTCGGCGGGCGCGAAATCGCCGCGCTCGCGGGTGCGATTCTGGCCGCACGTTTGAACCGCGTGCCGGTCGTGCTCGACGGCTATGTCGTTACCTCCGCTGCTGCCGTTCTGCATGCGCTCGACCAATCCGCCCTCGATCATTGCATCGCTGGCCATGTCTCGGAGGAGGGCGCGCATCGCGCGGTTCTAGCGCGTCTCGGCAAGGAGCCTTTGCTGCAGCTCGGCATGCGGCTTGGTGAAGCGAGCGGCGCTGCTATGGCTGCCGGCACGATCAAGGCGGCGCTCGCCTGCCATCGTGGCATGGCGACCTTCGCGGAGGCGGGGGTGACGGATAAGGAGTGAGGTTAGGAGGGAGCTGGCACAGCGTTCGGCTTGCAGCCACAGAACGAACCCGCTCGCGCGGGAGAGCGCTGCGAGCGGTTTAGTTCCGTGACTCATTCTGGATACCTCGGCGTCTGTTGCCGAGCGACCGCCAAGAGTCGGAAACGGTCATTTGGTTCCGCGCCAAGAGCGGACACAGGTGCCAACACATTGACCAGCGTGCCGTATCAAATCCCGACGCTCACTCTTAAAATGCATTGTCACTCAATTGCAGGCAAGGGGATAGGTGTCTCGATTGCGGACAGCTTGCGATAGAGTTCCCTGGCCTTATCGAGTCTACCGTTCTCAGCCTTCTCTGGCTTGCGGCGCGCAGTTTCTGCCCATGGATCTTGATACCCTTCCTTTGCAAGGAATACAGCAGTGGCCGCAAGCTCCAACTCGATGGCATCAGCTGCCGCCGCCTCTGCCGCCAGACGGCGGCGAGCAGGAGGAACAGCCGAGCTAGGCTGCTCGGTAACAACGTAAGTCGAGTAGGTACCGCCCCAAGATGCCAGTTGCTCGGTCTCCCTCAGCAAGCCAACCAGATCCGCGGCGCGGGCAGCGCTGGCTAGCTCTTCGCTGTAGGGGCCATAATGCCTGTAAGCAAAAGGTAAACCGTCTTCGAGTCCAGCAACACTCAGCAGGTAGGCAATCTTTTGGAGTCGCGTGCGGCCGACGATCCGCCCTCCCGCATCGCGCACTATCCCTGCGGCCTTTCCAGAGTTTGCGTACGACATGTCTTGATCTCCCCTTCAATAATGCGCTTGATGGTATCACACGCATCCGCATCGGACCCGTCCGCATATGCGCGGAACAGCTTGAACGTCTTCAACGCGGCCACGACGCTCGATCGTTCTTTAAGATCGACTAGCGCTCCACTGTCCGTTCGGATGTTGATGCGATCGAGCGGGCCTTTTGATTCGTTTACGGACTTGTACGGCGAACGTTCGTCGTAATCGATCAGGATGCGAGGACGAGCATCGCAGTTATTTGCGACCCATGCGGCTAATTCTGTGCCAATCCTCGCACAGCACTTGTCGATCAGTTCGATAAGCTCGTCGGTATTCTCGCTCTTCGGGTCAAGGACATGCGCCACCTTCATGCGTATGTCATGACACTTGTAAAGCACTCGATCTCTGAGCCGAGTCGAAAACTCCGCGACAAGAGGATCGGTCGCTTCGGACATCTGCGTAAGAGCGCCCCAGATCACAGCGTCGTCTAGCATCAGCGCGACGTCGATGTCGTCGGGATTCAACGCGAAGCGCACAAGCGGGTGATTCGCAGAAAGTCCCGTGGCTGAGGTCATACCCTCGCGGACAAGCGTCACGACCCGGACTAAGAGTTCCGTGAATATCTTCTCTGCACCACGCGTTGCCTTATGGAAATAGACAGTGGGGTAGAGTTGGAAGAGGCCAAGGACGAATGCCTCGGCAGCGTGGATAGCTTTGGGGCCTAGGACGAATGTCTCGATTGTGCCGAGGGGCGTATCGTCCACGCCCACGGCCACGGATCCGATTTCAAGGTTCGCGATCAGCCACGTGAAGTCGATCGCTGCATGCTGGGTGCCGGTCATCAGGCGGTCACGGCGCATATAATCGAGGCGATCAGAATCGAATTGGCTCGATACGACGGCATGCTGAACGGTCTTGATACCATCCTTTTTGATGATATCGGCGACATCGTTGGCGAAGCCGCTCCCAAGTTCGTTAAGAACCATCGAAACCTCGCTTTGCCTAATGAGCGCATCGCTCATGTTCTCGTGATCGGCGAGCTTTAGCCCAAGCCGGGTCCCAACCTCCTCGAATGCGTGGCTGAATGGACCGTGCCCGAGATCGTGAACCAATGCTGCGGCCAGAGCTCTCTTTTCTTTGCTCTCTTGATCTACATGACGGCGGACCACTGCCATCAACTGTCGAGCGGTATGGAAGACACCGATGCTATGCGCAAAACGGGAATGGCTGGCGCCTGGATAGACCAGATCGGAAAACCCGAGTTGCTTCACCCGGCGGAGACGCTGGAAAGGGCGCGTCTGCACCACCTTCCACAGAGTGCGTTCCAACTCCGAACTCGAAAATTCGATCAGGTCATGCAACGGGTCGCGGATACGCTGGTACGGCATCTTGTCTGCCTAATAGGATATTTGTTCTCATTTTGTTCTAACACGGTCTCCAGTGCAAGCTATTTCTGATTCGTCATTCGTAGGATAGACGAATTCTCTCCGTTGAATGTCCAGAGAAGGCATTCGGCAATGCGCCAGTTTGAATAAGGCAGACCAAAACGGTCATCCCGGCGAACGGGACTCTATAATCGATCTAGGTGTCGTCGATCCCAAGATTGTTAGCCGTCATGAACGAAGAAATGCTAAAGTCTTCCCACCTGCTCCGGGGGAATTAGCGATGGCACCAATAATTTCGTTATTTAATCATAAGGGCGGCGTCAGCAAAACCACGACTGCCTTTAATCTGGGATGGGCGCTTGCTGATCGCAAAAAGAGAGTTCTGATTGTTGACGGAGACCCGCAGTGCAATTTGACAGGGACGGTGCTTGGTTTTGATGGGATCAATGATTTCAGCGATTTTTACAAGAAAAACCCAAATGCAAATATAAGCGATTGTCTAAATCCAATATTCAAGGCTACAGGTTTACCATTATCCGCTGCGGACGTTACAAAAACGACCAATAAAAATCTGTTTCTTTTGGCCGGGAATATCGAACTTGCTGAGAACGAGACCCAGATCGCGGTGGCTCTATCAACTAGCGCGGCGATTCCCGCACTTCAAAATATTCCGGGCTCTATTTGCGCTTTGTTGCGAAAGACCGCTGATAAACACAATATAGATGTTATAATTGTCGATATGAGCCCAAGTGTTGGTGCTCTTAACCAATGCTTCTTGATGGGCAGTGACTATTTCATTGTTCCGACTTCGCCAGACTATTACTGCAATCAGGCGATTTCGTCCTTAGCAAGAGTATTGCCCCGGTGGAATGAAGGGGTAAGACAATTCAGGCAGAATACTCTGCTATATCCGTTTCCGGCCGATCCTCCTCGTTTCTGCGGAATAATATCGCAGCGGTATCGACCGAGGTCTGGCAATCCAGCGTATTCATTTCAACAATGGATCGATGTCATAAAAGAGACCGTTATAGCTGAGTTTGTTCCGGTACTTGCAACTAATAAAATGGCAGTATCGGTTAAGGAATTCAACGCGTCATCGCCAGGCGATACGCCTTACAATCTGGCAAACATTGCCGACTTCAATTCTCTAATAGCTCAATCACAAAAGTATAGCACGCCAGTATTTGCGTTAAGTGATGCTCAAATAGAACAGTCTGGCGTAATATTGACCACAATGAAAAAAAGCAGAGACGATTTTAAGAAATCATTTTATGCGCTGGCAAACTGTATAGAGACAATGACAAAAATATAGCCAAAATACAGTACTTAACTCTTCCACGCTTCTACTACGGTCACCATGTCCGCAATCCCACTACCTGCAATTCCCGCGCATTGACACCCTGGCACCCCTCCCTCTATCGTACCGCTGCGCAACGGTCCCTCTCTACGAGGGGTAAATGGGAATGCGGTCAAGACCTTGCTCACGCTAAGAGCTAGGCCGTCAAGCCGCAGCTGCCCCCGCAACTGTCAGCGGTGAGCCACGCACGAAAAACCACTGGGCAACCGGGAAGGTCGTGCGCGGCGGCGATCCGCGAGCCAGGAAACCTGCCGTTCCATCGAGTCTCTTCGGGCGGGGTGATCCGAAGCCTTGATGCCGCAAAGCTGCGGCACGCCGCGCCGCGGCGCTCTCTCGATGCACCCCCATTGCGATTGGCGACATGCGTCGCCGCGAGGAGGCCGGGTGCAATCGATCAAGCTCTCTCATGATGCGCTAAGGCAAGGCTTAGTCGACACGCCGAACCAGGCGAATCGACTGGACGCGTCCCCTCTCCCCGCGCAGGCAAGTTTACGCAGCCTGCGTAAACTTGGCTGCGACGGGGAGAGGGTTAGGGTGAGGGGCGGGGAGATTGGCTGCGCCGCTGATCACGGGAGTTCTTTCAATACGACGAGGATAGGCACGTGCCGCGTGCTGCGCGCGTGGTCAGATAGGGTGGCTACTCACCCAGCCCCTCACCCTCGCCATAGCACGTTGCTCGCGACGGGCGTCGCTTCGCAACGCCCTATGGCTCGACCTCTCCCCGCGAGCGGGGAGAGGTTACGCCCGTCCGGCAGCATGGAGCACTTAATATCGCCGGTCTCCTCTGCGGCCCTGCCCTGCCCTCTCCAGGCTTGAGCGCTCATGCATTTTCTGCGTACGCAGGCCTATTCACTGGACGAGGCGGACGCGGCGGTCGATCTCGCTCAATCGCCGGCCGAGATCGTGATCCTGTCGTTCAGCGACAATGATCTTGGCGCCGTCGCTCTCGCCTGGGACGAAGCGGCCATGCAGGGCTTGGGCCTTCGCCTCGCCAATCTGGCGCGCCTGCGGCATCCTTTCTCCGTCGACACTTATATCGAGAAGCTGGTCGCCAAGGCGCGTATCGTCGTGGTCCGGCTTCTTGGCGGCCTCGATTACTGGCGCTACGGCATCGACGAATTGGCGGCAGCGGCGCGCCGGCATGGCTTCGATTTCGCGGCTTTGCCTGGCGATGCTCGTGAAGACGCGCGGCTCGATGCCGCCTCGACGCTCGGGCAAGAGGATCTGCGGCTCCTCTCAGCCTATTTCCAGTATGGTGGTCCGGACAATATCGCCAACATGCTTGCTTGGATCGCCGACCGTCTCGACGGACCGCGGCTTTGGCAAGTCCCTGCCCCTTTGCTGCCAGCTGGGCGTTTCGAAGCTGCTTGTCACAGAACCTCTCCGGATCAGGGACAGGCGCTCGTTCTGTTCTATCGCGCAGCCTTGCTCGCCGGCGATGCGGCACCCATTCTTGCACTTGCGACAGGCTTGCGGCAGCGCGGGCTTGCGACGACATCCGTCTATGTCACGAGCCTGAAAGATGCCGCGGCCGCCGCTTATCTCGCCGCTCTCATCGACCGGGAAAAGCCCGACATCATTCTCAACACGACCGGCTTTTCCGCCCGGCGCGACGAAGGCGAAAGCGTCCTCGACCGCGCGAACGCCCCGGTGCTGCAAGTCATTCTTGCCGGTGCCGGCGAGGTGCAATGGCGCAACAGCCGGCGCGGCTTGAACGCAACCGATCTCGCCATGAATGTGGTGCTGCCGGAAATGGACGGGCGCATCATCACCCGCGCGATTTCGTTCAAGGCCGAAGCCGCGACCTGTGAACGACTGGAATTCACGCCTATCATTCATCGCCCGCTTCAAGCCCGCGTGAACTTCGTCGCCGATCTCGCGAAAGCCTGGGTCAATCTGCGGCGCAAACCCCGCGCCACGCGCCGCATCGCCTGCATCCTGTCGGATTATCCGATGAAAGGCGGCCGCAGCGCCTATGCCGTCGGTCTCGATACGCCGGCGAGCGTGCTATCGATTGCCGAGACATTGGCGGCAGAAGGCTACAGCATCGAACCGATCGCCGCGGGCCATGCGCTGATGCGAGCGCTCGAAAATAGGCAGGGAACAGAGGCCTATTGCTTCGCCGATTACCGCGCCGCGCTGGCGACTTTGCCGCCAGCCTTCGTCGAACGCCTCGACGCAGCCTGGGGCGACCCAGAAGCCGATCCTCGCGCCGGGCCTGAAGGTTTTTGCTTTGCCATCGTGCGCAGCGGCAATCTGCTCATCGCGCTGCAACCCGATCGCGGCCGGCGCGCGACGCGCAAGAGCGATTATCACGACAATGACCTGCCGCCCTGCCATGCCTATGTTGCCTTTTATCTCTGGTTGCGCCGGCATGCGGCGATCGATGCCATGATCCATTGCGGCACGCATGGCACGCTCGAATGGCTGCCAGGCAAAGCGATCGCTCTCGATGCGGATTGCGCGCCAGAGGTCTTGGCCGGCCCCCTGCCCGTCATCTATCCCTTCATCGTCAATAATCCAGGCGAAGCCGCACAGGCCAAGCGGCGGATCGCCGCCGTCACGATCGGCCATATGACGCCGCTCTTGACGCAGGCCGGGAGCCATGGAGCGGCGCTCGAACTCGAGGCTTTGTTCGACGAATTCGCAGCCGCCGAAGCGCTCGATCCGCGCCGCGCAAAAATCTTGGCAAAATTGATCCTGGAACGCGCTTTCGAGACCGGCCTTGCGCAAGATAGCGGCCTTGATGACAAGCTCGATACGGACGACGCCTTGCGCCGGCTCGATGCCTGGCTTTGCGATGTCAAGGAAATGCGCATCGGCGATGGACTGCATATTTTCGGCCGATCGCCGGAAGCGGCTCAGTGTGAGGCGATGCTCGCGGCCATGGGTTCGGTCAACGACCCATGTGATCGCGACGAAGTCGAGCGCCGCATCTTGGCTTGCGGGGCGGCGGAACGCGCCGCGCTGATCGCTGCCCTCGACGGCGGTTTCGTGCCGCCTGGGCCTGCCGGCGCCCCGTCGCGCGGCCGTTTCGATGTGCTGCCGACAGGGCGCAATCTCTACACGATCGATCCGCGCGGCGTGCCGACACGAACCGCCTGGGACATAGGCCGGCGCACGGCGCGCGAAGTCATGTCGCGCTATGCGCAGGATCATGGCGAATGGCCGAAGAGGATCGTGCTCGATCTTTGGGGCAGCGCCATGATGCGCACCGGCGGCGATGATCTCGCCCAGGCTTTTGCCCTGATGGGCGTGAAGCCCACCTGGGACAATGGATCGAGCCGCATCAGCGGTTTTGAAATCTTGGCCCCGGCGCAAATCGAATGGCCGCGCGTCGATGTGACTCTGCGGATCTCCGGACTTTTCCGTGACGTCTTCCCGACCCAGATCGCGCTTTTCGACGAGGCGATCCGCGCCATCGCCGCCCTCGACGAAGACGACGCGACAAATCCCCTCGCAAGTGAAGCCCGGCGGGGGCACAGCACGGCGCGAATTTTCGGCGGTGCGCCCGGGTCTTATGGCATCGGGCTCGGGCAAGACTATTTTGAGGACGGATCGGCGACCCGCGCGGAACTCGGCGAAACCTATCTGGCGGGGAGCGCCTATGCCTATGGGTCGCAAAACGACGGGGAGTTCGCGGCCAAGGCTTTTCGTCAGCGCGTCGCAACGGCGCAGGCCTTCGTCCATGTCCAGGACATGGGTGAACACGATATTCTCGATTCGGATGCTTATGCCGAGCATGAAGGCGGTTTTGCCGCCGCCGCCGCGCATCTTGGCGCCACGCCTGCGGTCTATCACGCCGACAGCACGCGCGACGGACACACGCGGGTGTGCAGCCTCGCAGAAGAAATAGCCCGCGTCGTGCGCGGACGCGCCGCCAATCCGCGCTGGATTGCCGGCCAAATGCGCCATGGCCACCGCGGTGCGGCGGAAATCGCCGAGACGATCGACAATCTCTTTGCTTATGCGGCTTTGACAGATGCGGTGGCGAACCGTCATTTCGAGAGCCTTTTTGATGCGACGCTCGGCGCTGCGGACGTCCGTGAATTTCTGCTCGCTGCCAATCCGCAAGCCGCGCGCGCGATCGCATCGCGCTTTGAGCAAGCCTTGCAGCGCGGCTATTGGCTGAACCGCCGCAACTCGACGCTGAGCGCGATCGCCGAGATCAAGGAGCAGGCCGGATGACGAAGTCGCATGCATTGCGCCGCGGCTGGTGTCCGGGCGCTTTGCGTCCCATGCCGACAGGCGATGGTCTTCTCGTTCGCATCCGCTTGCGCGGCGGTCGCTTGCCAATCTCCCTCGCACGCCAATTGGCCGAGGGCGCCCGCCGCTTCGGCAATGGCTTGATCGATCTCTCGGCGCGAGCCAATCTGCAGATGCGCGGCATCACGCAAGACTCGCATGGTCCTCTCCTCGCCTATCTGGCCGACGCCGATATTCTGGACGAGAATGAAAACGCCGAGGCGGTGCGCAACATCATAGCGAGCCCGCTTGCCGGCTTGTCTGAATTTGGCGCCCTGCTCGACCTTACTGCGATCCACGCGGCGCTCGACGCGCGCTTGGCGAGTGACGCGCGGCTTCATGCACTGCCTGGAAAATTCAGTTTCCTCCTCGACGACGGCGGCTGGCCAAGCCTTGCCGATGTCAATGCGGACATTCGCTTCGAGGCTTGCCTCGATGACGGCATGAACGAAGGCTTGCCGGTTTTTCGCGTGGCTTTGGGCGGCACGGCGGAAAGCGCAGAACTCGTCGGTGGATGTGCGCCGCACGAGGTTGCAGATGTCGCGGTTTGCATCGCGCTCCGCTTTCTCGCGGCCAGAGCCGAAGGAAGAGGAACCGTCTACCGCATGCGTGATCTGTTGGGCGCGTATTCGAACTTTGCGGAATCAATCGCGCTCGTCGGCCACGCACCACCGCCATCGCCCGCGCCTGAGGGTAGGCCGCAATCGCCGATCGGCCTCTTTTCGGGCACTGGGGGCCAATCGGTCCTGGGGCTCGGCGTCGCCTTCGGGCGCCTCACCGCCGAGGCCCTCGACCTTATCGCCGAGGCCGCCGAAAGTCTCGAATGCGACGCTTTGCGGTTTGCGCCCGGGCGCGCGCTCCTCCTGGCCCTTGGCAAGACCGAAAAACTTGCATCGTGGCTGCAGCGTTTCGCGGCCATGGGCTTCATCCTTGAACCGGCCGATCCGCGCCGCGCAATTGCCGCTTGCCCCGGCGCGCCTGCCTGCCAGAATGGCACGACGCCGACACAAGACGATGCGCTGAGGCTCGCTCCGCTCACGCGGCACCTGTCGGATCACGGCATAGGCGTGCATTTCGCAGGCTGCGCCAAGGGCTGCGCCCACCCTGAGCCCGCGCCGGTCACGCTCGTCGCAGCGTCCGGCCTCTATGGCCTCGTGATCGGCGGCACGGCGCAAGACGCGATTGTGGGAGCGCCCTTTCCAATCGAGGCGGCGGCGGACGTATTGCAAACTTTCATTGCGGCTCGTTCGCCATGACGGTGCATTTCATCGGCGCCGGCCCCGGCGCGCCGGATCTTCTCACCTTGCGCGGCCGCGATTTGATCGCGCGCTGCCCCGTCTGCCTCTACGCCGGTTCGCTGGTGCCGAAGGCACTGCTTGCGCATTGTCCGCCACATGCCCGCATCATCGATACAGCGCCGATGAGCTTGGATGAGATCATTGACGAATGCCGCAAGGCTGACGCGGAAGGCCAGGACGTCGCCCGATTGCATTCGGGCGATCTCTCGATCTGGAGTGCCCTGGGCGAACAGATCAGGCGCCTCGAAGCGCTTGGCATCGCCTATAGCGTGACGCCGGGCGTGCCAGCCTTCGCGGCGGCCGCTGCAGCGCTCGGCTGCGAGCTCACTTTGCCGGAAGTCGCTCAATCCCTCGTCTTGACCCGCACGCCGGGGCGCGCCTCGTCCATGCCGGAGCGCGAGACGCTCGCAGCTTTTGCGCAGACGCAGGCGACGCTCGCAATCCATTTGTCGATTCACACGCTCGAACAAATCGTCGCCGATCTCATTCCATTCTACGGTGAAGCCTGCCCGGTGGCTGTCGTCTATCGGGCGTCATGGCCGGACGAACGAATCATCCGCAGCACGCTTGCCGATATCGTGCGAGACATTGGGCCGCAACCGATCGAGCGGACGGCGCTCATCCTCATCGGCAAAGTCCTCGCCGTTCGCGATTTCCGCGAGAGCGCGCTCTATGATCCCGATTACCGCCGCCGCTTTCGCGGAGGCGATCAATGAACTTGGCGAAACTCGGTCCGCCCGATCAGCTTGCCCTGCCGGTCGAACACGACGATCTCGAGCGCGATGTCGGCACCCTGCAAAACTTTGGCGGCAACGCGCCAGCCGGCCTCGGCGACACCGCCTCCGAGGTCGAGCCCCTCGGCGCGCGCCAGTTCGAGAACTTCGAGTGCGGTATTGGCTCCGCGCGCACGATCGACGAGATCCGGTCCGCCGCCGGCCGCCGCCATGCGCTGCGCGAGCCAGTTGAAATCGACTTCACCACGGCGCGAATGAAGATCGAGCAGGCCTTGCCCGAGCTTGCTCATCTTGGCGAAGCCGCCCGCTATGCTGACTTTTGCGACAGGATGTTTGCGCAAATATTTCAACATGCCGCCGACGAAATCGCCCATGTCGATCAAGGCCACGTCGGGCAGATCATGCAAGGCCTTGATCGCCGCCTCCGATGTATTGCCCGTCGCTCCTGCGACATGATCGAGACCGGCGGCGCGCGCGACATCTATGCCGCGATAAATCGAATGTATCCAGGCCGAGCAGGAATAGGGTTTGACGATTCCGGTCGTGCCGAGGATCGAGAGACCACCGAGAATGCCGAGCCGCGCGTTCAAAGTTCGCTCGGCGATTTTTTCACCGCCAGGGATCGAGATCTCGATGATGACGTCGCCGGATGCGTGATGAGCCTCGGCGACCTCGTGAATGGCGGTTCGCATCATCGCGCGGGGAACTGGATTGATCGCCGGTTCGCCGGGCGCGAGCGGCAGGCCGGGACGCGTGACGGTGCCGACCCCCGCGCCGGCACGAAAGACGACGCCGCTGCCGGGAGCGCCATGTCGCACGTTCGCGATGATGAGCGCTCCATGCGTGACATCTGGATCATCGCCGGCATCTTTGACAACGCCGGCGGCGGCGAAATCTTGGCCGAGGTCGGTGCAGGCCAGAGCAAAGGCCGGCCGCTCTCCACCCGGCAGCAGGATCGATACAGGATCGGGAAAGGCGTCAGTCAAAAGCGCTTCATAGGCGGCGCGCGCCGCCGCGGTGGCACAGGCCCCCGTCGTCCAACCTGTGCGCAGCTGAGCCGGCGCGGCACCATCACTCTTCGATGTCATCGTCATATCGGCTTTGCCATCGCAAACAAAAGCGCGCTGGCCAAGGATGGTTCGTCATGACGGCCTCGATGGCTCGCGGCCTCGTCATCGCTGCACCCCGCTCGGGAAGCGGCAAGACGATCCTGACTTTGGGTCTCATGCGGGCCTTTCATCGAACTGGCCTTGCCGTTTCGGGAGCCAAATGCGGACCAGATTACATCGATCCGGCATTTCACGCAGCCGCCACAGGGCGGCCGAGCGTCAATCTCGATTCTTGGGCGATGCGGCCGGCCGTTCTCCAGGCCCTCGCTGCACGCGCCGCCGAGGATTGTGATCTTATCATCTGCGAAGGCTCGATGGGGCTTTTTGACGGCGTACCTGGGGAGCCCGGCCGCACCGGCGCTTCCGCCGATGTTGCCAAAGCATTGGGCTGGCCTGTCCTCCTCGTTCTCGATGTGAGCGGCCAATCGCAATCTGCAGCAGCCATCGTCAAGGGCTGCATGACGTATGACCCAAACGTCCGGATCGCCGGCGTCGTGCTCAATCGCGTCGCCAGCCCGCGTCATCAAAGATTGGTCTGTGAGGCCATCGACGGCCTCGGCGTCAAAATCCTCGGCGCCTTGCCGCGCGCCACAAAACTCGTTCTGCCCGAACGCCATCTCGGGCTGGTGCAGGCCGAAGAGACGGCCGAACTCGGTGCTACGCTCGACGCCATAGCCGACTTCGTCAACGCCCATGTGGATCTCGCAGGCGTGCGCGGCTTGGCCGAACCTTCGCGGCCCGCATTGGCAGCAGCAATTCCCGCAATCGCCCCCCCGGCGCAACGCATCGCGCTCGCGCGGGATGCCGCCTTTTCTTTCATCTATCCGCATATCATCGAACATTGGCGCTCGGCCGGCGCCGAAATCCATCTCTTTTCGCCGCTTGCCGACGAGGCCCCTCCTGAGAATTGCGACTTTTGCTGGCTGCCGGGCGGCTATCCTGAACTTCACGCGGAACGACTTTCCGCGGCGACGCATTTTCTTGAAGGGTTGCGCTCCTTTGCCCGCACACGACCAATCCACGGCGAATGCGGCGGCTACATGGTTCTCGGCCAGACGCTCACCGATGCGAAGGGGCACACCCATCCCATGGCCGGCCTTCTCGGCCTTGCGACGAGTTTCGCGCAACGCAAAATGCAGCTCGGCTATCGCAATGCGGAACTGCTTTTCGACGGACCGCTCGGCATAGCCGGTACGCGGTTTAAAGGCCATGAATTCCACTACGCCACCGTCACGTCGCGCGGCGATGATGCTGCCTTCGCGCTGATCACCGACGTCTACGGAAGCGAGCCACTCGCTGCCGGCAACCGGCGCGGTCTCGTCAGCGGCAGTTTCTTCCATCTCATTATAGCCGGGGACTCATAATGAAGGCACCGCAACCTGGTGCAAAATCTGCTTTGCAAATGCGGTCTTGACGCTAACGACTTGAGCTGGGCAGATAGGTCGAACCGATAGGCGGGGGCGCGGCTAAATGGCGATTTTGCATGGCTTGTTGGGCATGGCGGCCCTGCTGGTCCTCGCGTGGTGCCTGAGCGAGCAACGCTGGCATGTCCCCTTCAGGATCGTATTGGGCGGAGTTTTGCTGCAGATCGCACTGGCGATCCTGCTGATCAAGTTTCCTCCGGCGACCGCCGTCTTTTTTATGCTCAACGATGCGGTCGGTGCTTTGCAAAAGGCGACCGATGCCGGCACCGGCCTCGTCTTCGGCTATCTCGGCGGCGCGCCTTTGCCGTTTGCGGAGCTGCAGCCCGGCGCCAGTTTCATCCTCGCGTTTCGGGCTTTTCCTCTGGTCCTGGTGATCAGCGCGTTGGCGTCTCTCCTGCTCTATTGGGGCATCCTGCAACGCATCGTCGGCGGTTTCGCCTTCGTGCTGCGGCACACGCTGGGGATCGGTGGCGCGCTCGGGCTCGGCGCCGCAGTCCATATCTTCGTCGGTATGGTCGAAGCGCCACTCCTGGTTCGCGCCTATCTCGAAAAAATGTCGCGCGGCGAACTTTTCGCTCTGATGAGCTGCGGTATGGCCGGCATAGCGGGAACGGTGATGGTGATCTACGCGTCCCTGCTCGGTCCCGTCATTCCGGATGCTTTGGGCCATATTCTCATCGCATCCGTCATTTCGACGCCGGGCGCCTTGGCGATCGCAGCGCTGATGGTGCCGTTTCAGGCAGACATGAGCGAGACCGCCAAACTCGTGCAGGAAGATCCACCTTCGAGTTTCCTCGAAGCGATTACGCGCGGCACGAATGACGGAATTTTCTTCGTCGCCAGCATCATCGCGATGCTGATCGTGCTCGTCGCCCTGGTCCACCTCGTCAACGCGGGGCTCGGGCGTCTCCCCCACCCAGGAGCCGACCCCTTCACGCTGCAGCAGATTTTTGCGCTGGGTTTCAGACCCCTGTTGTGGCTGATCGGCATTGAAGTGGGCGAACTCGATAGCGCCGCACACCTCATGGCGACGAAGACCGTTCTCAACGAATTCGTCGCCTATCTCGATTTCGCCCACCTGCCGGCGGACTCTTTGAGCGAGCGCTCCAAGCTCATCGTGACTTATGCGTTATGCGGCTTCGCCAATTTCGGCAGCGTCGGCATTATGATCGGCGGCATGACGGCGATGGCGCCGGAGCGGCGGCACGAGATCGTCGCGCTCGCTCCGCGGTCGATCGTTTCCGGCACTTTAGCAACCCTGATCAGCGGCGCGATCGCTGGGATGTTGGTTTAAGAGCACGATGCCGAACGAGTTCCGTGGAACTCATCCGAGATTGCGAACCAACGAATAGTTTTAGCTCGGGGAAAGGCGCTCGAGCCGCACCCCAAGCCGCCTCGCCCGTCGCAAGATTTATGCTGATTGATCAGCCGCCAGTCTTCAAATTGCTCAGAGACGCTTGAACAGCCGCTGTACTGACGGCGGCTGCACTGCCGGCAGGCGCATAATCACCATCTGCCGTCTTGACCATGCCGGCTGCGCTGCCTGGATTGGCCGCAATGGTCGCGGGTTTGTAATCGCCATCCGAATCTTTCGTCAATGGCACTTTGGTGGCCTGTGTCTGGGCAATATTGGTGGTGGAGGAGATAGCTGAGGTCGACATGCCGCATCCTTTGTAATGGAGTTCTTACAGTCTCAACTTGTGCTATAAAGCTTGTCCGAACCTTAACACGAAATTTATAATCGCTTCTGCCGCCTGCCGTCTTTGAGACGCAACGGGACAAAAAGAGCCAAGGATGCGTGCGCCTGCCATCGACTGACCGAATGGCTCACCGGCACACTTCGGCGTCTTCTTGTGCCGACGGACTCCGGCACATCGTTAGTGTGCCTGGCACTAATCGGTGCTCTTGGAGCGAAGGCCGGAGGGGCTCCGTCGCCCAAACCAACCCTTCGCGAGGCATCCTGGGATGCGCCTGCGGTGGCACTGACTGCGGGCGTTGGGGCTCTCGTTGGCAAAGCCTTTTAGCGCCGTGGTGTTCTGAGTTTTGCACCAAGAGGAAGGCGCTCCTGACACCGAGCGGACCTTCGATAGCTATTCGTGAATGCGCAAAAGAGAGGCCGCAGAAAACAAAAAACACCAAACTTCCGATCGAACATCGCTGCGGAACGCCGGCCGAGCCTTCACAGCGTTGGCGAATATGGCCCGAGCCGGGTCTTCTTCTGCCTGAGGGCCGGCCATGCGCGCCAGCAGGCCACGAACGCGCTGATAATTCGCGCCATACGGCCTGCGGAACGAGACTGCTTTGTTGTTCATTGTGGCATCCATGGCTGATTTTTGGAACTAATCGTGCGGCGCAGAATGCGTTGATATCAGTCAATTGCACGCCATCGTAAGAGCCTATGGTGGCGTAAAGACAATCCTATTCTTGGCGAGCACATCAACGCAGCAGGAAATACGGCGCGAGTTTATGCTTGTCCAATGCATTCTGGCATTCGTCAGGCAAATGCCGGTAAGTGTCCAAAATGCAGGATGGATTTATTGTCGGATGGCACGCGCTCCAGCCTGCTCCGACACATGATCAGCAGCCCGTCGACGGCCCCAGCAAGGAGCACATGATGGTTGCCTCGATTCGTGAAACCCAGGCCTTGCGAGCCATTCAACTCCCCTCGCCGGCGGACAACCAAGGCGGCTCGGTCTTCGCCGCGCTGGAACAGCGAAAGACCACGCGGGAAATCAGCGCAACGCCACTGCCCATGCAGCTGCTTTCCAATCTCCTGTGGGCCGCCTGCGGAGTGAACCGCAAGACAGGCCCGTTTGGAGTCCCCAGAAGGACCGCCGCATCGGCCAGCAACTCGCAGGAGATCGATCTTTATGTCGCCGTTAAGGAAGGCGTCTATCTGTATGACGCATTCAACAATCTGTTGGCGCCCGTCGTCGCGGGCGATCTGCGCGCCACCGCCCTGACCCCTGGTCAGCGAGGTGTCGAAGCGAAAGCTCCTGTTCAACTGATCTACGTCGTCGACATTCACCGCCTCACCCACACGGCGGGCTTTCAGGAGCCTGGATTGCATGATCCTGAAGTTCAGAAGTCGTACTACTACGTTGATACTGGCCTCATTGCCGGCAATGTCTATTTGTTCGCAGCCGCGCAGGGGCTGGCGGCATGGTTCCACAACTGCGACAAGACCGGCCTGGCGCAGCAGATTGGTCTGCGGGCAGAACAGCGGGTGCTGTTCGCGCAGTCGATCGGCTATCCAGCAACCGAATAAAGAGGAGCCCAAAAATGCAGCTCTCGGGCAATATTGTGCTGATTACGGGCGGCGCCAGCGGAATTGGCTACGCAATGGCCGAAGCCTTTCTGGAGGCTGGAAGCACGGTCGTCATCTGCGGTCGCAGGGCAGAGCGGCTGCTTGACGCCCGTGTGAAACATCCCGAGCTTCATACCCGGGTCTGCGACGTGTCCAAGGAAGAGGATCGCAACGCGCTGCTGGATTGGATTGCGGCCAACTTTCCGGGTCTGAACATTCTCGTCAACAATGCGGGCGTTCAACGGGATGTCGACTTTACCAAAGGAATCGACGACTTTCTGGCGGGCGACAATGAGATTCGGGTCAACCTCGAATCCGCGGTCATTCTCTCCGGTCTGTTCGTCCCCTTGTTGGCGAAGAACAAAGGCGCCGCAATCGTCAACGTCTCTTCGGGACTGGGCTTCGTGCCGGCGGCGCGCATGCCCGTTTATAGTGCCAGCAAAGCCGGCTTGCACGCCTACTGCATGGCGATTCGGCTACAGTTGTCGAAGATTGGAATCAAGGTCTTCGAGGTCGTTCCCCCCGCGGTCGATACCGAACTCAACCCGCGTGGGCGAGCTAAGCGGGGGAACTTCAAGGCTGATCTGAGCCCGAAGGTATTTGTGTCCGCGGTCATGAAGGGCCTGCAGAACGATGTCTTCGAGATTGGTTTCGGGATGACTGCAGAATTCATCCATGCCTCCCGAGCCGATCTGGACAAGAGCTTTCAGCAGATGAACAGCCGGATGTAGGTCGCCCCCTTCAAACCGGAAGCGCATCGATTTAGAAATGCGGGAATCCCCCTGAGTCAGACCTTCTCGCAGCGAATCTGAGCGGTCTCTCGTCTGCTCTCACGCGCGCTTTTCGCATTCCTCCGCCCGCACCTGCCGGGCGATTGTATCGAGCACGGCATTGATCATGCCGCTTTCTTCACGTCCGAAAAAAGCGCCGCCAATATCGACATATTCCTTGATCGCGACGCGCACCGGTACATCGACACGCTTCGTCAGCTCATAGGCGCCGGCCCGCAAAATCGCGCGCAAGACCGAATCGATGCGCGTCAAAGGCCAGGTGCGATCGAGTGTCGCGTCGATTAAGCGGTCGATCGGGCCTTGATTGGCGAGAACGCCCGACAGAATGTCACGGAAGAACGCGACCTCGGCGCTGTTATATTGGTCGCCCTCGATCTCGTTGCCGATCCAAAAAGTTTCGAATTCGGCCAAGGTCTCGACAAGACCCTTGCCCGATACTTCCATTTCATAAAGCGCCTGAACGGCAGCGAGCCGGGCAGCAGAGCGTTCTGCGGGCGTGACCATCAGGAAGCTCCCAGACCGGCTTTGAGACGATAGAGGGCAAGCGCCGCACGCGCCGCGTCGCCGCCTTTGTCGCCTTGTCGGGGATCGGCCCGCGTGAGCGCCTGCGCTTCGTTCTCGACTGTGAGGATGCCATTGCCGAAACAAATCTTGTGAGCTACGGCGAGATCCATGAGCGCACGCGCGCTTTCGTTCGAAACGGTCTCGAAATGATAGGTTTCGCCTCGAATGATACAGCCGAGCGCGATCGCACCTTGATAGGGCGTGTCTTTCTGGTTGGCGCGATGGAGCGCGATCGCCACAGCGATCGGAATTTCGAGCGCACCGGGGACGCTCACGATATCGATCTTCGCGCCGGCTTCCGTAAAGGCCGCCTGCGCACCCTCAAGCAGCATGGCTCCGATATTTTCATAATAGCGCGCCTCGACAATGAGGAAACGTGCGCCTTCGAGGCGTTCGACAGGAGCAAGGGTTCGGCGCGGTTCGGCCATGCGTGTCTCGGTGCTGGTATCTGACTGTCAGAAAATTAGGCCGCGCGCTCGGCTGAGGCGCAGGCGTCCGCATCAACCCTCTTCGCGTGCGGCCGAATGGCGCAAGACGCGGCACCCGCCCCTGCCACGAGCTCGGAGTAGAGCTTTTTGCCGCAAGAGCCTTTGCTTTGGCCGGAGTGCCGGTTGTAAGTAACAAGCGCTCGGGCGCGGCGCAAGCCGCAGCCGAGGATAAACAGGTTTTGACGAACATGCAGGACAGTCGCGCCGCCATTTTCGCTTTTGTACAGCCCCTAACCGCCGATCTCCTCACGTGTTTGAGGTTTTGCACGCGGCTGCCGATTCGCGTCTTCGCCTTTGAGAGCGAGCCCTATCGGCCGCTCACGCAATCGCCCGCACGCGCACTGCCGCTTGCCGGCGCTCTGATCGGCGCTTGCGCGTCCGCATGTCTCTGCCTTGCTGCAAAGCTCGGCTTGCCAGCACCGCTCCCCGCCCTTCTCGCGCTGACGGCGCTCATCTCACTGACCGGCGCAATGCACGAAGACGGATTGGCCGATTGCGCCGATGCCTTCGGCGGCGGCGCAACGCCTGAGAGGCGGCTCGAAATCATGAAGGATTCGCGGCTCGGGACGTTCGGCACACTGGCTTTGATCCTCGCGCTGCTGCTGCGTGGCGCGAGCCTTGCCAGCATCGCGGGGCAAAGTCTCGCGCTCGCCGCACTCGTCCTCATCGCAACGGCGGCGACCTCGCGCGGCCTGTGCCTCTTGCCAATATGGCTTCTGCCGCCGGCACGCTCGCAAGGGACCGGCCTTTTGGCAGCCAACCCGTCGCGGGCCGTGCTGGCCTTTGCCGCAGCGAGCGCCTGTATCCTCGCCCTGCTACCCATGCTCGCAGGAGAAAGCTTGGCGCGAATCCTCGCGGCTCTTGTGGCGAGCGCCGCCGGCGCCGGCGTCGTCACGCTCGCCGCGCGCCGCGCGATCGGAGGGCAAACGGGTGATGTCGCGGGTGCGGCGCAGCAGCTCGCCGAAATCTGCGCCTATCTCGTCTTTGCGGCGCAGATCTGAGCCGGAACGAACTTCTCTGCCTCGCTGAGATCGGGAGCCAGCCGAAACTTCCGTCGCATGGCCTCGGCTCGCTCCGGCGACGTTCTGATCGTCAAGCAAATCGTTCCATCAAGCGGCTCCCGGCGCGCCACAACCTCGCTGTTCTCATAGATCCAATTGAGGCCACGGCCATCGGCAGCGTCGACACAGAGATCGAAGACGGCGTGCTCCGCCGTGAAATTCGCCTCTAGCGCAGCAAGAAGGTCGTCGACACCCTGCCCGGTCAAGGCCGAGACAATCATCGGCCGGCTTTGCTTGGGCCGGCGCTCCGCCGCATTGAGCAAGCCGAGCCGCCGGCCGGGCTCCAGAAGATCGACCTTGTTCCAGACCTCAAAGACATGCTGCTTCCTCTTGCCGGACGCCGCCGCCGAGGCGCCGTCGATTCCCAGTTCGGCCAGCACGGCGTTGACGTCGGAGTTTTGCGCATCCGAATCTTCATGCGCGATGTCGCGCACATGCAAAATGACATCGGCCTCGACGACTTCTTCAAGCGTCGCGCGAAACGCTTCGACGAGCATGGTCGGCAAGTCGG